>CAYRQB010000201.1:0-11201 GCA_964426025.1 uncultured Heliomicrobium sp.
GGTAATTGGCTAAATGCCGAATCTCTATTATTCGTTGACGATGGTGACTTTGTTCATGACATCGCCGGCGCGGAGGGTTTTGGCTGCATCCATGCCTTCAGTCACTCGGCCAAAAACGGCGTAATTGCCATCCAGAAAAGCCGCCTGTCCAAGCGTGATGTAAAACTGGCAACTGGCGCTGTTCGGATCGGACGAACGAGCCATAGCCACGGCTCCGGCGTCACCGTGTTTCAGGTTCGGACTGACTTCCAGCGGAATTTTCTTATCCGAACTGCCAGTGCCGGTTCCGTAAGGGCATCCGCCCTGAATGACGAAGCCGGGTTCGTAGCGGTGAAACTTCAATCCATCGTAGAAATTCTTTTCAGCCAGTTCGACGAAGTTGGCGGTGGTGATCGGCGCCTGGTCTTCGTAAAGTTCGAATTTGATCGTGCCCTTGGTTGTTTCAATGATTGCGGTGCGATTTGCCATAATTGATTGCTCCTTTTATTTGAGAATGAATTTTTCGATTGCTTGCGCTACGCCGTCCTCTTCATTTGAAGCGGTCAGTTCAAAGCCCATCTGCTTCAACTCGTCTTCGGCGTTGGCCATCACGACGCCGCGCCCGGCGTAATGAAGCATGGTCAGGTCGTTGTGATTGTCTCCGATGGCCATGATCTCTTCGCGGGCAATGTTGTTTTGATTGGCGATGGCGGCCAGGCTGCCGCCTTTTGACGCTGTAGTGCTGAGCGCGTCCAGAATCGTCAGATCAACCGAACGATAACGCGTTTTGAAAAGTTGTATGTTTCCGTCCATCGCCTGACCGAGCTTTTCGGCGAATTCGTCAATCGGATCGCAACGACCGGAAAACATCATCTGAATCGGCGAAGTCTGAACATATTCCAGAAGGTCCGGAACTTCGACCACTGCGTCACGGTATTTTTTCAGGTATCCGTGCAGAGCCTTGTTCTGGTCGGAAATTCCATCCAGAACCATCGTGCCCAATCCGTGCGGATCGTCGCAACAGATCATGTCAACGTTGTGCTGGCGTCCGAATTTGATGATTTTGCGCGCGGAGTCCGCTTCCAGCGGATGAAAATCCAGAGTTTCAAGCGTCTCGATGTTTTTGGTCAGAGCGCCGTTGTGCGAAACCAGCGGAAGATCCAATTCCAACCTCAGAACCAATTCGCGCGCCGAACCGAAGCGGCGGCCTGTCACCAAAACGACCATCACTCCGCGCCGGCGAATTTCGTTAATTGCTTCGTAAGTGCGTGGAGTGATCTCTCCGCGAGGCGTGAGCAGCGTTCCATCTATGTCTAGCGCTAAAAGTTTGAAAGGCATATAGCAAAAGCAATCTAACATCGGCATATAGGTTTTTTCAACTTTTACCGTCTTGAAGCCGCTGCCGGATTGCCTGTACTATTCGCGCTTCGTTTGCGCCTCTTAAATTCCTCAATGAAGAAGCTCATCCAGAAGAAAGAAATCATATCCTTATGAAAAAAGCACTAATCACAGGCATCACCGGGCAGGACGGCAGTTATCTGACCGAATTGTTGTTGGCCAAAGGTTACGAAGTTTACGGAATCATTCGCCGCGCCAGCACTTTCAACACCGAACGGATTGATCATATTTACCAGGACCCGCATGAATCCGGACGACGTATGAAGCTGGTTTACGGCGATCTGAACGACGCCAGTTCGTTGAACAAAATCCTGCGCGATGTTCAACCGGACGAAATTTACAACCTCGGCGCTCAATCGCACGTTCGCGTCAGTTTCGACATTCCCGAATACACAGCCGAAGTCGGCGCAATGGGCGCGTTGCGTTTGCTGGAAGCGATTCGCGAAACCGGACTCGGCAAGACGCGTTTTTATCAGGCGTCTTCGTCGGAACTTTACGGCAAGGTTCAGGAAGTTCCGCAGCGAGAAACCACTCCGTTTTATCCGCGCAGCCCTTACGCCGCAGCCAAACTTTACGCTTACTGGATCACGGTCAATTACCGCGAAAGTTACGGCCTGTATGCCTGCAATGGAATTCTGTTCAATCACGAATCTCCACGACGAGGCGAAACTTTCGTCACGCGCAAAATCACGCGAGCTGCGGGGGCGATCAAACTGGGATTGCAGGACAAACTTTATCTGGGCAATCTGGACGCCAAACGCGATTGGGGCTTTGCCGGAGATTACGTCGAAGCCATGTGGCGAATGATGCAACTGGACGAACCGGAAGATTTCGTCATCGCCACCGGAGAAACGCATTCGGTGCGCGAATTTCTGGACGAAGCTTTCGGACATCTCAATCTGGATTGGAACAAGTACGTCGAAATTGATCCGCGCTATTTCCGTCCGGCTGAAGTTGATTTGCTGATCGGCGACGCGACGAAGGCGAAACAGAAACTCGATTGGGAACCGAAAGTCAGCTTCGAGGAACTGGTCAGGATGATGGTTGACTCGGACTTGGCCGACCTGAAAAAGAAACACAATCTTACCTGATTTGAATAAAGTGGAACGGGCTTTAGCCTGTTCCAGATAACGGAGGGTAAATCCTTCCTGCTTTTTTATGCAAAACAATTTTCCTTACGAACGAGTTGTGGTGACCGGCGGAGCGGGCTTTCTTGGTTCGTATGTCGTGGAAAAACTTCGCCAGCGAGGCGTGAAAAATATCTTCGTTCCTCGCAGCCGTAATTACGATCTGGTCAACATCGAAGATGTACAGCGAATGTACGATGACGCTCAGCCCGATCTGGTCATTCATCTGGCGGCGGTCGTCGGCGGCATCGGAGCCAATCGCGTCAATCCAGGCAAATATTTTTACGACAACCTGATGATGGGCGTGCAATTGATGGAGCAGGCGCGATTGCGCGGCCTGAAGAAGTTCGTCGCCACCGGAACCATCTGCGCTTATCCGAAGTTTACTCCCGTGCCGTTCAGGGAAGACGATTTGTGGAACGGTTACCCCGAAGAAACCAACGCGCCATACGGTCTGGCCAAGAAGATGATGCTGGTTCAATCGCAGGCTTATCGCCAGCAATACGGTTTCAATTCGATCTTCCTGCTGCCGGTGAATCTGTACGGACCGCGCGATAACTTCGATCCGGAAAGCTCGCACGTCATTCCGGCGTTGATTCGCAAATGCGTCGAAGCCATCCAGCGCGGCGACGATCACATCATCTGTTGGGGAACCGGCGTGGCGACGCGCGAATTTCTGCACGCCGAAGATTGCGCCGAAGGATTGTTGCTGGCTGCGGAAAAATACGACAAGTCGGAGCCGGTCAATCTGGGCGCGGGTTTTGAAATTTCGATCAGGGAATTGACTGAGAAGATCGTCGAGCTAACTGGTTTCAAAGGAAGCATCGAATGGGATTCATCAAAACCGGACGGCCAGCCTCGCCGTTCGCTGGACACGACGCGCGCCGAAAGCGAATTCGGCTTTCGCGCGCGCGTCGGTTTTGATGAAGGTTTGCGACAGACGATTGAATGGTTTCGCCGGAAAAAAGATTCGATTGCACGCTGAGAGGGCGAATTAGATCGAAATGCATTTGTTTGTATCGGATCAACCACGGGGAGCACGGGGAAAGAAAAAACTGAATCTATGATTCATACCCAATTTATCCCCGTGATCCCAATGTCCCCCGTGGTTTTTCTTTTCCGTAAACTCAACTGCAAACCGCGCTAGATTTTGTATTTGCGCATCAGCAGGAAGCCGTAAATTTCCGCCACGACAGCCAGAATCGCGCGAACCAGCATCAGCGGCCCAAGCGACAGATATTGCAACATCACTCCGGCGATGACCGGAAAAGCCAGATCGGAGGCGTCCACGCCGCCTTCCAGAATTCCCATCGTCCGGCTGCGAGCCGACAGATTGAAGCTGGAAACTTTCGCCGCAATCGCTCCCCACGTTGGTTTGAAAGCTGCTTTGCCCACTTCGTCAATGGCGCGCGCAAAGCCCATGGCGATTCCCAGCAAAGCCGTTCCCGCAAACCACGGCACGATCCAGAACAAAGCCGAAGTCAGCAAATTGGCCAGCGAGCGCAGGGCGATGACCTTGCTCGCTCCTATGCGATCAGCCAGCCATCCGAAAAACGGCCCGAACAATAAGGGCACAGCAGTTTCAGAAACGATCTTGATCCATCCCAAAGCGCCGGGCGTGACTTCCAATTTGACGGCCAGGATGGTGAAAAATTCGCCCGTCACCATGTAAGCCGGAGCTGTCAGCGCAGTGCCGAGCAAGGCGAATGCCCAGACGTTCGGCGGTTTTTCCGGCTCTTCCGGCATGCTGGTTTTGCCGCCGGATTTGTCCTTTTTGTCTTTCTTGTCCTTCTTCTCTTTCTTCTTTTCCTTGATGAAGACTGCGACCAAAATCAGCGATAAAAGCGAAAGAACGGTCGAAGCGATGAAGATCATGACCAGCGCTTTTTTGAGCGGAGCGACGTCAACGACCTTGGGCAAATCTTCAATCGGTATCTGGCTGAGTTTCATTTCGCGCTGTTCGACGCGAATGACTTTATGCGCGTTCGGATCGGTTTCAGCGCCGGGCAACGGTTGTCCGGGGCGAATCTGCGAAGCGTCTTTGACGATTTCCTCAGTGTTTGAACCGGCGCGAGTGACTTTGTCCATCACAGCGATGTTGACCGTTGCCGTGCTCATTCCGGCGTAAATCGTCAACAGAAAAACCAGCACGAATGCGGCCAGCGCTTCGCCAATTCCGCCCGAAGTTGATTTCGTCGTCGTGTACCACGAATAAGCCTGAGCGATGTTCTTTTCGTCGGTATGATCGGCAATCATCGCCGATGCCGATGGACCTTTGGCCGAATCGGCTATGCCGCGAATGGCGCTGATCAAAAACAGCAGCGGCAATGTCGCAATTGCATAAAGCACGCTGACCAGCGTGCGAATGCTGAGGGAAATCAGAAAGACTTTCTTTTTGCCGTACTTGTCGGCCAGTGTTCCGAACAGCGGGCGCATCAGCAATGGCACAATGTTTTGAATCAGCACCAGACCCATCACCGAAGTGATTTCCATACCGAACACCAGCAGTGCGTAAAGCGGGACTGCGGTTTTGATCAATCCGCTGGAAAGCCGCGACAGAAAAGCTTCGGCCATCAAGGCCAGAACGATTGGATTGAACGCTCCGTGTCCGACTGTTTTTGGTCTGGGCAAAACAGTTGGAAGAGGAACTTCGCCCGTTGCGGTGGCGGTTCGTTGGGCGACGGCAATCGGTGGAGTCGGCAGCAATCCGGTCAGTCGAGAAATCAAACCGCCACGCGCGCCTGTCACTGCCTGCAATTCTTCGGCAAGCAATAACGCAGAAGTCTGGCGTTGGTCAGGGTCTTTGGCCAGAGCGCGACTGACGACGACGGCGACGCCTTCGTCCAGATCGCTGCGTCCGAATTCGGCCAGATCGGGAATCGGCGCGTGCAAATGTTGCGAAGCGAATTCGCCCTGATCTGCCGGATTGAAGGGCGGTTCGCCGGTCAGCAATTCAAACAGGATGACGCCGAGAGCATAAACGTCCGAACGCGCGTCCAGGGGTTTGAACTGCCATTGTTCCGGCGAAGTGTATTGAGGCGATCCGAACAGGCCCAGCTTGCCGGTCAACGCCTTGCCGCCGATGCCGCGCAGAAAATCATCGTCAACTTTGGCCAGGCCGTAACCGCCGACTTTGGCCACTTCGCTTCCATCCTTGTCGCGTTCGATGAAGATTGTTTCCGGCCTCAATCCTCGCAGCACTATTCCATTGATGTGCGCGGCATGAACGGCTCCGCAGATTTGATTCATCAGGCTGACGGCATGCGTCAGGCTCAGGCTTCGCTCTTTGTTGAGCAAATCGCGAAGCGTTTGGCCGGTCAGCATTTCTTCGACTATGTAAGCCGCGCCTTCGGGCGAATAACCGAAATCGAAAACCTGAACCGAATTCGGATGTTTGATCCGCGCCGCCACCAGTGCCTGACGGCGAAATCGTTCAACCGCGACCTGATCCGCCACCAGTTCCGGACGCAAAACGCGAATCGAAACTTCATCGCCGAGCATCAGTCTGCGCGCGCGATACAGCGTGCCGTTTTCATCCTGATCAAGAATTGCCGTCAGTTCGTACCGACCGTCCAGAAGAATATTTTGCGCCAAAGGCTTCCCGCTGTCCTGCGGTTTCGTTGTTGTCGCCGCCACCGGCCTTAGTTCGCCGGTTTGGGAAACGCGAAACGGCGTCGAAGCTTTAAGCGAACTTTTTTCAGGTTCGTCGCCGGATTCAATTTCAGCGGAATCAACGGACAGAGCGGTAAGTATTGGCGGAGGCGGAGGCGGCGGGATTGAACTTGTGTCAGGAGGTTTGGTTGTTTGAACTGGCGGCGGAGGCGAAACCGCCTGCATCGTCGTCGTCAATCTGGGAACGTCTTCGTCTGTGGTTTTCTTCAAATCCACTGCCTGCGCCGGAGCCAGGCGAATCGAGATTTTCGTGCGGCCAAGGGCTATCTGGTCGCCGTCCTTCAATTCAAGCTCTTCGCCACCTAGTTTTTTTCCGTTGACGAAAGTGCCGTTCAAACTGCCCAGGTCTTTGATGAAACATCTGTTGTTGCGTTTTTCCAGGCTGACATGGCGTCGGCTGATCGCGCCGTCGAGAATGACAATGTCGTTGTCGGGATTCTTTCCGATACTGAGCGGTCTGGGAGGAAGCAAAACTTCGCGAGTTTGACCGTCGCCCTGGCGAATGGTCAGACGAGCTTCGATTTCCGCGACCCCGACAAGAGTCGTTCCGTCCTGATCGCAGAAGCTGTAATTGTCCGTGAATTCACGTTGGCAGGCAGGGCAGAGTTTCACTTAACTTCCTCTTTAATCACGAAGAAACACGAAGCTACACAAAGAAGCTTTCGCTCTTCACATAACTTCGTGTGATTTCGTGGGAAGAAAGTACTACTTGATAATTAACTGCAAGGGCACGAGCTTGAAATTTTGATTGCCTTTATCGTTGAAGCCGTCTTGAACGACAAAAACTCCATTCGGAAAAGCCGGGCCTAAATTGGCCGTCGTCACGTCAATCCCGTCGGTTTCTTCCGCGCCGTCAATTTCTTCACCGTTGCCGATGCGGAACTTTTTGATGAATTCGTTGTTGCCTTCGCGGCGATAAACGACGAAGGAATGATTCCCCTGACTGGAAGCGATCAAATAACCTGTTCCATCTTTGCTGTAAGCAATGGCCAGACCTTCGACATCGGCAAACAGATGGCCGCCGCCAACCTTGTCAACTTGTGTTCGCACGGCTCCGGTTTCGGGTTCAGCGCCGTATTTCCAGATGCCGACGGCTTCTTCGCTGACGTAAAAATGTCCCAGTTGGTCATCGGCCACGCAGCCTTCGACAACCGAACCGACTTTGAAGTTGCGGACTTTCTTCGCGTCAACTTTGCCTGCGCCGTTGTCCGCCAGTTCCCATTGTTCGACATCGCCTGATTTGCTGGTGGCGAAATAATAGGTCTTGCCGCTTTTTTCGCTGCGGTACAAACACATTCCGTAAGCCGTCACGCCGTGTTTGAGCGAACGGGCAGCGACGTTTTCCAGCAGCCGGGTTTGCGGATTGACTTTGTAAAGAGCTATGGAATTGTCCTTGCGATTTCCGGCGGCGACGATGGCGACTTTCTGACCGCCAAGTTGAAACCCGTCGCGCAGATCAACGTTGTCCATCATTCCGTCAGCCAGATATTGAAGCTGTTTTCCGCCTAGGTCGTAAACCGCCAGACCGCCCTGTTTGTCCGTCCCGATGATCGTGCTTTGCGTTGGGTCGGTCGGATGAATCCAGATTGCCGGATCGTCAGCCGCGTCTCCGCCATTCGGAACCGGATCGGTTTCAACCGTCGCGAAGACCGCTTCAAGGCTTGAGTTCATCACCGCAGGCGCAGCGACAGATTTGCTCGATTCGGATTTCTTAGAATCGGATTTCGATTTTGATTCTGATTTTTTTGCTTCCTTCGCCAGCTTCTCAGACTTTTTTGCTTCCCTCTCTTTATCGTCGTCATCATCGTCGTCGTCATCATCGTCGTCTGACTTCGATTTCTTCTTGGAGTCCTTTTTGTCTTTGTCTTTCTTGTCGGAGTTTTTGTCCGATTGATTGAGAGAGGCGAATCTGGCCGAAGCCGATTCCGACGCCAGCGCGCCAGCCAAAAACACAGCCAGCATCAACAAAAGAACGTGTAACCAACCTCTGCCACCTGAATTCGTCCTTGAACTTTCACTCATTAGCTTTTCCTCCTAGGTTTTTTCTCCAGCCTGTTACAGCCCGAATGCCAGACCGTTTTACAACATTTTAGTTTTGGGGTGCAAAACGGCACTCTGATGAAGATACGAGACACTGGTGTTGCCAGACTTTTTATTTCAATCGGTTATTTCGCATTTTCGAGAATAAATTTCGAGATGCGCTCGCCGCCTTGCGGCACGCCTTTGTAACCGGGAAAGCAATTGACTTCAATTACCGAATAACCTTTCGGCGTTTTGACCAGATCAACTCCATAAAGTTGCAATCCGAACAATTTGCCGCAACGCCTGACCAGATCAACCAGTTCCGGATCGTCGCCGACCGGCGTGCCAAGCTTTTCTTCTTTGGTACGGGCGGGGAAGATGCGCTTGATGGCGTGAACGTAATCGCCGACGGCATAGGCTTTGTAATCGAAAGGTTCATGCTCTTCGTATTCCTGCGCAAAGATCAATCGTTCGCCCAGCGCTGTACCGTCTTCGCCGCCGTCATCTTCGTCCGTCGAAGCTCCATCAGCTCGACGTTTGGCCAGTGCGTCGAAATCGGCTTCGTTCAAACAAACTTCTATGCCCATTCCGCGGCGACCTCGATACGGTTTGACCACAATAGGCATTTCCTGAACGATCGGTCGCAAGGTTTCCAGCGAATCAGTCAGGAACGTTCGCGGCGTGGGGATTCCGGCTTGAAGCAGCATCGTGCAGGTCAAAACCTTGTCGCGGACTTTCATCGTCGCCGGATATTCGTTCAGCAATCTGGCTCCGCGATAATGCGCCGCCGCCGCCAGAGATTCAGCCAGCGGCGAATGCGATTTGAACAGGTAAACGTCGTAATCGAATTTGAAATTTTCCAGGTCAATCAACCCGCTGCGCTCAGTGACGACTTCGACATCGGCTCCGCTGGCTTTCAAACCGTTCAGCACTTCGTAAGTCACCGAAGTCGAACTTCGCGGCGGTTCCATCAAAAAACAGATTCGCATGAATTACCCCTTTGAAAATTTCCCGCGAATAACGCAGATCACGCTAATTCTCAAACACTTGTTTGTTATCCGCGCTATCTGTGTGATTCGCGGGGTATGTCTTTGTCCGAGTTTCCAATTTTTACTGCGTAAATTTCTCCGATAACGGCTAGCACGACGCGCGTGCCAAGCATTGCGCCGATTCCCCACCTGTGCCAGATAAAACCGCCCAAGATCGGCCCAAGCATTTCGCCCAAACCTTCGCCCATACTCAGGTGGCCAATGACCTGAGCGCGCCGCCGACGGTCGAAACCGGAAACGTGAGCCATCAACGATCCCCACGCCGGACGAAAAGCCGCTTTGCCCGCAGCGTCAATCACGCTGCCAGCCGCCAAACCCGGAAAGGTCGGCGCGAAAAAGAACAATGCCGAAGAAACGGTGTTGGCCAATCCGCGCACGGCCAGCGCCAATTTGCGGCTGACGTTGTCGGAAAACCATCCGAAGGCCGGTCCGGCGACGATGACGACAATGATCGTCACAGCGTAAATCAAACCGGTTTGAGCTTCGGTCAAATGGCCGTATTCCGTTGCCAACACCGGAAACAAATTGGCAATCATCTGAGCAGTGCAGGAAATCAAAAATCCGAGCACTGCGAATGAAAAGATCGAAACTCCGGTTGGATTCGGATTTGAACCACGGGGGTCACTGGGATTGCCGGGAAGAGTCTGCGATCCCTCTTTGGTTTCCGCCTCGTTTTTCCCTGTGCTCCCCGTGTCCCCCGTGGTTGATCCCAATGAACGATGCGGTTCGCGGACGTAACGAGCGACGACGATGATCGGCAAAATTGACAGCGCGAAAGCGATCAGAAAAACGCCCGGATAATTTCCCGCCATCAAGGCCAGCAAAAATCCGCTGGCGGTTTTGCCAATCGAACTGGCCGTTTGTTTGGCGGTGTTGTACCAGGCAAAGGTCGAAGCGACAGATTTCGCCTTGGCGTTTTCAGCGATCAAGGCGTTGACCGACGGTTCGCGCAACGATTCCGAAACTCCGTGAAAGAACCGCGCCGAATAAATCTGCCAGGGCGAACCCGCCATAGCGTACGACAACGCGGCCACGCTTCGACCGATGATCGCCAGTGTGTAAGCGCGCTTCAGGCCAATGCGATCAGCCGCCCAACCCATCAAAGGTTTGAACAACTGTTCGGCGGCCTGATTCATCGCCAGCAAAATGCCGGTTTCAGCCAGCGTCAAACCAAGTTTTCTGTATGCAAAGAGCGGCAGCGCAAAACCGATCACGCCGGAACTCAACCGCGTCAGGAAGCCTTCGGCCAGCAAGGCTAAGAGAGACGCGGGGACGGCGAGACGGGGCGACGCGGGGACTTTGGAATTCATTCGCTCGGTTTCTTTCTATTCGGCATTTTTCGTCAGTCTTCGATTGATCGGGCGCGAATCGCCGCGTCACCCTGTCCCAGTGTCTCCGCGTCACTTCTTCAAACGGGTGTTTTCAGCGACACACGTCCGCGCGCGTAATCGTCAATGTAATCGGCGATCATTCCGGCGGCATTCGGCACGCCTTTGTAACCGGGGAAGTAATTCACATCCACGACGTACGGGCCGCGGTCGCTTTCGATGATGTCCAAACCGTACAAACCCAATCCGCAAACTTCGCCCACGCGCTGAGAAATGCGACGGACTTCTTCGGTGATTTCTCCGTGGCGACCGGCGACTGAAAAACTGGATTCGGAAAACTGTTTGCGGACGCCTTGCACCTGATCGCCGACGCAATAAATTTTCAGGTCTTCGCCGGGACCGGGAATCGCTTCCTGAATGATCATCGGCGTCACCGGTTCGGGAATCTTGTCAATGTCTTCCGGCGTGCGGCACAGATGAACGCCCGCTCCGCGATGCCCCATATGCGGTTTGATAATCAGCGGATGTTTTTCCAGCAGTTGTTTGGCCAAGCTCAAATCGTTCGACACCCAACTGTCCGGCGCGGGAATTCCGGCCTGCCGCAGCAGCTTCGACGTGATGATCTT
>CAYRQB010000202.1:0-11185 GCA_964426025.1 uncultured Heliomicrobium sp.
CCAGCGTCAATGAGTGCGGCATCGTTCGTACCTCCCAAAATTCAGACTAACACACGTTTGCTGAACTGATAAGCTGCTTGAAAGTTTCTGTTTGACCGATACAATCCATTTTATGATGACCTTTGCGGAAAAAGTAAATCGCTTGCCGCGACTTGGAGTCGGGCTTTCCGGCGAGTTCAATGTCGCGGCCAAAGGCATGGATGTGAATTGGGTGAAGGCGAATTATCCTGACTTGGTTCACTTTTACGAATACGGCGGCGATCTGGATCGCGGTCTGGATGTTGGCGTTCGGCGATGGGCTGAGGCTGGACATCCTGTGACATACCACTTCCTCGACATCAACCTGGAAGAGAAAGAAGACCTTGATCCGCATTGGATCAGACAGACGAAAGCGCTGGCTTCGGAAATCAATGCCGCCTGGTTGTGCGGAGACGCCGGACGCTGGCATTTCGGATTGCGCGAACGCGGGCACGGAATGTTGATGCCTCCGATTCTGTGTCGCGAATCGGCGAGGGAAACCGCCGATAGCATCCGGCAGATCGAAGCAGAAACAGGATTGTCTGTTCTGCCTGAAAATCCTCCGGCGACGTTTTACCTGGGCGATCTTCACATTCTTGATTATTTCGCTCTGGTTGCCGATCAGGCAGATTGCGGGTTGCTGCTTGATTGCGCTCATCTGGCGATTTTTCAGCAGACGCGAAATCTGCCGCCGCTTGCAGGGCTGGACAATTATCCGCTCGACCGGGTTGTCGAAATGCACGTCGCTGGCGGAGCTTTCGCCGATGTCGAAGGTTACTCATACATCGAAGACAATCATTCGCCAGAACCTTTGCCCGCAACGTGGGAGATTATGGAATACGTCGTGCCTCGCGCCAAAAATCTGAAAGCCATAGTTTTCGAGTGCGAATACAACCAGCCGGAAGAATGCCTTGAAGTCTTCGAGCGATTGAACGACATCTTTCCAGTTAAATCGGAGTAGAGCAACCTGCCGAGGTTGCTCCGATTTCTTCCACACTATCTTTCGATAACACTGAGCAACCTCGGCAGGTTGCTCTACTTTTTATACAGCACGATGAGCCATCACGCCTTGCAAAAGCTGGTTGTCCGAATGCTCTTTGACGAAGAGTTTACGGATTCGGTGTATGCCGACGCCGTAAAGTCGCTGGCAGAATTTGACTTGACAGAAGTTGAACGCGAGCAATTGCTCAAGGTTGATCGCAGAGCCTGGCGTTACGACGCGCTCAGACGGCGTCGAACTCTGCGGACGCTGGCTGAAGAATTCAAAATCTCGACGACGATCATTCTGGCTGAAACGCGCTCGCTGGCTTCGCTTGAACGATTCTTTTCCAGCTCGTTCTTTCACCGATCAATTCAGGAACGCGGTTCATTGGGCAAAGCCTTTGCGGATTTTCTGCTCGATGGTTGTCAGCGCGGAACGTGGACGGCTGAGCAAATTCCCGACATCGTGCGGCTGGAATCAGCCATCGCCTTTTGTCGCCGGATGCTGGCGCGCGAAGGCGAACATCAAAACGGCGAATTGCCGTCAACCATCAGCGACCGCGCGCGCGTCAGGCTTGCGCCCGGATGCGACGTGGCAAGTTTTCAGAGCAAGGTCATTGATACGATTCAACACGTCGAACGCTATTTGTTCGAACTCAGCCTGATGCCTGCGATGGCGCTTTGCGAAGACGCGCCAAAACTCAACAACCTGCCCGAAGTTGATCGGCAGAAAAAAACCTACCTGCTGTTCAGTCCGGGAGCGACGGGCATTTCCATCACCAACATTGATAAAGCCGCTTACCTGCTTCTTTACGAAACAAAACGGCCAGTCGAAATTCGCGCTTTGCTGTCGAAGTCCGGTTCTTCCAAAAACGCCGCGCGCTCTCAGCAGATACTTTCAGAATGGCTGGAACATGGCGCTTTGGCCTTGCTGGCAGGTTAAGAAATTGCCGGCTCGGAATGCGCGCTTCAATACACGCTGAAGCGCGCATTATGAACAACGGATTCGCTCAACCATTGATGACCATCAATCCCAGCAGCAAGGGCAGATACATCACCGAAACTTTCAGCAGATGTTTTGCCTGTTCGCGGGTCATCTGTTTCGCCGTCGTCAGGCTGGCGTGCAGAAACCAAGCGCCGAGCAGGACGGCTCCCGTCAGATAAAACCAGCCGGAAATTCCAAGAACAGTCGGCAGCAGGCTGACAGTTACCAGCCCGATGGTGTAAGCGACGATTTGCCGTGCGGTTGATTTGCCGTCGGGTTCGATTACGGGAAGCATGCGGATTCTCGCTCGTCCGTAATCTTCGCGGTAAAGCGTCGAGATGGCGTGGAAATGCGGGAATTGCCAGAAAAACATGATGCCGAATAAAACAGCAGTTTCCACCCCAACTTCGTTGCGTGCCGCCGCCCAGCCCAAAACGACAGGCAAAGCTCCGGGAAATGCGCCGATGAACGTGCACCAGTGAGTGCGTGTTTTCAGCGGCGTGTAAAGGAACAGGTAACTGGCCAGCGCGACAAAACCCCAAACCGCAGTCAGCGGATTGACCAGCAAAGCCAGATAAAGTTCGGCGATGACGGAAATCGCAATCCCGAAAATCAGAGCGCCGCGCGCGGACATTTTGCCCGCAGGCAACGGACGGGCTTTCGTGCGTTCCATCAGCGCGTCCAGATCGCGTTCCCAGTATTGGTTGAGTGTTGAAATTCCGCTCGACAACAGAGCGATGCCGAGCGCGGTGTGAAGAAACAATAGCCAATTGATCGGCGACGGCGACCCCAGCGCGAATCCGGCCAGCCCGGACAAGACGACGAGAAAAGTTATGCGCGGTTTGGTCAGATCGTAATAAGCCGCAAGTTTCTCGCCCAAAGTCAGAGCCGGAGCGGATGGTCGCGCTTCGGTTACTTCGATTGAAGCCTGCGCCGCCGCATTGCCAGCGGACGTTACAACTTCCATGAAAACGCCTTTCGGATGAAGAGGAATAATTGTTGGGAAAATCAGGCCATCAAAATAGCAGATGCAAAACAGCTTTTCCAAACCGGCGCGGTCAACATCACAGTGCTTTCAATGCGACCAGAGTCAGGTCGTCGTGTTGGTGAGCGCCGGCGGTGAATTCGTTTATGTGATTGATGAATTTGTCAATCAACGTCTCTGCTTTCAAATGGCGATGCTCGATCAGGAAATCGAGTATGCGGGCTTCGCCGAATTCCACGCGATTGGGTTGCGGCGTGTGGGCTTCGGCCAGTCCGTCGGTATAAAAGAAGAGCAGATCGCCTTTTTCCAGATGCAAAGTTTCGCTCTTGTATTGCTGTTTGTCGAAAACGCCTAGCAACAATCCGCCGGTTTTCAACGCGCGCCATTTGCCGTTGGCTTTGATCAACAGCGGCGAGTTATGACCGGCATTGCAATATTGCAGAGTGCCGGTTTCGGCGTCCAGCACGGCGTAAACCAGCGTCAACAGCAATTGTTTGCCCAGGTCGCGATGCAATCGCAGATTGGCGTCGCGCAGGACTTTGGCCGGGCCGCCGCCGCGTCTGGCCACCGAGCGCAGAATGCTGCGCGAAGCGGCCATTCCCATCGCCGCGCGAATGCCTTTGCCCGCCACGTCGCCGATCATGATTCCCAGCCTGTTCGATGACAGCGCCACGTAATCGTAAAAATCGCCGCTTAAATTCAGCGCCGGTTCCAATCGCGCGGCCATCTCGTAACCTTCCAGCAAAGGCGGGTCTGGAATCATCGCCCGCTGCACGTCGCGCGCCATCAGAATTTCGCGCTCCAGTTTGCGCTCGCGCTCAACGTGTTCTCTGTGAAGTTTGGCGTTGACGATGGCGATGCTCAATGGGTTGGCGATGTTTTCCAGCAACCGACCGTGGTATTCGTTGAAGGCGTTCTGCTGACTGCTTTCCAGCGCCAGCACGCCGATCACTTTCTCTTCGTAAATCAACGGAACGGCAATTTCCGAACGTTGGCCTTGCCCTCGCCAATCATCCGTGACGTAATAATCCGCATCGCGCAACACATCGCCGACGATTTGAGTCCGCATTTCTCGCACGGCTCGGCCAACGACGCCGGTTGACACCGGCGAACGATTCGCCCGTTCGTATTCCTCTACGCCGTAACCTTCTTCCACGTGCCAGACGAACTCCTGCCGCTCTTCATCAATCAATCCGACCAGCAGAAACTCGAAGTTAATGATGCGATCCAGCATCGGCGCAATGTGATCCAGCAAACGATCAAGATCGAGTAGGGCAGTGATCTCGTGACCGATTTCGATCAGCGTGCGCAATTCGCGCGTTCGCTGGCGCAGTTCGTCGTAAACGCGAGCGTGTTCCAGCGCTATCGCCAACTGATTGCCCAGCACGTTCAACACACGTTCGTGATCGCGAGTGAAATAGTTTGGTTCGGCGCTTTCAATCGTCAGAACGCCGACGATTTTTTTTTCGCGAACCAGCGTCAATGGAACGGCGATTTCGGAAAGCGGAGTTTTGCCGTCTTCGGTGGCTATAGGCAGATAGCGCGAATCCTGGCTGACATCGCCGACGTTGATCGTTCGGCCTTCGCGCCAGGCTGAAGAGGCAATGCTGCAATCGAAGGGAATGATTTCGTGCGCGGCGACTTCTTCGGGTTTGTAACCGATGGCTTTTTTCCAGAGCAATCCGCCGCGCGCCTCATCTACCAGAAAAAGATTGAAGAACTTGTAATCAATAACTTCGCGCAGCCTTTGCGCCACTCGGTCAATCAGCAAATCCAGATCGAGAATCGAAATGAATTCGACGCTCAACTCGTTGATCAGACGCTGTAACCGCTCTGTGGTTTCCTGATTTGACATTGAGGTTTCGACTGTCGAAGGAATCAAGTCTGTTGACATAAAAAATACCGTGCCGGTCATTGACGATTAATCAGGCTTGCAGCGCCTTTTCAATCGCCGCCAGCACTTCATCATCGCTGGGACGAAATATCGGCATCACGACTTTGCGAAACCGAATGACGCCGTTTTTGTCCACCACCACCACTCCGCGACGAGTGCCGAAAATAGCTCTCATCTGGTAAGCGCGGACGACGCTGCCGTCGGCATCCGACAACAACCTCAGCGGCAATTGGTGATTTGCGGCAAACGATCGGTGTTTATCAACCGAATCGGTGTTGATGCCAACGACTTCGGCTCCGGTTTCCTGGTATCGCTCCCAATTGTCGCGCACGCTGCAAAGTTGTTTGGTGCAAACAGGCGTTTCGTCTCCCGGATAAAACAGCAATACGACGGGTTTATTGCGGAAATCGCTCAGCTTCCATCTGTTTCCCTCGCCATCCGGCAGGTCAATTTCAGGCGCGAGCTGGCCAATATTTGGTCCTGGTGTAATCATAGTTTTCACTGGTGGCGGAACTGTTGAAAAACAACAGCCAAAATCAAACAGCCATTCTGCTATAGCAAGCAGATTTTTGCCAGTAGCGCACTTGCGGCGATGTTCGGATGCTCGTTTGGTTTGCGAAGGCCTTGCGAATCAAGTTTTCCCAACACCTGATTGCCGGGAATGTGTGGGGAAAGCTTTCTCAAACGGCAGGAACCCGGAAGCAGTATCAAATGAGTTAAGTTGAGATCGGGTTTATCCGTTATCGCCGTCGCTGGCCTATATTTTCAGTTCCGAATGAACCAATCCCCTTCAGCGTGAACGCGAAGACGATGCGGTTTTCGTCGCGCAAACCGGCATTGAAAGTGATGGTCTGAACGTTGAGGCTGCAACAATCCCAGGCCCATCCGGCGGAGGTCGTCAGGTTTATCAACCGTCGGTCGCGGATGCCGCCATTGAAAAGTTTGTCACGCAAATCGTAACTGACGGTGAAACCGCCGTAAGGCCCCTTTGACGGATTGCCGAGGAAAGCCGAAAAGTCAATTTGATTGCCCGGCAATGTGGACGGGTCGAAACGGAATTCATCTACGGCAATGCGACGGGTGTAAAACCACGATTGGCTGACGGAAAAGATTCCTTTGCTGATTCCCGCGCCGACGATGAAATCGCGGAAGTCATGATATTTGGTGTCGTAATTCAGCCGCAGGTCGGCAAAGATGTTCTGAGTCGGACGCAATCGCGCTTTGACGTTCAACGGGGATGTGTCGCGCTGAAAACTGCCGAACGCGAAACCGGCCAGAGTGTTGATGGGGAAGAACTGATTGCGTTGGTCTTCGCGCAAAGCTCCGCCGAATGTCGGGTCGAAGAAATATTTCTGAGTCAGCGTCAGATTCAGCCATTCGTGAATTTGCGGAGCTGTGCCTTCGCCGTTCGTTCGTTTGACCAGAAAGCTGTTGCTGATGCCGAAGGCGATTTCATTCGTTTCGGCGACCAGATCGCGTTCGTCAACTCTGAGCGTGCGGTCGAATTCGTCAATGCCTTCGATGCGGCGGTATTCGATGAACGGTTCGATGATGTGTTTGAACCACGGCGAACCGTCTTTATGTCTGAAAACTTTGGCCAGCGCAGTCGGGCGAACATCAATCTGCAGATCGGCGTAATTGCGAAACAGGTTTTGCCCGGTCACCACGCGCTGAATCGGATCCAGGCTGTCGCTGTAAAACGTCGAGCGCACTCCGATGCTGGGCGTGACTGTGAAACCGGCAAAGGATTTCAACGGGAATGTCAGGCGCGGAGCGAAATCCAATCGCTGAACGACCGAAGGCGTTTTCAGATTGAACTGGCTGCCGGATGTTTCGCTGCGTCGCACGCCTTCCAATCCGGCGTCGAAAGACAGGTAAAAGGGAATTGCTTCGGAAATTCGCGTCGCGCGCTTTGATAATTCGACGCTGGGAAACTTGCGAACTTTGACAATCTGATCGGCGATGAAAGAGCTTTGTTCGCCGAATTGAGCGTTGAAACTGAACGAGCGCCAGTTTTTGTTCAGGTAAAAGAGCGAACGTTCTTCGGGCGAAATGGCTGACAGAATGTTGTCCGAAAAAACCTGGCGAAAGTCGAAGCTGGATGTGATGTTGACGTCGGCGACGGCGACGAATCCGTTTTTGAAGTTATGCGCGGCCTCGGCGTAAAAGCTGCTGCCGCCCTGATCAGGCCCTTTGTCGCCGAACAGTCTGTCGAAAACCAGAAACGATCCGAAATTGACCTTCGAGGTTTCGTTGGTTCGCGCGCGAAAATCGAATCCCAGCCCGATGCCGCGCCGCGTGAAAATATCCGTGCGCAGCAAAATGTCTGCGCTTCGCCCCAGCGTTTGGTAATAAGCCAGATGAAGCGTGCGCCCGCGTATGTTGGACGAACCCGAAGTCGGCAACAGGAAGCCGGACGAACGGTCTTTCTTGCTGATCGAAATCGAAGCGTATGGAAGATAGAAAACCGGAACGTTTTTGATTCGCAGCAAGGCGTTGTAAACCTTGGCTCGATGATCCAATCGAATGCGCGCGCGTTTGGCTGTGAAAGCCCATTTCGGAACCGATTCCTGACAGGCGGTCAATCGCGCGTCTTCCAGCGTGTAAGTGTCAATGTTGATTTTGTCTGCGCGTTCGGCGTCAACGATCAAAGTAGTTCCGTCTGGCGTTCGATTTGTGAAAGCCGTCGTGTTCGTAATCGTGCCGCGTCTGCTTTTGTAATTGAACTCGAATCGGTCGCCGGTGATGCGCTGGCCTTGCTGTTCAAAATAAACGTTACCTTCGGCCAGCAAATCATATGTGACTGTGTTGTAAGTCGCGCGGTCTGCGATCACCAGAATGTCGCCGTCTGTCACCTGAACATTGCCGGTGGCGATGACCACATCGCCCTGCTGTTCCTGATTTTGGGAAGAGACTGTGACTTCTCTGGTTTTCCCCGGCTCGACCTGAGCGGTGATGGTGATCTGGCTGGGTTTGGTTTGACGCTCGGATTTTCGTTGCTCGTCGGCGCTTCCGATCGGGTTGGCGACTTTCTTTTCCGCTTCCGGTTGTTGAGCGAATGTTCCGGCGCAGATAAGCATCAACACCAGCGATAGGGAAAAAATTTTTCCGCTGATAATTTCTGATTTAGTTTTTTGACAATGCATCAAGCTTGTTGAGAACTTCGGCATTGAGTGAAAAGCCGTGTTGACAGCCATTCAATTTCAGGCGGAGCGACGCGCGCCCACAGTGGCGGCGAAGATGCGTTCGTAAAGTTCGTCCGGCACTTCCACCGCTTCAGGTTCGGCCAGCGATTCGCGCACGCCTTCGACCAGACGGCTGCAACTTTCGCACACGGCAAAATGTTCGCTGAAGATTGTTTCGCTGGAACTTTCGAAAATACCTTCGAAGTAATCCGAGATCAGCGCGTCAAGCGTGCGGCAACTGAGCATTTCGCCAGCCGAGGTCGCATTCAGTATCCGGCGTTCGATTCCGGCAATTGCCGTCGTCTCGTTGGCGTGAGTTTGGTTGATGATGCGGCAGGCATCCAGCGCCTGGCGCACATCGTTGAAAGTCTGATGGCAAGGGCGGCAAGCCAGCAGATGTTCGCAGAAATTACGGCGCTCGCCACGAGCCAATCCGCCATCCAGATATTCGCTGATCAAGTCTTCAAATTGCAGACATTCCATTGTCGAATTCTCTCCGTTGTAATGCTTTGGTGAGATCGGATAAGCGAACCGGATTGTAGTTGGGCGAGTGGGAATATTTCAAGCCTGCGGTTTTGACACATCGCAAACGCCTCTCTATCATCTCGCCTTCGCCGGGAGCGCGGGCGTCTTCGTCCGCAATATATAGAAGTTGCGAAGCATCCTCTCAAACAGGAGACAAACCGATGAGTGTTTACGACAGCAAGGATTTGATGAGTTTCAAAGCCGCCGCCCGCGAATTCGGCGTGGCTGCGACGACATTGGAAATGGCCGTGGCCAACGGCACGCTCAGAGCCATCGAACAGGACGGCGCGAAATGGCTGCTCCGGTTTGATGTCGAACAGTTCGTCAAACGCACCGTCAAGCAGGGCGCTGGCAATCGAGTCGTCACCCGCATCAACCCTTAAACCGAAGCCATGAAAAATCGCGTCTCGCGCAAAGCGTCCAGTTTCACCGAATCCGTCATTCGCGAAATGACCCGGCAGGCGAACCTGCACGGCGCAGTCAATCTGTCGCAGGGCTTTCCGGATTTTCCGGCTCCGGCGGACATCAAACGCGCCGCCATCGAAGCCATCGAAGCCGACATCAATCAATACGCCATCACCTGGGGAGCGAAACGTTTCCGCGATGCGATTGCCGCCAAAACCAAATGGCATTTGGGTTTGGACATTGACCCCGACCGCGAAGTAGTCGTCACCTGCGGTTCGACGGAATCCATGATCGCAACCATGCTGGCCGTGGTTGATCCCGGCGAAGAAGTCATTGTCTTTGAACCGTATTACGAAAACTACGGGCCGGACGTGATTTTGTCGGGAGCGGTGATGCGCTACGTGACGATGCACGCGCCGAACGAAAGCAACCCGGTCTGGCATTTCGATCGCGATGAACTGCGCGCCGCCTTCAACGAAAAAACAAAAGCCATCATCATCACCACGCCGCACAATCCAACGGGCAAAGTCTTCACTCGCGAAGAACTGCGCTTTATCGCAGACCTGTGCATCGAACACGACGCGCTGGCGTTGACCGACGAAATTTACGAACACATTTGGTATCCGGACGCGGCGCGGGGCATTGAGCATGTGGCGATGGCTACGCTGGACGGCATGCGCGACCGCACTGTGACGATCAACAGTTTGTCGAAGACTTATTCGGTGACAGGCTGGCGAGTCGGTTACGCCATCGCCGCGCCTGATCTGATCAACGGCATTCGGCAGGTTCACGATTTTCTGACCGTCGGAGCCGCCGCGCCATTGCAGGAAGCTGGCGTTTACGCGATGAGCTTGCCGCGCGAGTATTACGACCACCTGCAAAGCGATTACCAGCGGCGGCGGGATTTCCTGCTCGGCGTGCTGGAAGAAGTCGGCTTCAAATGCTTCAAACCGGATGGCGCTTATTACATCATCACTGACATTTCCGATTTCGGTTTCGAGGACGATGTGAAGTTCACTCAGCATCTGATCAAGGAAATCGGCGTAGCCGTCGTGCCTGGCAGCAGCTTTTACCGCCATCCCGAACTTGGCGCTCATCAAGTCAGATTCTGTTACTGCAAGAAGGACGAAACTCTGGAAGCTGCGGCTGAGCGATTGAGAAAGCTGTCGTAACCGAAGCTGCTATTTCTGTTGCCTGCGGTCTTCAGCCGGTTGGCTCCGTCGTAACTGAAGCTCTGACCCATCCCGGCGGTCATGTTACCGGCTTGATCATACGAGTAACTATAGCTCTGGCTGTCGGTGTTGATTCTGTTAGTCGCGGGCGTTCCGTTGCCGCTGGCAGCTTCATTTGATCCGAATGCTGACGGAATTGGCGGCTTTGCCGTCAACCAGCAACTCAATGCTGACATCGCCCCGCCCGGCCAGCGAATTCGGCAAACGAAGATTGCATTGATCAATGCCTACGAAATCGCCCTGCGCTCCGGCAAACAGGACTTCAGCCGCTGCGCTGTTGATCATCGCCTTGGAATTATTCCTTTACCCACCGCTGCCCAAAGTCAGTTGTTCGCAAATATACTAGGCTTTCAGGTTGATTTGGGTCAGGTCTCAGTGTCATTACTCCATTTCCTTGATTCGTGATATTGATCTGCCTAATCAGGTTAGGGTCACAACACTGCCAAGTTGGAAGTGCAGTTTCAGCGTCCCATATATTCCAAGACTTCCCGCCATTAATCGTGACACCATACATCCACCCCATAAATACTAAGGCCACCTGATCATTAACTATTCTTACTTGCTCATGAGGTATTGAAACAGGTTGATCCAATCGAACTGTAAGCACAGCTTTGAGGTTCCCATCACCACTTTGCGATGAAAAAGTATAATATTTACCAGATGGTTCAACATCTAGCAAATCATAGGCAGTTACGTTTATTTTAATGTTAAAGCTAGCCATCTCAAAAGTTTCAGTAATTTTCTTCTCCGCAGTATAATCGCGCCCTCTCAATATAACTCGCTTCCGTATATTGGTTATCTTGAGGTCGGGCATATATGTATACAAAAGGTTATAGCCGCCTCCGGACAACCCATCACCCCCACGCCAACAATGTGCATCCCATGGTGGTGAGCGATATTTTGATTTGTGAGGCCTATCACTAACTACAGGACAAAAGCTTGATAACCATCCGCCAGCCAACAAGATCGCAGTAT
>CAYRQB010000203.1:0-11164 GCA_964426025.1 uncultured Heliomicrobium sp.
GAAGCCGTCGCGTTGCCGATTTTCGGAATCAGCTTCATTACGCGCTTCCACGCCAGTTCGTCTCGCGGGTTTGCCACCAGTCGCAAATACGAAGTCACATCTTTGATGTGAGCCTGCTCGAAAAAACGCATGCCAGAGCGAACGTCGTAAGGAATGCCTCGCCGAGTCAGCTCCAACTGCAACTCCAGCGAGTGAAAGTGCGAACGATACAGCACGGCCATTTCATCCAGCGGAACGCCTTCGTCGCGCAAATCCAGAATTCGCGCCGCGACAAAAGCCGCTTGCTGTTCGCTGTCGCGCGACGGAATCAGCGCGGGCGTAAAGCCGCGACTTGGACGTTTGGCCTGCAGGTGTTTGGGAAACTGCTGGCGATTCATCGAAACCGAAGCGTTGGCCAGCATCAGAATTTCCGGCGTCGAGCGGTAATTGTTTTCCAGCTTGAAGAGTTGCGCGTCGGCGTAACGTTTTTGAAACTCGAAGATGTTTTTGAAGTTCGCGCCGCGCCAGCCAAAGATGCTTTGCGCGTCGTCGCCCACGACCATCAGGTTGCGATGTTTGGCGGCGACCAAATCCACAATCTCGGCTTGCAAGGTGTTCGTGTCCTGATATTCGTCAACCAGAATGTGCTGAAACTGCTCCTGGTAAATCGCCGCGATGTCCGGCTTTTCGCTCATCAACCGTTTCCAGTTCAACAACAGATCGTCATAATCCATCGCGTTGCGTTCCAGCTTTCGTTGCTGATAAAGCTGATCAACTCGGCGAATCTGAGCGGTCAGGATTTCAAAGTGCGGATATATGGCGACGATCAATAGATCCAACGGAGTGTTGGTGGCGAAGCTGAACATTTCGCGCAGCACTTCGCCTTTGGGAAAGCGGCGCGCGCGGGTGTCAATCGCGGCTTCGTCAATGCAGGAATCAATCAGGTCTTTGGCGTCTTCGGCGTCCAGAATCGAAAAGTTGTTTTCGTAACCCAGGCTGACGGCGTGGCGGCGCAACAAACGATTGGCTATTGAATGAAACGTCCCGCCCCAGACGCGGCGAATGTCCGCAGCCAGCAAGCTTTCCACTCGGCCCAGCATTTCGCGCGCGGCTCGGTTGGTGAACGTCACCAGCAAGATGCGAGCGGGCGCGACACCGGCTTCGATCAATCGAGCGACGCGATAAGTCACGACGCGAGTTTTGCCCGAACCGGCTCCGGCAATGACCAGCAGCGGCCCGGCTCCTGCCATGACCACTGCGCGCTGTTCATCATTCAAAGCTTCGCGGTAGTTGATGAGCCGTTGGCGCGGAGCATCGGTTTTGATGATGTACTTTTTCATCACTGGGGAATTGGACGGCGTCGTGTCAACTGGCATGCATCAAAGCGAGTATTCGCTTCTTTACTAGAGGGGGAAAATCAACGAAGAGAAAATAGCTCTTGTGATACAGATAATCCTCGCCGCTTTCGTCAATGATACGCACAAAATCGTCCTTGGCGGCTTTCGGATCAGGGATGATCTTGTAGACCTTGCCCGGAATGAGCGATGCCTTGTAATCGGTGTTATCCACGCATAAAGCAAATGGCTTGGTTGGTTGTCTCATATTTAGTCCAGGTAGCTTTTGATTTTCATGTCTCGTTTTCCGATTCCGTGAGCTTCGTACCAATGCAGTTCTACTTTGCGTTGAAAGCCGTTCGGCAAAAGCACTGTGGCGATTCCTTTGAGCTTTCGCCAGCGTCCACGACCGTATGCCTTACGCAGATACGAGCGAGCTTGAACCCCAGTGCCACTCGCAATGACCTCTATCTCTCGGATTGGGCCAATAACCTCGAACTTCATATCTAGTAAAACAACAAAGCGTCAGCCTCGCAAGTGTGCCTTTAAGAATCGCCCAGTGTACGACCGCCGGCACGCCGCAATTTCTTCCGGCGTGCCGGTCACAACGACTTCGCCGCCTGCGTGGCCGCCTTCAGGGCCGAGGTCAATGACGTGATCTGCCGTTTTGATGACATCCAAGTGATGTTCGATCAACAAGACGGAATGCCCTGCGTCAACCAGTCGGTTCAGCGATTCCAGCAGCCGTTCAATGTCTGCCAGATGCAAACCCGTCGTCGGTTCATCCAGGATATAAACAGTGTGCTTCGCGCGTTGCAGCTTGCTTAACTCGGTTGCGATTTTGATGCGCTGAGCTTCGCCGCCCGATAGCGTCGTCGCCGATTGACCAAGCGTCAGATAGCCCAATCCCAAATCGTTCAGCACTTCGATCTTTTTGCCGATGGCCGGTTCGCTTTTGAAAAACGCGACGCCTTCTTCGACGGACATATTCAAAATGTCGTCAATCGTTTTGCCGCGCAACGTGACTTCCAGGGTTTCGGCGTTGAAGCGCGCTCCTTTGCACGCTCCGCAGGTCACTTCGACATCGGGCATGAAATACAACTGCGTGGTGATGGAGCCTTCGCCCTGACATTCTTCGCAACGCCCGCCTTTGACGTTGAACGAAAACCGCCCCGGCTTGTATTCGCGCTCCAGGCTGAGCGGCGCTTGAGTAAACAGGTTGCGAATGTTGTCGTAAAAACCGATGTACGTCGCCGGGTTCGAACGACTGTTGCGGCCAATCGGCGATTGGTCAATGTTGACGACTTTGTGAACGTGTTCGATGCCTTCGACGCCGTCGTGCGCGCCGGGCAAAGTGCGCGTGTCTTCCAATCGTTTCCACAAAGCCTTGAACAGGATTTCGTTGATCAGCGTGCTTTTGCCTGAGCCGGAAGCCCCTGTGATGGCGACCAGCATTCCCAAAGGAAAAGTCACGTCAATCGCTTTCAGGTTGTTTTCGCGCGCTCCGCGAACCACCAGAGCTTTTCCGTTGCCATCGCGCCGTTGTTCTGGTGTGGAGATTGATCGTTTGCCGGAAAGATATTGTCCGGTCGGCGAAGCTTTGCACGCCAGCACATCCTTCAACGTGCCTTGAGCGACGACTTTGCCGCCGTGAATGCCCGCGCCGGGTCCCATTTCGACAACGTGATCGGCGGAACGAATCGTGTCTTCGTCGTGTTCGACTACGATGACCGTGTTGCCGATGTCGCGCAGCCGTTCCAGCGTGGCAATCATCTTCACGTTGTCTTTCGGATGCAGCCCTATGCTGGGTTCGTCCAACACGTAAAGCATTCCCATCAAGCCCGAACCAATTTGCGTGGACAACCTGATGCGCTGCGATTCACCGCCAGACAGCGTGCCCGAACGCCGGTTGAAGTTCAGATAATCCAGCCCAATTCCCAGCAACAGTTCCAGCCGCCCGCGAATTTCATTCAGCACCTGACGACCGGCATCCGCCCCGCGCCCCGTCGGTTTGATTGCGCCGAGGAAAGCGTGCAGTTCGTCGAAATTCATCTGGCCGAATTCGTGGACATTTTTGCCTGCGATGGTGAACAGCAAACGCGTCGCCCGCACGCGCGCGCCATTGCAGTCGGGGCAGGTGTGTTCGACCATCACTTTGTCCAGCCAGGCTTCAACTACTGAATGCGCTTCGCCGCGTTGGCGGTAACGGCGGTAATAACGTTCGATGCGACGCGCGATGCCGCCAAAACCGACTTCCTTGTTTTCCCAATCACTGCGCTTGTCTTTCTCTTTGGCGTCGGGCGGAGTGAGGGTGCGGATTTTCTTTTCAACTCCGTAAAGAATCGCGTTGCGCGCCTTGTCGGTCAGCTTTTCCCACGGCGTATCGAGCGAGAATTTCTGAGCCTCGGCCAAACTGAACATCACGCGCCCGTCCCAGGTGTCGGGGTTGTATTTGAAAGCTTCGCGAACAAAACAGCCGCCGCGAATGCTTCGACGCGGATCGGGGATGATCAATTCCGGATGCGTCAGTTTGTGAACTCCCAAACCGCCGCACGTCCGGCAGGCGCTTTCGGGGTTGTTGAACATGAAATAGTCCGGCTGGATGTCGCCGTAAACGAAATGATGCGTCGCACTGCACGCGGCGCGATAAAACTTTTCTGCTTCGGCTTTGCTCGCGCCTTTCAGAATGTGTATCTGCATCAGGCCGTCGCCGACCAGCAACGTCGCGGCGATGCCTGCCTTGATCGCTTTTTCGTGTTTGCGGCTGGCGATGAAACGGTCAATCACCGCGTCCATGTCTTTGACCTTCGATTCGTCAAGCTCGACCTGTTCGGAAATGTCCATCGGCTTGCCGTCAACGATCAATCGCCGACAGCCTTTCTTGCGAAGCTCTGTGAAAACGTAATCCAGTTCTTCGCCGTAAACCTTGAAGACAGGCGCGCGCAATTCGATCTCAGCGCCTTCGGGCAATGACAGAATTGATTCCAGAATTTGATTGGGGCTGCGGCTTGGCGTTGGTTCATGGGTGCGCGGGCAATGCGGCTGAGCAATGGTCGCAAACAGCAAGTTCAGATAGCTGGCGATGTCCGTCATCGTCCCGACGGTCGAACGCGGGTTGTTTGAAAGAGTTTTCTGTTCGATGGAAATTACCGGCGACAGGCCAAAGATAAAATCCACGTCGGGCTTAGAAACTTGCGCGATGAAGCGTTTGGCAAAGCTCGACAGCGATTCCATGTAACGCCTTTGCCCTTCGGCATAAATCGTGTCGAAGGCCAGCGAGGATTTGCCCGAACCGCTCAGGCCGGTGACGACAACCAGACTGTCGCGCGGAATTTCCAGCGAGATGTTTTTCAGGTTATTGACGCGCGCGCCTTGCACGGCAATGGTTGTGCGGGCGGCGGCTTTGTGCGCAGGTTTCGATGTCGCCTTACCAGCCATCGGAAGTTTTCTCCAAAAAGAAAAACGCCAGTTCCTGCACTTCGACGTTGCTTTTTTTAGTCAACCGCGCGGGCGTCGAGGCTTTGCCGATCAAGCCTTGATCGGCCAGATATTCGCAGGCCGCGGTCACGCCTTCGATGTTGTAATTGCGCTTGAAATGATCTTCGATTTCGGTCGAAGAGCGCGCTTCGCCGACTTCGCGCAGATGTTCAATGACCGGTGCAAACAGCTTCTGCGCGCGTTCGGCGATGTAAGCGTCAACCGCGTCCAGCGCCGTCTGCACGGCTTTCCTGGTCTTTTTGGAATTGAGCAGGTCGGAGTAAATCGTTTTGAAAAATGTCGGGTTCAACTTCATCGCCTGCGGAATGACTTCGCGGTCGGCCAGCAATTGCGCGGAAAAAACTTCCACCTGAGCCAGCGGCGTCGCGGCGTACAAAATCCACAGCGCTGTGTAATCCAGATCGCCGCGCGTCAGCAAGAATTTGTGCGCTTTGTAAATCGCCGGAAGCGCGCCGCAACCTGCGCGCAACAATTGAAGTTCGGTGTCGCGTTTGCCGATGTTTTGAAGTCTGGCGAACAGGTCGTCAATGGTCGGATCGTGCGAATACAGCAATCGTCCTTTCGCCAACAGCGAATGCATGAACGAATTGTGAATCGAGCCTTCGACCGTCTGACGAAATCGCGCGCGCGAAAACAGAAAGGTGTGAACGTTCACTCCGTCCGCATAAAGCGACAAGCCGCCCGCGTCTAACTTCCGGTCGTCAATCGTCACCAGCGCCAGATCAATGTCGGATTTCGCCCATACCGCGTCATATGACAAACTGCCGCAAAGAATCGCCGCCAGAATCGAGCGGTCATCCTTGATCTGCTCAATCAGCGCATTCAACGCTGCGGTGAATTTTTGCTGTATTGACTCGTTCTCAGCCATTTGCAAATCCACAGCCTCCGGGTTCATTCCATATTGCGGCGAATCATCAGTTATAATCCGCCTCGTTCAAGGAGAAGCTATGACGGATCAATACATCGAAAAACAGGATCAGGTATATCGGATCAAAGGCACGCGCGTGGCGCTGGATTCGATCATTTACCGGTTTCAGCAAGGCCGCTCACCGGAAGCCATTCAGGATTCTTTCCCGGCGCTCTCGCTCAGCCAGATTTACGCGGCGATTGCGTATTACCTGGATCATCAAGTCGAACTTGACGCCTATCTTGCGCTCAACGAAGCGACCGAAGCAGAGTTCAGCCGGGAGATTGCCCGTCTGTTTCCGAAGGGCGCGGCGCTCAAGGCTCGCGTCAAACAAACCATTGGGCAAAGCCTTCCGGAACCATCCCGATGAAGATCAGGTTTCAAGCCGACAACGATTTAGACGAAGACATTCTGCGAGCGACAAAACGTTTGCAACCAGGTATGGATTTTCAGCGCGCCCCGGAACTCGACTTGCACACCGGCATTCCCGATCCCGAAGTCTTGCGGCTGTGTGCCGAAGAAAATCGCATTCTGGTTACACACGACCGCCACTCCATGCCCGATCACTTCATTGAATTCATTCAGCATCAGGATTCGCCCGGCGTTTTCATCGTCAGTCGCAGGTTATCCATCGGCAAAGCTGCCGAATGGTTGCTGCTATACTGGACAGCCAGCGAAGCCGAAGAACATCAAAACCAAATCATTGACATCCCCTAGCGTCCTCACATCGTTTTGAGATAACAAGCAGCGCCCGCTTGTCCTCCGCTGATTATTGCCCCTTTTCCGGCGGATAGGTTTTGAGCATGTGTTTGACGGAGGCTTTGATCAGTTTTTTGAGCGTCGGCAGATGAAGGTCTGAAAGCCGTTTGATGTAAATGCACGATTTGCCGCAAGTGTATTTGCCGAGCTTGTCCATCAATTCATCGTAGCCTTCAAAGCCGCCGAAAACATAAAGCGTGAGGTTTTGTTTGCGCGGCGAAAAGGCCGTCAGCATCCAATCGCCTTCGCGTCCGCTGGCGTATTTGTAATGGTAACTGCCGAAACCGACTATGCTCGTGCCCCACATTTTGGGTGGAGCTTTTGTAGCTTCCTGCATGATCTTTGCAATTTCCCGGCAATCGTCGCGGACTTGTTCGTCCTTGACCGCATCGAGAAAGTCTTCCACAGAAGCGTCGGTCAGCTTTGTCTTGGGTTCAGCCATAAGATTCTCCTCTTTGGTCTGAATCAGACCGCAAAAAATTTCAGGAAGTGCGAAACTCAATTCTGCCGCTCGCCCAGGCAGTAACACAGACCGTCCGGCGCGACGACGAAAAAGACTTTCCAGGCTGTGTCGCCGTGTTTGTCAATGCGGAAATCAGCCGTTTCCCTGCCCAAACCATTCGACTTCAATTCGGCGAAAGCCGCTTCGGCGTCGTCAACTTCAAAAAAGCAGCCGTCCTGCGTCGGGTCGCCTCCGTTTTCGGCCAGGCCAATCTGAATTCCGTCTCTTCCCAAAATCGCAGACTTGCAGGGATGATCGTTACGAGAAACGATCTGAAAGCCCATGACGGTTTCATAGAAAGGAATGGCGGTTTCAAGGTTTGCAACCGGCAGGTTCATTTCGTCATCCTGATAGCCAGAGGCGGTTTTGAATATTGCGCTCATTTTATCTCCTTCGTTTCAGTTATTTTTTCAGCCGAATGATTGCCGAATGTTTGATTCGTGCGATGACGCGATCAGCTTCGCCAAAGACGGCCAGATCGGCGGTGACGATTTCGTGACCGCGACGTTCTGAGGTTTCAATCACTCGCCCGCGCATCGTCAGGCGTTCGCCGTCGCCGGCCAAAGCCATATGTTGAGTTTCGCTGGAGGTGTGAATCCACATGCCCAACGCGAAGTTGCGCATGAAAACTTCATTTGCCTGAGCGATCCAGAAGGCCGGATGACAAACGGCATTCGCTCCTCGATAAAGCGGCGCATCGTCAACCATGTTTTCCAGAAATTCAGATTGCGCGGCCAGATCAAGAGTGAATTCCAGCGAACCGAAAACGTCTACGGCTTTGACTGCGGCGATGGTCGCGTCCCATCTGGCTTCGCCCGAAGGCATCGAATGCGAAGGGTAATCGCGCGGATCAACCACGGGCAAAGCTTCTGGCAATCCGGCTTTGCCGACTGCGCAAAGCTCGCCGGACGAATTGAAAAGCTGAAGCTCCAATTGCAGCGGATTGGTCGAGATGATTCTGGCTTCGGCTCGCACGCGTTCGCCGTCGTAAATCGGTTTGATGAATTTCGCCGACACGCTTCCGCGCGCCAACCAGTCTTTGCCCAAAGCGTCAACCAGCGGTCGAGTCAGGTAAGCATAAAGCGCGACGCCCGGAACCAAAGCTCCGGCAAAACCATGTTCAGCCGCGCCTTCGTCTGAATGAATTTTGTTGGCGTGATCCGCGCCGTAATTTTTGGCGGTGACTTCATAAAGCAGCAAACTCATGCCAACTTCCGATTTCATGATTTTTCTCTCTTTCTCTCCGTCGCCGTGTCTCCGCGCCACTTTATTCGGGCGAATAAAACAGCGCCAACTGTCCGCCCGTATGCCAGAACAAAACGTTGTCGTCTTTGCCGAGTTTGCCCGCGCGAACCCAATCAATCAGCCCGGCCATCGCCTTCGCAGTGTAAACCGGATCGAGCACAACGCCTTCGCTGCGAGCCATCATCGCCAAAGCTTCTTCGCCCGCCGCGGACGGGATGCCGTAACCTTCTCCGGTGTAATCGTCCAGCGCCGTTGCTCGGTCGTCCAGTTCAACGCCAAGCATTTCGCCGACGCCGCGAATGATTCGACTGACTTCTCCGCCGATTGATTCGGAAGAATCATCCGGGCTGACGCCTATGTCTTTCACTTCATTCAAACCGAAAAGCTGAAGCCCGCTCAAGATTCCCGCCTGAGTTCCGCCCGAAGAACTGGAATGAAAGATGTAATCAATCTTCAAATCCATCCCTTCCAGTTGATCCTTCGCTTCGCCGATGGCACGAACAAACCCCAGCGCGCCCAGCGGAACCGAACCGCCCAGCGGAATGACTGCGACTTTGTTGCCTTCACTTTTCAAACGCTCGGTGACGGATGCCATAGTGGCAATGCGCTCTTCGCGATTGGCGACGCGAATGATTTCAGCGCCGAACATCTGATCAGCAACCAGACTTGCCGGATTCAAACCTTCGAACATCACCGCCGCCTGATTCAAAACCAGCACGCAGCGCAATCCCACGCGAGCGCACATAGCGGCGGTCACGCGCGCGTGGTTGGATTTGACTCCGCCGCAACTGATGGCGACATCGGCTCCGTCGGCCTGAGCTTTGGCCAGAATGTATTCCAGCTTGCGGACTTTGTTGCCGCCGAAACCCGGCCCTGTGTAATCGTCGCGCTTGATGAAAATGCGCGGAGCCTTTGCACCAAGCAATCGCCTGAATCGCGGCAACTCTTCAATCGGCGTCGGGTAATGCCCGAATTTTAATCTGGAAATTGACTGAAGCTGTTTTATCGCGGCCTGAATTGATGAAGGCTCCATCGAGTCTCGCCTTTCTGTTGAAATCATTCGGAGCCGGATTCGTCCACATGAAGCGCGTGAAGAAAGCGATGGACAATTGGCGCAAAGGTGATGCCTGCGATCATCACCACCGCTAATCCGCTGTAAAGCGCATACACGCCTGCAAATATCTTTCCGCCCGGCGTTACGGGCTGCGCCAGTGGCCCCATTCCCGAAAGAATCATCGCTGCATTCGCAAACGCGTCAATCCACGCGAGCTTTTCAAAGTAATGGTATCCTGCCATACCGCAAGCCAGCGAAACCGCAATCAAAGCCAGCCCCAGCATGAAACTTGTCGCCAGTCGTTTCAGAAAAGCAAGCCAGTGCAATAACGGGTGCGATTTGTGTTCAAACTTGAAGATCAAAGGCGTTCAATAATCTTTGAATGTTGATGTCGTGGATTCCTTCGGCGCTCGGATTATCTACAACTCTGCAGATACAGGCAACAAACCTTGATAAAAGCGCCTTCCCGTTTCGCAGAGAAACGTTTACCCTCTCGCTGCGCGACGATCAGGCCGATTCAAATTTATCCGTCAACCTTACAGCCGGAGGTCAACCGATGACGACAATTCTCGATTTTCAGATTCAGCCTTTGTCCGCCGAAAGCTACTCGCTCAAGGTTTGCGAACGCGGTTCTTCTGAGCCGCTCGCGTCCGCCACTTTCAGCCATCGCGTAGATTTCCTGACCGACTTCAGCGTAGATCGCCTGAACGCCTCCACAAAAGACGCGGCGGAAAGCTTCGATGAATTGCAGAAGCTTGGCCGAGAGCTTTATCAAAAACTCTTCTCGCCCGCCATCGAGCAAGTCTGGAACGAGTACAAGCAGCGCAGCGAGTTTCTGATTCTCTGCCTGCGTTTTGCCGAGGACGCGGCGAAGCTGGAAATCCTGCCCTGGGAAACGCTGCACGACGGCGCGGAGTTCATCGCCGCCGGAGCCAAAACGACGCTGACGCGGTTGCCGCTGGATGTCGCGCCGCCAAGCGCACTGCCGCCGATTCCGCAACCGCTCAAGCTATTCGGTTTCTTTGCCAGCCCGCTTGATTTGGGCGACCACGAGCGATTGAACGCCGAACGCGAACAGGAAATCCTGCTCGAAGCGATCAACGACCCGGCGGGCCAGGGGCGCATCTCCGCCGATTTTGAAGACGAAGCGAAGCTGGAAATCCTCGCACGCAGCTTACGAGACGGCTATCACATTTTGCATTTCACCGGCCACGGCATCAGCCCGCGCGACGGCGGTGGCTTGCTGCTGGAAGACGCGCACGGGAAGAAGCTGCCCGCCTCCATTGCCGAAGTGATGCAGGCCGTCGAGCGTGGCCAGGACGGAAAAGCCAAGCTGCGGCTGGCGGTGATCTCCGGTTGCCAGACGGCGCGCACCCTACACACAGGGGTCTTCAACGATCTGGCGCGCGAACTGCTGCGTCGGCGCGTGCCCGCCGTGATTGCGATGCAGTTTTCCATCACTGATGAAGGCGGGTTGAAGTTCGCGGAAGTTTTGTACCGGGAGATTGCCAAAGGCGTCGAACTGGAACGCGCGGTTCACGCGGCGCGGCTAGCCTTGATGAATAAAGACCGGGAGGACCTGACTTATCATTTTACGATTGACGCGCTGGCCATCGTGTTGCTCGCGGCTGACGGCGCTTGCTTGCAGACGACCGAAGCGCAAAGCTCAGCGCCGCAAGCTGAGCCAGGCACAACCTATCTCGGCGACAGGCTAGACCCGCTGGCGCATGGCTTTTATGGCCGCCGCCGCGAGTATCGCAAGCTTCGTGACGCCTTGCTGCATCAGGATCAGCGCGCCGTCATCATTCACGGCATCGGCGGCATCGGCAAGACGGCGCTGCTCACCCACGCCATCAATCGTTTGCGCCCGCGCTTCAAAGACGTGA
>CAYRQB010000204.1:0-11162 GCA_964426025.1 uncultured Heliomicrobium sp.
CGAAATTGGCTGACCGATTCGGCGGGGTGGCGCGATTATTCTTGGCCAGATTGATTCGCAGCGCAAGAGCCGAATGATTGAATTGCCCGATCGCATCAAAGATAATCACCAGCCTTCAGGATCATTCCGAAACAAACTGAACTTCAAGCATATGAATTTGGGAAGTCGAGAGAAGAGCTATTACAAAGTTGCGGCAATTGGCGACGTCCCGACCAATGGCGGATTGAAGGTCGTCATCGAAGACGAAGAGATTGCTTTGTTCAATCTGGGCGGAGAGATTTATGCCATCAGTGATTGTTGCCCGCACCGCGGCGCTCCGCTCAGCGAAGGTTTTCTTGAGCAGGGTAAAGTATTTTGTCCCTGGCATTGCTTTGATTTCAATTTGAAGACTGGCGAAAGCCATATCGCCTCGCATTTGCGAGTGACGACCTATCAAACCAAAATCGAAGACGGCTGGGTTTTCATTCTTTGCTGATACGAGTAAGCAAATTCGTGAAGAACAATCAGATTGTAAAACTTTATCATCGAGCGTTGTTTGCCGCCGCAGCCATGTTCAATCTGAGCGCGGCGGCGATGCTGGTGTTCAATCCGGATTTTCTGCTGGCACGTTTGAACATCAACGATCCGTCGGCGCGTTTGCTGGCTCAATCATTTGCGTCCAGCGTGACGACCTGGGGAATCGGTTATGCGCTGATCGCCTGGGATCAAAAACGATTTCGCGACTTCGCCTGGCTGGGAGCCATTTCCAAAACCATCTTCTTTCTGATTTACCTTGTCGCGCTGGCTAACGGCAGGCTTTCATTCACCGCATTTGTTCCGGCGCTGGTGGATTTGATCTTCGCCTTGCTCTTCGCTGAATTCCTGTGGCGCACGAAACAGTAACCACAAACGAAAAGAGGATCGAAAGCGACTGCTCTGCTCCCGATCCTCAAGATTCCTGCCGCAAGTTGCGAGCGGATTGTCATTGGATTTCCAGCATGCGATCCAGCGCAACTCTCGCCCATTGGGCTGTTTCGTCGTCAACCTTGATGTGATTGACTACGTGGCCGTCCAAAAGATTTTCCAGCGACCAGCACAGATTTTCAGGCGCGATGCGGAACATCGTCGCGCACATGCATAAATCCGGAGCCAGCAGAGTGACGAACTTGTCCGGGTAACGATTGGCCAGCCGATTGACCAGATTCAATTCCGTGCCGACAGCCCATTTGCTGCCCGCCGGAGCTTCGGCAATCGTTTTGATGATGAATTCGGTCGAACCGTTCAAATCGGATTTTGAAACGACTTCATAACGGCATTCAGGATGCACCAGAATTTTTATATCAGAATATTCTGCTCGCCGGTCGTCAACGTGGCGGGCTTGAAATCGCCCGTGAACCGAACAGAAACCTTTCCACAAAATTATCTTCGCGTTGAGCAATTGTTCAGGCGTGTTGCCGCCCAGTTCCAAACGAGGGTCCCAAACCGCCATCTGGTCAAGCGGAATTCCGAACCTGATTCCAGTGTTGCGTCCAAGATGTTCATCGGGAAAGAAGAACAATTTTTCGCGCTGCGCAAAAGCCCATTTGAAAAGCGGCACGGCGTTGGACGAAGTGCAGACCACGCCTTCGTGACGGCCACAGAAAGCTTTGATGTTCGCCGCCGAGTTCATATAAGTGATCGGCATCAGATCGTTGACGCCGATTTCCTGCAATTGATCCCAGGCCGATTCCACCTGATCCAGACGCGCCATATCGGCCATCGAACAACCTGCGGCCATATCCGGCAAAATCACCTGCTGATGATCGCCGCTCAAAATATCCGCCGATTCAGCCATAAAATGCACACCGCAAAAAACTATTTGCTCGGCCTGTTTGCGCGCCGAAGCCATTTGCGACAGTTTGAATGAATCGCCCGTCAGATCGGCGTGACAAATGACGTCATCGCGCTGGTAATGATGCCCCAGGATGACCACTCGGTCGCCCAAAGTTTTTTTCGCCGCCTGAATCCGCTCGAAAAGCTCCGCTTCGCTCAGGCTCAGATAATCTTCAATCGGTTTGATTCCGCCGCGATTCAGCGCATTGATCGAATCCATCTGCAGCGCCATCAACCCTTCGTTGCCCGTCCCCGCATAAGTTTCAATCGTCTGATTCATTTGCCTCCCCTTTCATTGTCCCGCAATTACTTAGTGTAACTTGTACACGATGGCGCGTAGTGTACAAGTTACACTAAGTAATTGCAAGAAGCGGGTTCGGAAATTCCTGATGATTTGATTGCCGAAGCCTTATGGACGGTTGATGTCCAGAGCTTTCATGCGGCGGTAAAGATGGCTGCGGTCAATGCCCATCAATTCGGCAGTGCGGCTGATGTTGCCGTCGGCTTCAGCCAGTTTGCGCAATATGTATTCGCGTTCGTAAGTTTCGGCGGCTTCGCGGTATGAATCGAAATTGTAGCTGGAAGCGGGCGGAGCTTCGCCGCTCAGAATGGGCAGATCGTCCGCTTCGATCAGATGATGCGAACGCATGATGATGACGCGCTCGACGGTGTTGCGCAGTTCGCGGACGTTTCCGGGCCAATGGTAATTCTGCATACGTTCGACGGCCAGCGGACTGAATTCTTTAGGCTGTTTGCGATTGGCCAGCGAAAATTCGCGATTGAAATGTTCGACCAGCAGCGGCACGTCTTCCAGGCGTTCGCGCAACGGAGAAATTTCAAACGGAATGACGTTCAGCCGGTAAAACAGATCAGCGCGAAACGTGCCGTGTTCGACTTCGGCTTCCAGGCGTTTGTTGGTCGCGGCAATCACGCGGACATCAACGCTGATCGAAGTTTCCGAACCGAGCGGTTCGAAACGCTGTTCTTCCAGCGCGCGCAGAACCTTTGACTGGGTTTTCAAACTCATGTCGCCGACTTCGTCCAGAAAGATCGTTCCGCCGTCGGCGCGCTCGAACTTGCCGCGTTTGGCCTGAGTCGCTCCGGTGAACGAACCTTTGACGTGGCCGAACAATTCCGATTCGATCAGCTCTTCGGGAATCGCCGCGCAATTGACTTCGATGAACGGGCGCGACGAACGCAGCGATTGAGAATGCAGCGCGCGCGCAACCAGTTCCTTGCCCGTCCCCGATTCGCCGTAAATCAAAATTCTGCCGCCGGTCGGAGCCGCATAAGCGATCTGTTGACGCAGCGCCCGCATCGGCACTGAATCGCCGATCATCACGTAAGTCCGTTCGATTTTGGCTCGCAGGTCGAAATTCGCCGCTTCCAGTTCGCGCTGGCGAATGGCGTTTTTGACCGCCAGCACTGTCTTTTCCAACGACAAAGGCTTTTCGATGAAATCGTAAGCGCCGAGCTTCGTCGCCCTGACTGCGGTTTCAATTCGCCCGTGACCGGAAATCATGACCACGCAGACATCAGGGAAATTGGCTTTCAATCGCTCAAGCGTTTGCAAACCGTCAATCCCCGGCAGCCAGACATCCAGCAGCACGCAGGTGTAAAGGCGTTTTTCAAAAGCCTGCAAACATTCTTCGCCGCTGCCGACTGCGGTCACATTGAAGCCTTCGTCTTCCAGCACACCGCCCAGCGATTGGCGTATGCCAGGTTCGTCATCAACTATCAGAATCGAATGAGCCATAAGTTCAGTTAGCCAAAGGAAGTTCGACGATGAATTTTGCGCCGCGCGGATGGTTTTCCTGAACGCGGATGCGTCCCTGATGTTCGGCGACGATGCGGTTGACGATGGCCAATCCCAAACCGGTTCCGCGTTTGCGCGTCGAAAAGTACGGATCGAAGATGCGTTCGCGATCAGCCGGCGCAATACCCGGCCCGGTGTCGGCGACGATCAATTCGACGATTTCGCGGTCGGCAATTTCGCGCGTGCTGACGATGATTCGGCGGTCGCCGTTTGCGTCGGCCAATGCTTCGGCGGCGTTGTCAATCAGATTGACCAGCACGCGTTTGATCTGTTCGCCGTCAATCATCACAGGCGGCGCTGATGCAAGCCAACTTTCTATCCGCACATCGTCCAGACGTTCGTCATAAAGTTTGAGCGTGCTTTCGACGACTTCGTTGAGCGAAGCGAGTTTGAGATGGGCATTGGGCAATCGTGCGAAGTCGGAAAATTCGTCAACCATGCGCTGCAATGTTGCGACTTCGGCTCCGATCATCGCCGTGCATTCGCGGACAAGTTTCGTCTGACGTTCGCTCAAACAAGGCGTGGGGCTTGCGCCGCTCAATGAGCCGCCGGAAGTTCCATTCGATTCGCCGATCAGATTTTTGGCCAGGCGTTCGGCGGACAAACGAATCGGCGTCAATGGGTTTTTGATTTCATGAGCCATGCGCCGGGCGACTTCGCTCCAGGCGGCGCGGCGTTGAGCTTCGATCAATTCGGTCAGGTCTTCGATAACGATCACCGCGCCGCGCGATTCTCCGCGCGGGTCTTGCAAGGCGGTGACGGTGACGGCGGCGTCAAGCTGAGCCTGATTGGCCAGCGTGAAATGAACTTCGCGCGTGATTGATCGCAATCGAGCGGCGCGGCGGATCATACGCCACAACTCTTCGCGCTGCTCTTCGGGCAACAATGCTTCGAGCGCGACGCCAGTGACGGGCTGTTGTTCTATCCTGAGTAATTCGCGCGCGGCGTCGTTGATCGTGGTTACGTTACCGTTTTCGTCCAACGATATGACACCCGCCGACAGACTTTGCAAAATCGCTTCGATGTAAGCGCGGCGTTCGTCCAACGCGGAATTGCTGCGCTGAAGCTCTTCGGCAGAAAGTTCCAAACGGCGTCGGTTCTCGCTCAATTCGGTGGTCATCTCGTTGAATGACAGCGCCAGCGCCGCCAGTTCGTCATCGCCGACGATTCTGGCGCGGTAACTCAAATCGCCTTGTTTGATGTGTTCAGTGGCTTCGGCCAGTTGTTGAACCGGATCGGCAACCGTTCGCGCCAGATAAAGCGCCAGCCAGAATGAAATGAACAAGGTCAGCAAAGTGATCAGCGCCAGGGTCAGCAAGGCGGAATTTTTGAAAGTGTTCTGATCGCGTTTCAATGTGCCGTATATGGCTTCCAATTCGTCAATCTTGTTGATGCGGTCTGTGATTTCCGGCGAAACCTGTTGAGCGATGACCAGCGAACGACCTGTCAAATCGGCGAATGGCGCGGCGGCAACCAGGAAGATGTTGCTTTCGGCATCGCACACCATCTCCGAAAAAGATTGCCCTTGTCCGGCGTGAGCCAGCGCGCGTTGCCAGAAACTGAGGAATTGTTCTCCGAGCAGCGAGAGCTTCAGGCTCGATTCTTCAGCAATCAGATTTTCATCCTTATCAAAGACCTGAATCAGAAACAGGCGATGCGTGCCGAGTTCAAGTTTCAATGTTCGGCTCAAATCTTCGGCGGGCGTGTGCGCAATCAGACGCGAAATCGTCAGAGCAGATTGTTCCAGTTCGTCCTGTTCGCCTTCGACGTACACGCGCTGAATCTGGCGGGCATTGACTACCATTTCGCGCGCCGGTTCGCTGAACCATTTGTCCACGCTGCGATTGATCAAACCGCTGGTGGCGAAAAACAGAAAGATCACAGGCAGCAGCGACAGCGCAATGGAAAATTTGACCAAACGGGTTTTGAACTTCGAACCGAGTTTCGATCCTGCTCGTTCGCGGCGTAATTTGATGATGTTGCGAACCAGCACCATCAACAGAATGATGAAAGCCAGCAGATTGAGCGTTGACAGAGCATACAGAATCAGTGTTTCGCTGGCCGACGATGGCCGCAACCATTTCAGAGTGTCGAAGGCCGATTGAACGAACAACAATCCGAACAGCAGCAGCGTCAGCACGGCCAGAACCGTGATGCGTATGCGGCGGCGCGTTTGCCGTCGTCGTATTTCGTTGGAATTTTCCTGCAGATTCATCTCGTCGTCTTGCACTGTTATTTTGAGCGGCAACGGATTTTAACAGAGCGGTCATCGGCGTCATAACGAAGCGCGACGCGGCATCAGGCGATTGATACGACGCAACGCTTGGCCTATCATCCGCTCACTTTCCTATGAACACAACGAACTACTTCATCAATCCACAAACTAAGTTGTTGCGCAGCGGGTGGCGCGCGCTCATCTTTATGATCGTTTTGACGCTGCCGCAATTGCTGATGTTCAAATCAGGTCAGACGGCAAACAAACAAACCGATTCTGTTTTTGAAATCAGCCTGTCCATGATTTTTGTTTACGTGATTCTGATCGGCTGGGTTGTGCTGATTTCCTGGGCGAGTTTGCGATTTCTGGATCGGCTGAATCTGCGCTCGTTGGGATTTTCATTTCACAGCAACTGGCGACGAGAAATTGTTCAGGGTTTTGCCGTCAGCGCGTTGATGATCGCGACAATCGTTCTGCTGCAAATGCTGAGCGGAGGAACCGGCCTCAAACCGAATCCCGTCTGGTGGAATGGCGGACTGCAAATTGCCGGGCTGACTCTGGTCGCCAAAGATGCGTTGATAGCGTTGGCGCTGCTGGTTCTGGCCGGAGCTTTTGAAGAATTGGTTTATCGCGGATACGCTTTTCAAACTCTGTTGCGCGGAATGTCTCCAATCGTGCCGATACTTTTTTTATCGGTTTATTTTGGATTGGGTCATTGGGCCAATCCGAACCGCACATTTTTTTCCACCGCCAACACTGTGCTGGCCGGTGTCTGGTTGTCGGTGGCTTACCTGAAAACCCGCAGCCTGTGGTTTCCGACTGCATTGCATTTCGGATGGAACTGGGTGATGGGCGCACTGTTCGGATTACCCGTCAGCGGATTGCTGATTCCGCAACATCCAATACTGCTTTCTTCGATTGCAGAACCGCTGTGGATGACCGGAGGCAGTTACGGCCCCGAAGGCGGAGTTGCAGCGACAATCGTTTTACTGATTTCGACAATCGCCATCTGGAAAGCCAAATGGATTCGCATTTCAACCGAACAACAGATTGCGTCGGCATCGGCAATGGTCAAGGACGAACCGGCCATCGGTTTGAATCTGCGAAACGAAGAAAGCTGAAACCAGCGATTCCCAACCGTTTTTGCTCGGCCTGAACTTATCAGGCTCTTCTCGACAAGCTCAGGCTTTTTGGCTATCGTTATCGCGCTATAAAAATACGAAATACTGACCACAGCGCGGCCCCAACCGCGCTTTCATCAATTAAGGGTCAAACATGTTCCGTTTGTTTGACCAAAGGCACCAAAGGAGAGTTATGAGCATGCAATCGGGTTGGAATCCCAGTTCTTATGGACTGGGAAATCACGGAATCAAGAACATCGGTCACGCATACTGGAATCTGACGACGGGAGAGCTTTATGAACATTCGGTCAAACGTGCCGAAGCAACGATCGCACATCTTGGTCCACTGGTTGTCAATACAGGCCAACACACAGGCCGTTCACCGAATGACAAGTTCATCGTCCGTGAAGCTTCCTGCGAAAAGCATGTCTGGTGGGGTAAAGTCAATCGCCCGTTCGAGCAGGCTAATTTCGACAAGCTTCGGAACAAAGTTCTCAATCACCTGGAGGGCAAGGACGTTTACGTGCAGGATTGTTTTGCCGGAGCCGATCCCGAATATCGAATCCCGATTCGCGTCATAACCGAATACGCCTGGCACAGTTTGTTCGCTCGTAACATGTTCGTCCGCCCCGATTGGAACACTCAGGCTTCATCGCACGTTCCCGAATTCACCGTCATCAACGTTCCAAGCTTGCAGGCCGATCCTGAAACAGACGGAACCAATTCCGGCACTTTCATACTGATGGATTTTGGACAGAAGCTGATTCTGATCGGCGGCACTAGCTACGCCGGCGAAACGAAAAAATCCATCTTCACGCTGCTCAATTACCTGCTGCCATTGCGCGGAGTTCTTTCGATGCACTGTTCGGCCAACATCGGTCAGGACGGCGATGCGGCAATCTTTTTCGGATTGTCGGGCACAGGCAAAACCACTTTGTCCGCCGACCCCGAACGCAAGTTGATAGGCGATGACGAACACGGATGGTCGGATCGCGGCGTCTTCAATTTCGAAGGCGGTTGTTACGCCAAAGTCATCAACCTGTCAGCCGAAGCCGAGCCGGACATTTACGCCTGCACGCGGCGATTCGGAACAGTGCTGGAAAACGTGGTGATGGACCCTGTGACTCGGCGTCTGGATTTGAACGACGGCAGTTTGACTGAAAACACTCGCGCGGCTTATCCGTTGTCGCACATTTCCAACTTCGAACTGTCAGGAACCGGCGGTCATCCGAAAAACATCATCATGCTGACGGCTGACGCTTACGGCATTCTGCCGCCCGTGGCCAAGCTGACTCCAGAACAGGCGATGTACCATTTCATTTCCGGTTACACGGCCAAAGTCGCCGGAACGGAAAAAGGATTGGGCAAAGAACCGCAGGCTACGTTTTCAGCCTGTTTCGGCGCGCCGTTTATGGTTCATCATCCCGCCCGTTACGCCGAACTGTTGCGCGAACGCATAGCCAAACACGAGGCCACCTGCTGGCTGGTCAACACCGGATGGTCTGGCGGTCCTTACGGCGAAGGCCAGCGCATGAAGATCGCTCACACGCGGGCGATGGTCAGAGCGGCGCTTTCCGGTCATCTGGCCAACGTGGCCACCGAACCCGATCCAATCTTCGGAGTTCACGTGCCGATTGCCTGTCCCGACGTGCCCAGCGAAGTTCTGAAACCGCGCAACACGTGGAAGAATCCGAAAGCTTATGACGAAAAAGCCAAACACCTGGCCAAACTCTTTCGCGAAAACTTCGAACAATTCGCCGCCGGAGTTTCCGACGAAGTGAAAAACTCAGGGCCGAAGGCGGAATGATTTTTCTTTGCGAAGACTGAAAACCAGGAATCAACGGAAAAGCACGGAAGACACAAAAGGAGTATAAAGCGGTTTCCTTTTGTGTCTTTTGTGCTTTTTGTGGTTAATTTGACTTCCGCATTTTTCAACCTATGAATTCAACACCTGACTTTATCGTTATTGGCAGCGGCGTCGCCGGATTGCGAGCCGCGCTGGAACTGGCTCGCGGCGGACGCGTCGCCGTTCTGACCAAGGACCGCCTGGACGAATCGAACACCGAATACGCTCAGGGCGGAGTGGCAGTTGCGTTGTCGGACGACGACAAGATTGACCTGCACGTCGAAGACACGCTGATTGCCGGAGCGGGACTTTGCGACGAGAAAGCCGTCCGCGTGTTGGTTGAAGAAGGGCCGCGATACATCACCGAATTGATCGAATGGGGAGCGCAATTCGACCGCGAAGGCGCGGCGCTGGCTTTCACGCGCGAAGCGGCGCATTCGCGGCGGCGAATCCTGCACGCTGGCGGAGATTCCACCGGACGAGAAATCGTTCGCGCATTGATTGCCGCAGCCCGCAAACATCCGAACATTCAATTGACGGCTCACGCGGCGACGATTGGTTTGACTGTCGAAGACGGGCGTTGCGCGGGAGTTCAGTTCATTGATCCGAACGAAAGTTTGCGACGCGAAATGTTCGCACGCGCAATCGTCCTGGCGACGGGCGGAGCCGGACAGTTGTTTGCTCAAACCACCAATCCAAGCGTGGCGACCGGCGACGGAATGGCTATGGCTTATGCCGCCGGAGCGATGATGTCCGATCTGGAATTCGTCCAATTTCATCCGACCGCGCTGGCATTGCCCGAAGCTCCGCGCTTTCTGCTCAGCGAAGCGTTGCGTGGCGAAGGCGCGATTCTTCGCAATCACGACGGCGAAGCCTTCGCCAAAAATTACGACGAACGCGGCGAACTCGCTCCGCGCGACATTGTCGCCCGCGCCATCGTCGCCGAAGCCAAACGAACGAATCAGAAATTCATGTTTCTGGATTTGACTCATCTGGATGGCGATTTCCTGCGTGGACGCTTCCCGAAAATTTTCGAGACTTGTTTGCGCTTCGGTTTGGATATGTCGAAAGACCTGTTGCCGGTCAGCCCCGCGGTCCATTACGTGATGGGCGGAGTCCGCACGGACACCGACGGACGAACCAGCTTGCCGGGTTTGTACGCCGCCGGAGAAACAGCCTGCACGGGCGTTCACGGCGCGAACCGCCTGGCCAGCAATTCCCTGCTTGAAGGTCTGGTTTTCGGCGCGCGAGCCGGAGCAGCGGCGCTGGAAGATTCAGCGCCCGCCACAGTGAAAGCCGAAAGCGAGCCAATTGAATTCGATTTGTCCGATTGGAGATTCGATCAGAGAACCAAAGCCCGCGTGCAGGAATTGATGTGGTGGAAAGTCGGATTGATTCGCCGCGCCGAAGATTTGAAATCCGCCGTCGCCGAATTGACGCTAATGTCCGAAGAGAAGGTAAACCAGCGAACCAGGAACTTCGTCGCCCTTGCCCGCCTGATGGCCGAAGCCGCCCTGTGGCGCGAAGAAAGCCGCGGCGGCCATTTCCGCGAAGACTTCCCAAATCGAGACGACCAACACTGGCGAGTACATTTAATGCAGCAACTTGGTCGCCAGATTCGCGCACTCGAATTATAAAATTGTGCTTCTCTAGCTCTTTGGTTGTACCAGCAGGAGATATCCACCTGCTTCGGTGAGAAGAAATCTTGGGTGATTAGGATCGTATTCGATTTTTTCCCGCAATCGGCGAATAGCAGCATTCAGGCGGTTGATCTGGCTTTCATCTCCATCGAAAACACGCTCACCCAAAAAAGTTTCAAGAATCTGTTTGTGTGTACACAACCTACCCACATTCTCATAAAACCCCAGCAGTAAATCATAAGACTGACCGCGCACCAGCAACCGCACACCGTCACGCAAAACAACGTGATTGGCCTTGTCAATATAAATACCAGGATGCAGTGGTCTGGCATTGAACCAATCGCTTCCACCCCGACCAAGCGAATCGCCAATCATCGCAAGGGCCAGCAGCAGATGCGCCAGACGAACTAGATCCCTCCCCGTAGCTGCCGCGTGGTTGAAACCGACCAATCGCCCGGCGGCCAAAAAGAGCATCGCCCGGTAATAAGCATGCGGGTCGTCCACGTAAGGAGCCGCCAGCCGCCGTATCACTTGAATCGCGCGCAGAGGCTTACGCAGCGAGTTGGGCACGTCGCCGGCGTCCCACTGGCTGAAGTTGTCGCGCACCAGACAACGCTCCATCTCGTACAACTCGGCGACCTGTTCGGATTCGGCCCAATCGAACCGGATGGCG
>CAYRQB010000205.1:0-11089 GCA_964426025.1 uncultured Heliomicrobium sp.
CCTGCCTAATAGTAGAAAGCTGTGCCTAATAGTAGCCAGAAATATTACTGCCTACTATTAGGCATTATGATTCTTTTTACAAACAAAGCCAAGCTATCCTTCAGCCAATCCTTATCCCAATGCTTTCCAGGAACCTGGTCGGTTTTTCGCCGCCGATCAGGGCGAAGACGTAATCGTTTTTGATGCGCGCGGTTGCTTCGGCCTGCTTCGGATCGCGGTCGCGTGCGCTCATCAGAGTAACTTCTTCGGCGGTTATTTGCTTGATGGTCTGGCCGAAGTAGGCTGTTATTTTACCTTCGTCAATGCATTCGTAAACCAGCATTTTGTTACCCAGTTTCAAATCGCCTTTGAAGTTACTGCGAATAACAAGCGAGACGGTATTGTCGCGCCATCCTGTTATTTTCGTGCCGTCGTCCGAACGATGAGCGGCCAGATCAACCGCTGCTTCGACGGCGGAATTGCCCGCGCCGACTACGACAATGTGTTTGCCGCTGTAATCGTTCGGATCTGTCAGTTTGTATTTGACCTTGTCGTCTTCGTAAGCCGGACGTTGTTTCAGTTTGGGCACGTACTGGTTGCCGCAGCTCTGGCAGAATTTGTAATCGCCCGCTCGCCGTTGGCCGCATTTGTTGCAGAAGGCAGGCATGACCATTTCCGTAGCCGTCACGGTAACTTTGGCATCTTCGCCCTCGACGCCCAGCCTCATCGGAGTTCCGCGATTGCCGATGGCCAGAATAACTCGGCGAGCGCTGTATTGAGCGCGGCGTTTGGCTTTTTCCTGTTCGGTTTCGATGATGAACAAATCGCCAGCCGGTTTGACGCCCTTGCAGCTTTCAAATTCATTGATGACCAGACCGTTCGATCTGATGGTTTCCATCCACGAACCGATCATCACTTCTTTGGCAGCGCCCGGGCCATCCAACCTGATTCCGCCTTCAGTAGGTTTCTCAACAGGGTTGAAGTAAACGTATTTGCCCGCCTGATAAGTTTGCTGGATGGTTCCGACAATCTGATCCTGTTCAATGGCTATGTATTTCAATCCGCGCTGTCTGGCCAATGCGGTGGCGGACAATCCGGCGGGACCAATGCCGACGATTGCTACGTCAAAATCGGCGTTGCCGTTGGCCGGGTTATGTTTCAAATCTTCGATGATGTAATCAACGACCGCGCCGCCTTCGTTGATGGCGTTTTTGATCAACGGAACACCTGAAACGTCGCCGATCAGATAAACGCCAGGAACGTTGGTCATAAAGTGATGATCGCGGTTGGGGACTTTGCGTTCGGGAATCTTTTTGGTGGCGTTAACTACAATGCAGGATTTCGGCACGGTCGGGCATTCCACCTGACAACTGGTGTCTTCCATGCATTGTTCTATTGCGACGGGAGTAGCTTTGCCGTTGACGATGGCCAGCACGTCGTGCGGACAGGCGTCAACACAAGCGTGACAACCGATGCAGGTGGCGGTATTGATAACCGGATGCGGATAAGGCGGCCCGTCAGGATCGAGCGCGGCGCTCAGAGATTCAACCTGCACAACCGTCCTGGCTTTGTCTTCGGGCGGTTGAATTTCGGCTTCGGCCATCGCTTCCATAACCTGACGGCGGCGGCGAGAGTTGTCGGAAATAACCAACACGAATCCAATCGCGGCGGCAAACAAGCTCAAGCCAAGCCATCCAACGGGCGGCACGGCGCCAAACCCGGACGAAAACCGAGTAACAAACGCAGCCACGAGTAACACGGCAAGTAACAAAATGGTAATCAGGAGTTGCGATCTTTTCATAAATACGTACAGAAAGCGTTTATGCGTTAGCCTTGAAAGAAACGTATTTTGAACGAACAGTCTGCCGCCCCGCTGGGGCTTAGGATCATTTTCCAAGCCAACCCCGCGCTTCGCACGGGGCTATTATCTCGTCGCTCCTTCGGAGCTTTGCCGGAAGGAAACCAGCGTCTCCGTCAATTGAAAAACGGGAACAAGGTTTTAAGCTCGGCCTTGTCCGGTCTGCGACCATACTCACAAATCTCGAAAGCTTCGGCGTATTGAACTTTGGCGGCGCGGTCTTTGCCGTACCATTCCTCCAGATTCTTGCGATATTTGTCGGCGACGTTTTTCTGGCGGTCGGTGAAACGTTTGCGAACAACAGCCCAACGCTCTTTCTGTTTGGCCGGATCGTCGGAAATCAAATCGGCTGAACCGTTCGCTCCGCCTTCGTAAAATTGCGAAACCATGCCCAGCAATCCGTCCAGCTTCTTTTCCATGACCGAATCAATATCCACAATAACATCCGCCGCGAACGGATTCGGTTTTTCAAAACGGTCGGTGAAATACATAAAAACCGGATTGGCAGTCAGGTGCGGAACGTCAGGCGCGAAGTTCGGAACCGTGACCATGTAAGCCGCATCCTGAACCAGCACGCCCGTGTAACGATGATCGGGGTGATAATCGTTCGGACGATGGCTGATGACGATGTCGGCTTTCCATTGTCGAATCAGCTTGGTGATGGTCTTGCGGTTTTCCAGCGTCGGCAGCAATTCGCCGTCGTGGTTGTCCAAAACTTCGACGGTTGTGCCCAATATTTTCGCCGCGCGTTCGACTTCAATTTTGCGGCGGCGAGCAAGCGGGCCGCCCGCTTCGTTCCAATGACCGATGTCGCCGTTGGTGACGGCTACCAGTTTGACCGCGTGGCCTTTCGCAGCCCACAACGCAGCGGTTCCTGAAACGCCGATTTCGGCATCGTCCGGATGCGCCCCGAAACAGATGATGCGCAATTGGCGCTGAGCGGCAGCGGTATTGGCCGAAGTCGGTTGAAATGACGGCGAAACGCACAGAGTAATCAACACAGCAAAACTTGCCAGATAAATTTTGGTTCTTCTTTTCATCAGGGGTCTCCTTCGAAATTTTGGAATGCAGGCATCTTGCCCGCATCTGATTTTCACTATTCAGCACAACCGCGCCGAGTGCATCACTTTCCCTCTGACCAATAATTGGTAATGGGTAATGGCTGATGGTTAATGCCAAAACCATAGTACCAACCAAGCGGTCATTTCGGATTTTTCAGGCTCTTCTTTTAACTTCGCTTTTCAAATTGCCGCGAGTCACATCAATGACGATTTCGGCGTTGGAAACGCGATTGAAATTATCGAAAGCGGCTTGTTCGATGGCGGCGATCAATCCCGAATGCAGACCGCGCGCGCCAGTGCCGCGTTTCAAGCTTCGTTCGATAATCAGGTTGATGGCCGATTCGGTGACGGTCAATTGCAAGCCTTCGGTTCTGAATTCGCGGACGAATTGCGGCAGCACATTGTCCAACAGAATCTGCCGCAAGGTTTCGGCTGGCAAAGGTTGAAAACGCACGATGCGCGCGAATCGCCCCATCAATTCAGGCAGAAAGCCGTATCGTTGAAAAACTTCTATTTCTTCCAGCACGGGCGCAGGCATTTCGTCGCCGCTTTTCTGCCGGAAGCCTATTGTTTTTTCATTGCTCTTGATGATCTCGCTCATTCCCGAAAACGTGCCGCAGGCGATGAACGGAATGTCGCGCGTGGAAAGCGCCGCCCGCTGTCCATAAGCCGAATAACCATAATCCATCGGAATCATGACATCAGTGCCTTCGACCATCTTCAACAGTTCGCGTTGCACGCCGTAACCTGAAACGTCTTTGGTCGTGCCTTCTCCGGCAAAGCGCGAGTTGCTGGTTGACGAAGCAAGTTTGTCGAATTCATCCAGACAAACGATTCCGCATGAAGCTTTGAGAATGTCGCCTTCGGCGGCAAATATCAGCCGGGTCAGAATGGTGTTGACGTCATCGCCGATGTAACCGCTTTCGGTGAAGCTGGTCACGTCAACAATGACCGTCGGCAGTTGAAAGATTTGCTGGAACAGCAATTCGACCAGAAAAGTTTTGCCGCATCCGGTCGGCCCAACCATCAGCGTGTTTTGTTTTGGCGAAACCTGATGGCGGTTTTCGTTCGTCACGTGCAATCGTTTCAATCGCCGCACGTGACGATAAGCCAACAACGACAGGGCGCGGCGAGGTTCGTCCTGTCCTTTGTAACCGAACTGCTCCAACCGTTCGGCAATTTCCGGCGGAGAAATTTGCGGCAAACCATGAATGAAATCGCGAAATGCTTCGCGATCCGGTTCCGGCGGTTCGTAAAACTCCTGATCGAATTCGTCGGCGGGGTAATTCATGTTGCCTCCTTATCCATCTATCAGTTCATCGCAAACCGGCCATTCGTCGCAAACTGGCGCGAAGTTCTTTTTCTTCGCCGTGCTGCGAATGACAGGAAACGCAAAGCGGCCCTCCGGCTTGCAGGCTGCTCACCATTTGTTGGCCTTTGTCCGCGAAGAACGTCCGGGCGTTTTCGTTCTGTTCGCCAGCCTCCGCAGGGTCTATGCCATGACAACCTGCGCAGGATTCGCGCACGCCTTGCTTCAATGCCGCGCCTTCAAAACCTGCGACGTGGCAATCGGTGCAATAACTGCGTCCCTGTTGACGCCCGGCGACGTGGATCAGATGGAATTGCTCTTTCACTGTGAATTGCGAAGTCAAACCGGCAAGCTCTTTGCGCGTCCATTCGTTTTGAGAAATCCCTGTCCACGTCCAACGGTCGTCGGTCACAGGATAACCGAAGGTTCCGCCGTGCGGCGATTTCAATTCCCTGCCCGTCAACGGCGAAATGTACTTACTGCCGTCGCGATGACATCCGACGCAAGCGACGTTGGCCACCAGCGCCGGGCGAAAATCTCTGCCGTGATGTTCGCTGTGACAGGCAACGCATGACAGTCCGACTTTCATGTGAACTTCCGAAACTTCGGAATGAAAGGCCTGAGTCGTGTGGCAAGCGGCGCAGTTCTGATTGAGCGGAGCTTTCATCGAATGACAGGTCGTGCACGAAGCCGAGTTGGGATTGAGCGCGATGGCGGGACTGATCGCCAAATCGCCGCGAGCGTGAGCGGTTGAAAGCGCGCCGGGCGAGTAAGCGTCCTTGAATGCGAAGATCGCAACGACGGACAAGACAGTCACGATCAATGTCGCCCACCCGAACAATGATTTGGGCCAGGGGCGTTGCAAATCGCGCGTCGGCATCCAGTTGAATTGCGCTTTGCCCAAACGACGTTTTTCTTTGGGTTTCAGCGGCGAATCGGTCGCCAATTTCCCTGCTTCGCGTTTGCGAGCGTCCCAGAATATTTTCAAGGCTTGCGCCTCAACCGGTTTGAAGACGCTGGTCAGCATGCCAGTGCCTGACAAGCGGCGAGTGCCTTTGGGCGTGGTTTTTCGGCGTTGCAATTGCGCCAGCACGCCCGGATCAATCCTGACGGTTTTGCCCTGATCGGGCGGAAGCTGCGGCAAACCTGTTCCAGCGCCCGGACTGGTGGCTTCGATCGGCAACGGTTTAACCGTCATCTCGACTTCGATCATCAATCCGTCGGCGACATATCTGGGAAACAAAAAGAACGGCCCGACCTGTATTACATCCCCGTCAGCCAGCGGCGTTTGATCAACCAGTTCGCCGTTGAGCAAAGTGCCGTTGGCTTCGGACAAATTGAAGACCCAGAAATCGTCGTTGATTTCTTTGATACCGGCGTGCGTTCGGGAAACAGTCGGGTGATTAAGCACCAGGTCGTTGCCGATTAATCGCCCGATTGTCAATCCTTCGCTTTCAACCAGCGCCGGATCAAGACTGAGGTCTTTTCGGATGATGACGAATTTGTTCATAAACGTGGCATAACGTTTCAGAAAAATAAATTTCACGCGAAGCCGCAAAGACGCTAAGCGGCATAAAGGGAAAGATCGGAGCTATGTTTTACGGCAATCCTTCTCATTTGACGATTTTAGCTTTTTGCGACCGGCGACTTTGCGTGAAGCCCAATTCTCCTGCTGTTGATAGTTGTTGGCCGATAGCAAAGCGTTCAACGAGCAAGGAAATATAACACCTGAACGATGTGAACAATCATCAATGCCAACATCAGCGAAGTTACCAGCACGTGCGGCGCAAGCCAGAGTTTCAACAATTGATGCAAATAAATCAGCGCGTCAACGCGACGCATGGTGGCGGCGATTTCCGTAGCCTTCATCAAACGCGCTCGTTCGCCGTCGGTCATTCCCTGCCCGATGGCGGCGAATTCGCGCTTGGCGTTTTCAATCATTTCGTCCAACGATTCGCGCTTCAGATATTGCCCGAGCAAAAAGCTCAGCGACAAGATTCGCGGCAAGACTCTTTGTTGAATGGTCGTGCGAACATTGCCTGACGCTTTGGCCATGATCTCGCCAAGTTCGGCATTCAACTCCTGACGGCGAGCGGTCAAATCTTCTATCAGCAGCGGCTGGCCTTCGATTCTGGTCAACATTCGCGGCGCGATGAAGTAAATCAAAATGCCGAACAACCCGGTCAGAATCACCAGATCGAAGGAAACCATCAGCGTCGTCGTCAACGCTCCGCCCGAACTGGTTCCGCCGTGCAACAGAATGACAATCCCAGCGATCACTCCCAGATAAGTGTGCGACAACATCCAATATCGAAGCGCTCCGGCGCGTTTGCGATAAATCTGCCGCCTGACAGGATAAGCCATCACTCCGGCAATGCCGATCAAACCGACAATGCCTGTCAACCATCGCATATCCAACCACGAACCGATGATCGGCCTTTCCAAACCGTAACGCGACATTCCGGCAATCGTCAGCATCGTCAGCAACAGCGTCGTCGCCAATCCAATGCCGTGCATCAGCCGTTTGCCGAAATCCTTGTGCGATGTGTGACGTGCGACAACAGGAGTGGAGTCGCGGAAGATTGTGCCTTCGGCTTCCTTGATTTCAGCAAAGTAAACGTGCGGATCAATTCTCAGCAAAGCCCCCGTCGGACAGTTTTCTTCGCAGCTATAAGCTTTTCGTTTTGCGCCCGGCGGATTGATAGTCGTCCCGCTACAAAGATTGCATTTGACCGCCAGCAGGTCATCGGTTTGTTCCACCGCCGCAGGCAATGGGTCTGGTTTCAGGCTGAACCAGTTTTTCAACCCGCCTCCTGGCTTTTGATCATCCTCATTGCGCGGAACCATGCTGATGGCGTTGTACGGGCATTGAGTCGCGCAATCTCCGCAACCGATGCACTTGTTCGGTTCGATGTCCACCTGACCGCCTGGGAAACGGCCAATGGCTCCGGTCGGACAACCCGTCAAACATTCTGGGTCCTGGCAATGCATGCAGACCGAAGGCGAAAGCAGACTTTGAAAACTGGATTTCGGTTCAAGGCTGACTGGCCGGGTGACATGAATGCCTCGACGAAGCAATCTGGATTGCCCGTGAATCTGATGGCAAGCCATCGAACAATTGCCGCATCTGACGCACAAATCCATGTCCATCAACAACAGGTTCGTGCCGTCAACCAAACCGGTCTCGATCAACGATTCCTGAGCTTTGGCGACGGGCAAAGGCTGGCGGCCTTCGTTCGGATCGTCAGGAGCGGCCATCCCAGTGAAAGCCAGCATCAGGATTTCGCGAAGCTCCGGATGTTTGCGAAGTTGAGCCAGCGAAATTTCCAGAACCTCGGCGCGTCCCATCAGTGTGCAGGTCTGTTCCCAATTCCCGTCGCGCGTGATGGCTTCGACGCCGAAGCAATGCGACGGGCCGAAGTAGGCTTCGGCGGCTTTGGCGTTCCAGTTTCGCGGATGATTTTCGGCGGGCGAAAGCTGACGCGTGACTTTGCGCGGCGTCACTTTCGCCCAGCCTGATTTCAGCACGAACAGATTGGTCACGCGGTCGCCCGAACGAAACAAGACGTGATTTTTGCCGAAGACTTTGAACTGAGAAATCGCTTCTAGCTGGCTGACGGCTTCTTTGCTGAGTTGAGTGGCGGCGGCGATGTCCTGAATGGTCGTCGCTCGACCGTTGCGGCGATAAGTCGAATCCAGCACTTCGCCGAACTTCGGCAGCTTGCGCAACAATCGCAAGGCCGGGCGCTGGACTTCCAGAATCCTGACCGATTCGTCCTTCGGCGCGCGAATCGTCGCCGTGCGCGGCACTCCGGCCAGCACGGACATTTCGCCGAACTGAACTCCGGCTGGAATCTCAGCGACTTTGGTCTGGCCGTTGTCGAACAGAACGTCGGCTTTGCCGCTGACGACGATGTAAAACGAATTTCCTCCCCACTCGCCTTCGCGAACGATCTCTTCGCCGGGCATGTATGTCAGCAAACGAACATATGGCCCGACTTTTTTGCCGTTATAATTTCGGCCATAGACAATTACTTCCAGGTCAAGTTCGTAATCGTAATGTCCGTCGTGTTGAGCGGTCAGTTCGGCGATTGCGCCGATGCTTTCGATTGCAGCCAGTACTTCTCTGTGCTTAGCGGTCTCTTGTGGCATAAGGTGTTAATTGAAACAGTCTGTTCGACAGCCGGAATTAAGAATGCTTGTGGATAACAGGAGACAACGATAACGCATTTTTATAGACCTGATTCAACTTAGTCAATCAGATAGTCAGGAAATAATCTGAGGGCTGATTGTCATCATGAAAATGGGATGCGTGGCAAACCCGGAAACAACAAAAGTAGAACAGGCTTGAGCCTGTTCGGAACCTGAACAGGCTCAAGCCTGCTCTACTCTTCAGAGGATAAAGAATGAAACGAACTGCTTTCGCTTTACTGATTTTCTCGATCTCGATCTTCGCATCGTCCTTCGATGCTTTGGCGCAAACCAAGCCAGAGCCGAAAGATGGGGCGGGGCTTCCACCCGCCGATTTGAATCGAATCAAAATCGGTGAGGCCGCGCCTGATTTTACGCTTGAGAATCTTGATGGCAAGCCGATCACACTTTCAGACTATAACGGCCAAAAAATTGTCGTGCTGGTCTTTTATCGCGGTTATTGGTGACCGTACTGCGCCTCTCAGCTTGGAAAGCTGAAATCGCTGCTCGAAGCTCAATACCGCGACAAAGTCGAAATTCTGGCTGTCAGCGTTGATCCTCACGACAAAGCGCAATTCCTGCGCGACAAGTTGAAAGACCAACCCGGTTTCAACTTCCCGCTTTTGTCAGACGCCGATCATCGCGTGATTGATCGTTACGGACTGCTCAACGAAAAATCCAACCGTCCGATTCCTCATCCGGCGACTTACGTCATTGACCGTGAAGGCAAAGTGCGGTGGAAATTCGTCGAGGTGGATTACAAAATTCGCCCCTCGAATCAGGACGTTCTGGAGCAGATCAAAAAAATAGAGAATTAAACCGTTCGTAGCTTCGACTTTCTACTTATCAAACCGCCGATCATCGAATCGGGTTTGAAGGCGGAGCTACGGACTTTTATCGAATCGGGTTATTCAATATGAGTCGTTCAACAATTTTCGGAAAATTCAACGGCGCGATTCTTTTCGCCGTCATCGCAATCATCGCTTTAACCAATTTTGCTCAGGCTCAAACGTCCGCCGATTGGCAATGGCGCGACATCACACCAACTTCAGGATCAGCGCCCGAACCCCGCCGCGACGGCGAAGCCATCTACGATCCGATTGGCAAACGAATTATTTTGTTCGGCGGCAACACCAATGAAGGTTTGAAAACAGACACCTGGGCTTTCGATCCGGCGACACGAAGCTGGACGAAGCTGGCCACAGTCGGAACGCCGCCATCCGGTCGTTTCGGTTTCGACGCAGTTTACGATCCGGTCGGACATCAAATGGTGATTTACAACGGACAGGGCGCCGGATTTTTCAACGACACCTGGACGCTGAACCTGACCACTCTGGAATGGAAAGACGTTTCGCCTGCATCTGACAACGCGCGTCCGAAAAGGCGTTACGGATCAGCCGCGATCTTCGATCCCGTGACGCGAAGCATGGTTTCGTTCGCCGGTTTTACTTCGGAATCGGGACGGTTTCAGGATACGCAAAGCTTCGATCTGGCAAACAAAGGTTGGAACGATTGGACTCCGACTGGAAGCAAGCCGCAGGTTCGTTGCCTGTTGACCGGCGCATTCGATCCCGTCGGACGGCGAATGATCATTTACGCCGGACAGCGCAGCGGAGCGCTGGACGACATCTGGTCTTTCGATCTGGCGACTCGGCAATGGATTAACCTGACGCCAACTGTTCGCCCCCCGGGGCGTTTCTGGTCAACCAGCTTCGTCAACAAAGACGGACGCTTCATGATTTTCGGCGGCCAGGGCGCTGGCAATTTCAACGACACATGGGAATTCGATCTGAACAACCGGCAATGGACGCGAATTGACATCGCCAATCCTCCGTCTCAACGAAATTCGATGGCCGGTGTATACATCGAAGGCGAAGATCGTTTCATCATCATCGGCGGAACGAGCAATAACGGAAATCTGAACGACGTTTGGGAATTGAGCCGCAAGGCTGCGGCGACGGTGACGACCGTTTCCGCTGCGAGTTTCGACGGGGCGGTTCTGGCTCCCGAATCAATCGTCGCGGCGTTTGGAGCCAATCTGGCGACGGCGACTCAATCGGCCAACCTTTCTCCGCTTCCGACGAATTTGGCCGGAACCAGCATAAGCGTAAAAGACAGCGCGGGCGTCAACCGCCTCGCTCCGCTCTTTTTCGTATCGCCAGGTCAGGTCAATTACCTGTTGCCTGCCGGAACATCCGCCGGAACTGCGACAGTCACGCTGACCAGCGGAGACGGTTCGACGGCGACGGGAACAATTCAAATCGCCAATGTCGCGCCCAGCCTGTTCACGGCAAATTCCAGCGGGCAAGGCGTTGCCGCCGCCGTAGCTTTGCGCGTCAGACCGAATGGGACTCAGGTGATCGAAGCCGTCGCCGAATGGAATCCAGCGCTGAACCGCTTTGTGACGAAGCCGGTTGATCTTGGCGCGGAAGGCGAACAGGTTTTTCTTGTTTTGTTCGGAACCGGAATTCGCTTTCACAGCGGTTTGTCGGGAATCGCGGCTCAGATTGGAGGAACTTCGGCGGAGACGCTTTATGCCGGGCCGCAAAATGATTTTGTCGGTTTGGATCAAATCAACTTACTGATTCCTCGCAGTCTGGCCGGTCGAGGCGAAGTTGATGTCGTGCTGACGGCAAACGGAAAATCCGCCAACACCGTCAGGGTCAACATCAAATAATTTCAGGTTTAGAG
>CAYRQB010000206.1:0-11073 GCA_964426025.1 uncultured Heliomicrobium sp.
AATCGCAGCGCCATCGGAACCAAAGCCGAGCTTCGCAGCGGAAGTTTGCGGCAAAAACTGGAAGTCTATTCGGCGTCTCCCGCTCCTGCTCCGGCTGATGTCGTCTTCGGACTCGGTTTCCGAACTTCGGTTGACGCTCTGTCGCTGTTCTGGCCCGCTGGGATTCTGCAATCCGAACTGGCCATCAAGGCCGGAGAAAATCAGGTTGAAGAACTCGACCGCAAAGGAACTTCGTGCCCGCTGCTTTATGCCTGGAACGGCAACGAATACAGCTTCGTCACTGACTTCCTGGGCGGATCGGCAATCGGTTATCTGCTGGCTCCAGGCATTTACAATTATCCCGACACAGACGAATACATTCGCCTCACCGGCGATCAACTGAAAGAAAAAGACGGCCTGTTGTCTTTGCGAATGAACAATCAATTGGAAGAAGTAATTTACTTCGACGAAGCGAAGCTGCTGGCCGTTGATCATCCGGCGGATGTTGAAATTTATCCGAACGAACGATTGATGCCTGGCGCGCCTTATCCTGATTTCAAACTTTACTCGGTCAAAGCTCCGCGTCCGCCAGTCGCCGCCACAGACGACAACGGCACGGACATTCTGCCGCTCATTTCTAGCGTTGATCGTCGTTGGCCTGAAGATTTCCAGAAGCTGCCGTTCAAAGGTTACGCCCGCGAACACGCAATCGAACTCGACCTGGGCGATCGGAGCAAAGCCAAACGAACTTTGCTGCTGATGACGGCGTGGATTGATTACGCCGATTCGACATCGAACCTTGCTGCTTCGCAGGCTGGCGAAAAACTGATTCCGCCTTACGTTCAGGTCAAAAACGATCGCGGCCAATGGCAGACGGTGATTCCGCAAATAGGCTTCCCCGCCGGTTTGCCGAAAACGATGACTGTGGATTTGACAGGCAAATTCCTTTGCGCCGATTCGCGCGTGCGGATTGTGACCAGCATGCGGATTTACTGGGATCAGATTCTGGTGGATAGTTTCGACGGCCTATCGCCGGTCAAAATCACGAAGCTGGAACCGAAATCCGCCGACCTGCGTTGGCGAGGATTTCCACGCGAATATTCGCCAGATGGACGCAAGCCGCTGATTTACGATTACAGCCGGATTGAAGTCTTTGCTCCGTGGAAAGCGCATCTGGGCAATTACACTCGCTTCGGCGACGTGCGCGAATTGCTGCTGGCGGCGGACGATATGTACGTCATCACTCGCAACGGCGACGAAATCCAGATTGATTTTGACGCCCGCAAACTTCCCCCTTTGCCAACGGGCTGGAAACGAACTTACCTGGTTTTCGCCGATGGCTTCGGCAAGGACATGGACATCAACTCCGCTCGACCTGAAACCATTGGCGAATTGCCTTATCACGGAATGAAAAGTTATCCGTATTCGCCCGGCGATGCTTATCCGAACGACAAACGCCATCGCGATTATCTTGAGCGATACAACACGCGGATGGTTGGCAATCAGACTCAGGCCGCCTGGCGCGGAGTCAGGTAAAAATCAAAAAAGGCAAAAGGCAAGCGAATGAAATCTTCTTTCCCTTCGCATAGAAAAAATGCTCTTCGCATTTTTGCCTTTTGCCTTTTGCCTTTTGCCTTTTGCCTTCTTTCGGCTTCCGCGCAATCGCCGAACTTCCACAACTGCCTTCCATCTCGCCCTATCGCGATTGACCGCTGGCGAGGCGAATATTTCAACAACACTGATTTGATCGGCGCTCCGGCGATGATCCGCGACGATACTCAGTTCGGCAGCCGCTTTCTGGAATTCGATTGGAAGCTGGGTTCGCCGGAAAAAGATTGCAGCATCGGCGTGGACAATTTTTCTGCCCGATGGACGCGGACCGTCACCTTCGGCAGCGGATCGTATCGTTTCAAAATCACCAGCGATGACGGCGTGCGATTGTTCGTTGACGGCCAGTTGCGATTGGATCAATGGAACGATCACGCGTTGGCGAATCACACGACAGACGTTTTGCTGATCGCCGGAAATCACAAACTGGAATTGCAGTATTACGAACGATGGGGCAGCGCGTCAGTCGGTTTGAGTTGGGAAAAAACTCCATGCACGGCGACGGTCGCGCCGGATCATTGGCGCGGAGAATATTTCAACAACGACAGTTTAAGCGGCGAACCAATCGCTGTTCGCGACGACGGAACCGTAGCGATCAACTTCGATTGGCGAGAGCAAAGCCCGGATCAAATTTGTGGCGTCAATGCCGGCAAATTCTCCGCCCGGTGGTCGCGCCGCGTAGCGCTTGGCAGTGGTTTATACCGTTTTGAAGTTCAAGCAGACGGAGGCGCGCGCGTTTTCGTTGACGGCCAATTGCGATTGGATGAATGGAACAACGCGACGACTTTCGGCAAAAGCTTCGATCTGCAATTGAGCGGCGGAAACCATCAATTGGTTTTTGAATACCGCAAAATGCGACAACGCGCGAACGTCGGATTGAACTGGAAAACGCTTCCTTGTTTTGAGAACGTTACCGGCAATCGTTGGCGCGCGGAATATTTCAACAACGACAACCTGACGGGTTCTGCGGTGATGGTGCGCGACGACGGCGATGCTTTCCGTCACATTGATTTCAACTGGGGCGAAGCCAGCCCGGCTGCGGCCTGCGGCGTCAGAGCGGATAATTTTTCCGTGCGCTGGACGGGCGAACAGATTTTTTATGCTGGCAATTACCGTTTCACAGTTTCAGGCAACGGAGCCGTGAGGTTTTACGTTGACGGAAAATTGTTGCTGGACAAATGGGATCAACGCGCGGGCAAACACACGTTGAATGTCGAACTGTCAACAGGCAATCATCGTCTGGTTTTGGAATACGCAGAATTCGGCGGCAAAGCGGCGGTGAATCTGAGTTGGCAATCTCCGCCCTGCGTGGCTTCTGTCCCCGCCGAACGCTGGCGCGCGGAATATTTCTCCAACCGCGAATTGGCCGGTCGTCCCACGGTTGTTCGCGACGAAGGCGATGGACAGTTGAATCGCGATTGGGAATTGGACAGACCGCATGGCGATTGTTTTGAATCGCGCGACGATTTTTCTGCGCGATGGTCGCGCACCGTCAATTTCGCTGCCGGAACTTATCGCTTCACGGTGACAGCAGACGACGGCGTCCGATTGTACGTTGACGGCAAACGGCTGATTGACGAATGGCGCGATCAAGCTGCGAAAACTTATTGGACGGATGTCGAGCTGACGAATGGAGCGCATCGCATCGCGGTGGAATATTACGAAGCCGGCGGCAGCGCATTGGCAAAACTTTCCTGGGCCGTCGCCCCCTGTTCGGCGATTGTTCCGGCTGAAAGATGGCGCGCGGAATATTTCAATAACACTGATTTCAATGGCAAACCGGTTTTAGTTCGCGACGAGGGCGACGGCGATTTGAATTTCGATTGGGGATTGAAAAGTCCCGACGGCAATTGCGGCGTCAATGTTGATAACTTCTCTGCTCGATTGACTCGCAACGTCACCTTCGGCGAAGGAATCTTCCGCTTCACGGTGACAGCCGACGACGGCGTGCGCGTGTTCGTGGACAATCAATTGAAATTCGACCGCTGGCGCGAACAGATACTGACCGACAGTTTCGACGTTGCGCTCACAGCGGGCAATCATCAAATCCGCGTCGAATACTTTGAGCGTAGGGGAAGCGCGGCAATGAAGCTGAGTTGGGTGCAGCATCCGTGTTTCGCCGCAGTAGCGCCGGATCGTTGGCGAGCAGAGTATTTCAACAACGTTTCGCTGAGCGGTCAGCCCGTGATGGTTCGCGATGACGGCGACGGCGCGATTGATTTCGATTGGAAGCTCGAAAGTCCAAACTCAAATTGCGGAATCAACAGCGACAATTTTTCTGTCCGGTGGACGCGGCGATTGATTCTGGAAGCCGGAACTTACCGCTTCACCGTGACTGGTGATGACGGCGCGCGTTTGTCCATCAACGGCAAAAAGCTGATTGACGAATGGCGCGACCAACCGACTACGACGTTCGCCCGCGAAATCATTTTGCCCGCTGGCAGTCATCGCATCACACTCGAATATTACGACCGAACCGGCGGTTCAACGGTCAAACTGTATTGGCAGAAATCTTCGCCAAGAAACCGATGATCCCGCCGCCGTCGCAAAACTCCGCGCTTCAGCGGTGGACACTTCAGCCGCGCTGAGTACAATCCGCACAATCGTTTTTCAATTCCCGACAAGGAGCTTCGCCCCAAGTGAATACCTGGACTCAGGTTTACGACCCGTTCAATTCGTGGCCGCTTTCAACGGCTGTTGCCGCATTGCCCGTGCTGACGTTGTTTTTCGTGCTGGTTGTTATGAAAAAGCGCGTCTGGGTTTCGGCGCTCTGCGGTTTGTTGATGGCCGTGGCGCTGGCTGCGCTGGTTTTCACCATGCCTGTGGTTTTGGTCGCGGCCTCCGCCGCGCACGGATTCATCTTCGGGATGATACGCATCGCATGGATCATTGTGGCTTCGATCTTTCTGTACAACATCGCGGTCGAAACCGGCCAATTCGACGTGATGAAGCAATCCATTTCTGGTTTGTCGTCGGACAAAAGATTGCAATTGATTCTGATCGCTTTCTGCTTCGGCGCTTTTCTGGAAGGAACGGGCGGAGGCGGAGCGCCCGTTGCTATTGCCGGATCATTCCTGATCGGTCTTGGCTTTCCGCCTTTTCAAGCGGCGACTTTGTGTTTGATCGCCAACACGGCTCCGGTGGCCTGGGGCGGAGTCGGCAATCCGATTCGCGTGTTGGCCGCTGTAACGGATTTGCCCGCCATGCAATTCAGCGCCATGGCCGGTCGCATTTTGCCGCCGATGTCTTTGATATTGCCTCTGTGGTTGGTGCGGAGCATGGTCGGTTGGAAACAAACGCTGGAAGTTTGGCCCGCGCTGCTGATCAGCGGATTGTCGTTCGCGGCGATGCAGTTTTACTGGTCGAATTATCAGGAATACGGTTTAGTGGACGTCGTCTCGGCGGTTTTCTCTCTGCTGGTCATGGTCGCCTTTTTGAAGTTCTGGCGTCCGGCGAACGAAATGAGATTGGGTGATCATAACAAGGAGAATGTGGAAAGGTCGGAAACAGAATCCGCAATCCGCAATCCGCAATCCACAATCACTGTCCTGAAAGGCTGGTCGCCGTTCATATTGGCTTCGGTGCTGATCTTCATCGCGGGTTATCCGAAGATCAATAAGTTCCTGCTGTTCGATTCGCTGAAAGTGGCGATGCCCGCGCTGCACAACAACGTGTTGAAGGTTCCGCCGGTTGCGCCCGTGCCGACGCCCGATGCGGCAATCGTTGATCTGAATTTCATTGGCATTCCGGGCACGGCGGTTTTTGTCGGCGCGTTGATCTCAGCTCTGCTGTTGGGCATGTCGCTGACGCGTGCGTTGAAAATTTTTGCGCAAACGGTGAAAGAAATGATCCCGTCTCTGTTGGCCATCAGCTTCATGGTCGGCCTGGCTTACGTCACTCGCTACAGCGGAATGGATACGGTGATGGGATTGAGTTTGACCGGAACGGGATGGCTTTATCCGTTTTTCGGCACGATGCTCGGTTGGTTGGGCGTGGCATTGACCGGAACCGACGCCGGTTCAAACGCGCTGTTCGGCAACCTGCAAAAAGTGACGGCTGAACAATTGAACCTGAGTCCGATTCTGATGGGCGCGGCCAATTCAGCCGGCGGAGTGATGGGCAAAATGATTGATGCTCAATCCATTGTCGTTTCCAGCGCGGCAACGCAACAAACCGGCAACGAAGCGGCCATCTTCAAAGCCGTTTTCAAACACAGCATCGTGCTGGCGGCGATGGTCGGAGCGATTGTCATGATTTACGCCTACCTGATGCCGTGGATCATTCCGCGATAGAAACGCCAGATTGCCAATAATCCGATCAGGGCAGAATAAGGCTGAGGCAGTTGTCCGACGCTGACGCATTAAGTCCGCATCTCTTTGACATTCACTTTGTCAAAGGGATGCGGATAGATACCGTCGCGTAACTCAACGGCGGCGGTTTGCCTGTCGCTGAGTTGCGACCTGACCGGTTGAGACAATCGGCAACTTCCAGTTTTCGACCGGCGTTCCCGTCAGATTCAAATTGGAAGTCAGGTAATACAACCGCCGAGTCGCATCGCCGTTCGGAGCCGCCGTGAAGCGTTGGTTCAGGTAATACGGCGGGATGGTTTGGTAATACAGCGTAGCCTGCACGCGACATTTCCTGGGATCAACTCCCGTTGGCAGAGTGATTCGGTATGTGATGTTGTCGGTTCCGGCTCTGCCGTCCTGGTAATCCGGGTCTTTGGCGGCGTTGCCTTCCGGAAAAGTCGCGTGCAGGTAACGCCCGTTCAACGATGGGTCTGGTCCTTTCCGTGTCCAGCCTGCTGGCAGCAGCCGATTGTCTTTCAACTGAACGTCGCGCCGAGTGAAGTTGGTTGTGAACTTGCCGTCAGCGTCCTGATTCAACTCCTCGTATATCTGCACCTGATTTTGCGCGTTGATGATCTGGTAATGCGGTTGGTAACTTTGCTGTGTTTTCCCTTGCGAGTCTTTGTATTCGGCGAAGAATTCCGAAGGCAGCGGTTTGCCATTTCCGTCAACGATCACGCCCAGGTTGTTGGTTCGCCCCGAAGCCCAGACGACTTTCTGATTTTCGTCCGTCACCAGCAATTCGATGAACAATCGGCGGAAACTGACTCCGCTGGGGAAGCGATGCCCGGCCAGATTCGTGACGGCGACATTGGCCTGAATTTGCTGAGCGCCAGTGACGACAGCGGTGGCAGTGACTTTGGCCGAACGCTGCTGCGCCTGTTGCACGTAATTATCAATCGCGTCCTGCAAATCAGTGCTGGAACCGGTCATGTAATCGTCTTTGCGAACCCCCAGCACGTCGTTGAACTGATCGAACATTTGCAACAGGAACACATTCAAACCCAGCAGTTCGTGACGGCGGAAACCTTCTTTCCTGATTCGAACGGTGATCTTGTCGGTTGGCACGCGGTGTTCCGCTTCGGGGTAAGTTTCGTCTTCGACGATGGCGATGCGTTGCTGAATCGGCGAAACGTTGATGCCTTTCTTTTCGCTGTGGTAATCGCCGGGCATGTGGCATTCCTGACAGGATTTCGCTTTCGGCCAAGAAGTCCCGAATTCGTTTTGATACTGGCTGTTCAACCATTCCAGATATGTCGCCTGTTCGATTTTCATTTCGCCCGGTGAACCGTCCACGACGGGCAAATCAATCGTGTGGCAACTGCCACACATCCGCGAAGATTTGATGTACGAATTGAACTCCGGCTTGATGCCCGTGCCGGTTTGCATCGTGTAAGGTGAAATCTCGTCGTCTTTGAACGGGCCGTAAAGCTGGTCGGGTTTCGTGACCTGAAAATGCCCTGTGATGGAATTTTTCAGAAAGTATTCCAACGGAGTCTGCCCGGGCGGTGTTTGATCCGGCGCATTGCGATGGCAAACCTGGCAACTGATGCCGTCACGAGCCAGCGCCCCGTATTTGAAATTCGGATCGCTGCGGTCGGTAAGCTGCAAATAGCTCAACTGGAAATCGCCCGTGCCGCCTTTGTCCGTGTCCAGTTGCCGTTTGCCCATTGCTCCGTGACAGGTCAGGCAAGCGTTTCTGACCATCGTCGTCAGTTCTTCGCGGCGAGGCGACGGCAGCGTATTGAAATAAGCGAACTCGCTTTCCAGTTGCGCGAAAAACACCGGATCGCGTCCGGCCAATCCCATCGGCGACCATCGCCATTCGCCGTAAGGCGAAACATTCGCGCCCGAAACCGTTCCCGCCGGAGCATTCGGCGAAGGCAGAAACATCGTTGGCCCATAAGGCAAGCCGCTCAATCCCCCGTGGCACGACACGCATTGGCTGGAACTGATGAACTGGCCGGAGCCTGCGGCTGGTTGAGGTATGTTGTCGTAAGTTTCCGACGGCATCTTTTGCACGCTGGCAAATGGAACAGCCGGAATTGATTTGAAGGTTTGCAGAAAATTCGGATTGGCTTGCCGTCCTGGTTTCAACGCCATCATCGGAAAAACTTTTCCGTGAGCCGAATCATCGGCTGCCAAGGTTTTCCAAGTCCCATCGTCCGGGAATGAAATCGGCTGTCCGGGAAAACCTTTGATGTTGTTCAGCGCGGAAAAGGTCAGTTCTTTTTCAGCCGTCGCGTGACAGCGAAGACAGTAAAGCCCGAATCCAGCCCAGGGGTATTGAAACGGATACTGATCGTCGTCAAAAGTCATGCCGTCAAAGAACTCCCCCCAAAACCATCCGTCCTTCGATCCTTTTGAATCGCGGATCATAATCGTCCAGTCGCTGACCTTCGGCAATTGATCGTCGCTCATTCCGGCGTAACGCGCTGAAGGCGGTTTGTACTGTTCCTTGATAATCATCGCCCCGTCGGGAATTTCGCCCTGACGACCGCCGGTCAGCCAGGCCATTACTTTGGGCGAATAAAAAATTCTGACCGCGGGATGCGTGCCGTAATAAACGCCTTTGCTGTAAGGGCCTGTGTCTCGCACGCCTTTGTCAACGCACCACATCAAAGTTTTGTAATCGCCGTTTTGCAAAAAAGCCAAAACTCTTTTCTCGAATTCGACGAAGTTTGCGGGCGGGACAGCGCTTGGCAGCGGCAGCGAATGTTCCTTTGCATTCGGGCAGGCAGTTTGAGCCGACGGCAACGGCATTGTCATCGCGGCATTGGATGAATCGGCTGCATTCTTGCCAGCTACAGGCAACGAGCTGACGAAATAAGTCGCGGCCACCACAAAAAGGATCAGCACGGAAATCTTCAACGGGTTACGCATCGAGTTCTCCTCTTAATTTGGGTAATGCTGGTTTGCAAACTGGATAAGGCTGCTTTCGGAACGTAAAACGCTAAATTGATTTGGGTGTTCTGGGTGAATCGCGCGGAATGCAAATAACATCTTTGCCCTGATAGAACAAGATTTTTACCGCCTGGACGAAAATTGGCGCGTTGACCATCAATCGTCCGACGCTTAGAATCGCAATGCTTTTGCAATCATCGCGTTCAAATGCACATCCCAAAACACTAGAGGTCAAAGATGAAAAAGAACGAAAGCGCCCTATCGCGCTCTGGTATCTCGCGCCGTGATTTGTTGATCAACGCTGCGCGAACCGGCGCAGCCATTGGACTGAGCCAGTTGCTGCCAAATGAGTTCACCAAAGTGCTTGCCCAAAATGTGATCAAGGGCAAAGAGAAATTGATCGTCCGCAGTCTGCGCCCGGAAGATTTGGAAACGCCGGTCGGATTGCTCAACACCTGGATCACGCCGAACGATTTGTTTTACGTGCGCACTCACACTTACCCGCCACGCGTTGACGAACAGGCAGGAAAAGATTGGAAGCTGGAAATTGACGGCGAAATCGAACGTCCGATGACCATCACATTGGATGAATTGAAAAAGTTGCCGAAAGCCGCTGTTACCGTGACTCTGGAATGCGCAGGCAATGGACGCGCGTTTTACGATCCGCCGGTTCCGGGCATTCAATGGGAGAAAGGTTCTGTCGGCACGGCGAAATTTGCCGGCGCACGATTGGCCGATGTGCTGAAGAAAGTTGGGCTGAAATCCGGCGTCAAATACATTGCGGCCAACGGCGCAGACAAACCCGTAGGCAAAATGCCTGACTTCATCCGCAACGTGCCTTTGGCCAAAGCCATGAACCCCGACACGATTCTGGCTTACGAAATGAATGGCGTGCCGATTCCCGCTCTTCACGGTTTTCCGCTGCGGTTGGTTGTGCCGGGTTGGGAAGGCGCTTATTCGGTCAAATGGGTCAATCACCTTCAGGCGCTGGACAAAGAACACGAAGGCTTTTTCGTCAAGACGGCTTATCGCTATCCGAACAAACGCGTGGCTCCGGGTCAGGCGGTTCCGCCTGAAAACATGGAACCGTTGACAGGCTTGATCGTCAAATCGTTCATCAATTCGCCTGCCGAAGGCGCCAGCTTCAAACCTGGCAAAGTTCGCGTCGGCGGTTTCGCCTGGGCTGGCGAATCGTTCATCAGCAAAGTTGACGTTTCGATGGATAACGGCAGCACGTGGGTTCCGGCCAAACTTGGCAAAGAGCGCCAACGTTACGCCTGGCAATCGTTCGAGTATGAATTCAACATCACCGCGCCGGGTTCTTACTTGCTGATGGCTCGCGCGACGGACGACAAAGGCAATGTTCAACCGGTCGCTCCGCAATGGAATCCGTCGGGTTATTTGTGGAACGTAATTGACAAGGTGAGGATCAATGTCGAAGCGTAAATCTACTTTTGTGAAGCTGGTGTTTGCGCTGACGGCATTGGTTCTGGCCGTCAGCATTGCTGCCAACCGGCAAGCCTCGTTTGCGGCGGAACAGGATTTACCGCCCGGCAAAGGCGTCGAGCTTGCCAACGCCAAATGCGTGACCTGCCACGAAGCCGATTTGATCATGGCTCAGCGGTTGTCAAAACAAGGTTGGACGCGCGAAGTCGAAAAGATGATCCGCTGGGGCGCGGTGGTCAACGACGCCGAAAAAGCGATTCTGGTGGATTACTTTTCTGAGCATTTCAAACCGGGCAAGACTGCGACAATGGTTGCCGCCAACAACCTCGATCGCGGCAAACAAATCTTCGAGGATAAATGCACTGTCTGCCACGAAGCTGATTTGACCGAACAGCAACGGCTTTCGCGACAGGGCTGGACGCGCGAAGTCGAAAAGATGATCCGCTGGGGCGCAACCGTCACCGAAGCCGAGAAAGAACCGTTGGTGAATTATCTGGTGAACAACTATCCACAACGTCCATTGGCGACGAAGAAGTAAACTAAGCGCTCAACCTGACAGACGCCGGAAAGTGACAGCGCAGTGAATTTTTCCTGTGCTGTCGCTTCCCGGCGCTTTCGTTTTGCGGCGATTACTTTTTGCTGAGTTTATCTTTCAATGTCAGCGCTTCTGGGCTTTTCGAGTATCGGCGTTGCAGGCTGAGATAGGCTTCGCCGTCATAAACAATCCTGTCAGCCGCCGCGTCGTAATCGAACATCACGCCTATGCGGTTGTAACGATCCAATCCCG
>CAYRQB010000207.1:0-11051 GCA_964426025.1 uncultured Heliomicrobium sp.
ACCGTTGCCACGTCATTCCTTACGGCATTCCCTGGGAACAATTCGCGCATTGCGACCAATCGGCGGTTGAAGCCATTCACGCCAAATTCGGCGAACGATTGATTCTGAGCGTTGGCCGTCTGGTTTATTACAAAGGGTTCGAATATCTGATTCGCGCCATGTCGCAGGTTCAGGGACGATTGCTGATCATCGGCGACGGCCCTTTGCGCTCCAGTCTGGAACAGGAAGCCAGAGGGCGCGGCGTCGGCGATCGAGTGGTTTTTCTGGGCGAATTGCAAAACGAAGAAACCATTCCCTATTACCACGCGGCGGATATGTTCGCGCTGGCTTCGATCGCGCGCAGCGAAGCTTTTGGCATAGTCCAACTGGAAGCGATGGCCTGCGGCAAACCCGTCGTCAACACCGGTCTGGATTCGGGCGTGCCTTTCGTTTCGCTGGACGGCATCACGGGATTGACCGTACCTCCGCAAAATGCCGACGCGCTGGCTTCGGCGATCAATCAATTGCTGAACGATTCGGCTCTGCGCGAAATTTACGGCAGGGCGGCAAAGGAGCGCGTGCGCCAGGAATTTTCCCTGGATGTGATGACTCGCCGCACGTTGCAACTTTATACGCAAGTGATTTCGCAATAACGATGACCGATGGTTTTGTTCGGATGGCGAAATCTTTTGCGGTTTGACGCCGTCCGATTCGCGGAGATGACCGATGCGCTCGTATTTGTTGTTGTTCACCACAGCCTTGCTGTTTGCTTTGGGGTTGACGCCTTTGGTCAGGCGATGGGCGACGCGTTGGGGGGCGGTGGATTGGCCGGATGAAAATCGCCGCATTCACAACGCGCCCACACCGCGTTTGGGCGGCATAGCCATTTACCTGGCGTTTCTGGCTGCGTTGGCTGTCGCTCCCTGGTTGGGAAATCGCGTCAGCGAACAATTCATCGCCAATTGGCGAACGGTCGCCGTGCTTTTGGGCACGGGGACGCTGATTTTTGCGCTGGGAATTTTCGATGATTTTCGCGGGGCGAACGCCTTTCACAAAATCGCAGTGCAATTGGTGGCGGCCAGCGTTTTGTGGGGCTGCGGTTTGCGCATCGGTTGGTTGTCGTCGCCCTTCGGCGGTTCGTGGGAATTGCCAGTTGTGTTGAGCTTCGCGCTGACGGCCTTGTGGATTGTCGGCATCACCAACGCCTTCAATTTGATTGACGGCATGGACGGATTGGCGGCGGGGGCTTCGGCCTTCGCCTTGTTGTCGCTGTTCATCTGCTCTTTGACTCAGGGACATCCCGAAGTCAGTTTGCTCAGCATAGTGTTGGTCGGCGCTGTACTGGGTTTTCTGCGTTACAACTTCAATCCGGCGACGATCTTTCTGGGCGATTCCGGCAGCTTGTTGCTGGGTTTTATGGCGGCGTCATTGTCTTTGGTCGGCGCGCAAAAAAGCCCCACGCTGATTGCCGTCGCAATTCCGCTGGTGTCGTTCGGATTGCCGATTGCCGAAGTCGGCCTTTCGCTCAGTCGCCGATTTCTGAGCGGCGCTCCGTTGTTTCAGGGCGACCGGCGACACATTCACCATATGCTGCTGTTGCGCGGATTGACTCAACGCCAGGCAGTCATATTGCTTTACGGCATCTGCGCGTTTTTCTCCTTGTTCGGATTGATGCTGTTGAACCCGCAACGCAACACGACGGCTTTGATTTTCTTCGTGCTCGGTCTGGCGCTGGTGTTCGGCATTCGCCAGCTTCGATACGCGGAATTTTCGGCTTTGCGGCGCGACATCAAACGCGGAGTCAACCAACGGCGTCGCGCGTGGGCTGTCGGTTCGCAGTGGCTGCAAAATCTGGAATCGTTGCGGGCGGCTGCGACCGTCGAAGAACTGCTGGAAGCCTTGGCCGGATTGTGCGAATCCGTGGGCTTTTCGGCGGCCAGACTGGAAATCGCCGATGAAAGTATGTTTGCGACCACGGCTGCGAATGGCAATGGTCAGGGAACAAGAATTCATCACTTGCAGGAATTTCAATCCTGGGATTGGCAATGGCCGAAGGGCAAAAAGTTTCTGGATGAACTGGGCGCGGCAAATTGTTATTGGTCATTGCGGCTGCCGTTGCTGACAGGCGAAGGGCGCAGCCTGGGAGCGTTGACGCTTTATCATCGCCTGACGAATGGATTGACCAGTGATAAGATCGCGCTTGACCTGGCTCACGCCAGCGAATTGCTCGGCGCTGAATTGAGCGCCGCCTTTGTCAATCTGTTAAAACCGACGGCGATTCCCGAACGCCAAAATTCAAACGACGAGTACTGGCCGCGATCAATTGCCGTCGCCGGTAAACGTTGAAGAACGTAAGTAGAACAGGCATCAGCCTGTTCTACTTTTCAGAAAGAAATTGTTGATGAGTGCCATCTCTTTCGATAAACGCGTGACCGCCACGCCAGACACGCTGATCAATCAGGTCGGCGAAGAATCGGTGCTGCTGAATCTGGGCAGCGAAAAATATTACGGCCTGGACGAAATCGGAACCAGCATGTGGCTGGCGCTGACAGGCAACGACAACATAGAGCAGGCTTACCAATCGTTGCTCGAAGAATACGACGTTGACGAAGAAACGTTGCGCCAAGACTTGGCCGATTTGATCGAAAAGCTTTCGGCCAATGGTTTGATCGAAATCAGCGGATAATCTGGGAACGCACGCGCCCTCGCGTGCGGTATTGAATATTCGACTTTTTCTTTTCACTACAGTTATTGCCACTGCTGCACGCGAGGGCGCGTGCGTTCCCAATATGATGCGTAAACTGATCAATTTGCCGATGACTGAAAAATTGCTGCTGGCGCAGGCGATGGTTCTTTTGCCGGTTAATGCGGTCATGTTGCGTCTGGTCAGTTTGAAACGCTGGCAGGGAATGTTGGCTGTCTTTTTACCGCAATTGCAGCGCGGGCAGGATGTCCGCGCTCCCGGTGTGCAAGATGCCCGCGCTCCGGTATTTGCGGTCAATCGCGCGGCTCGCTTCGGTTTGTTCAATGCCAACTGTCTGCAACGTTCGCTGGCTTTGTGGTGGATGTTGCGGCGGCAGGGAATCGCCAGCGATCTGAAAATCGGCGCACGAATCAATGGCCGCCAATGCGAAGCTCACGCCTGGGTCGAATGCGATGGCGCAGTTCTGAACGACGACGAAGACGTCGCCGAACGTTTTCCGCCCTTCAACGGCGCGATTATTCCGGCGGAGGCGAAGCTTCAATGAGCGGTATCGTCGGCGTCATCAATCTGGACGGATCGCCGGTTGACAGGCAATTGCTGGAACGGATGACGGATTTCATGGTCTTTCGCGGTCCTGACGCGCAGATGGTTTGGAACGGCGGCGCGGTCGGATTCGGTCACTGCTTGTTGCGCACGACGGACGAATCCGCGCGCGAACAACAACCGTTCAACTTTGACGACCGCATCTTCATCGTCGCCGATGCGCGAATTGACGGACGCGAAGATTTGATTCGCAAGCTGGCGGGCAAAGGGCTGAATATTTCTTCGGATGTTCCCGACGTTGAATTGATCGTTCAAACTTATCTGGCCTGGGGAGAAGATTGCGTTGAACATCTGATCGGCGATTTCACCTTTGCCATCTGGGACGCGCAACGACGGCGGCTCTTTTGCGCGCGCGATCATTTCGGCGTCAAACCGTTCTTTTACGCTCAAACCGGCAACGCGCTGATTTTCAGCAACACGCTGGATTGCCTGCGAATGCATCCGGCCATCTCCGATGAATTGAATGAACAATTCATCGGAGATTTTCTGCTCTTTGATGGCAGCCAGGATGACGCGGCGACTGTTTTCGCCGGGATTCATCGTTTGCCGCCTGCGCACAGCCTGACCGCTTTTGCCAATGGAATAAGTTTGCGGCGATATTGGGAATTGCCGGAACCGGAACTGATTTACCTGAAACGGGCTGGAGATTACGTTGAACAGTTCAACGATCTGTTTGACAAGGCCGTCGCCGACCGGTTGCGCACGAATCGCGTCAGCGTCCAGATGAGCGGCGGATTGGATTCCACAGCGGTCGCTGCGATTGCGCACAGATTGCTTTCACGGCGAAACGCGGATTTTGATCTGCGCGCTTATACGGTCATATTCAAACGCCTGTTTGCCGACGACGAAGGCGATTTCGCGCAGATGGTCGCCGACGATTTGCGCATTCCCATCAGCTATCAGATCGCGGACGATTACCAACCGTTCGCGCATCTGGATCGTCCCGAAATTCGCATGCCGGAACCATGGAACGAATCGGCGACGGCAATGGGGCACGATCAATATCAGCAAATGGCGGAAAACAGCCGCGTAGTTTTGACCGGATCGGATGCCGATACCGTAATGAGCGAATGGTCGAAACCATATTTCCACTGGCTGTTCAAACGCGGACGATTCGGCAAACTGTTTTCGGGAATGTGGTGGTTTTTGCGTGTCAAACGGCAATTGCCTCGCGTAGGATTTCGATATGCGCTGCGGCAATGGTTGAAGCCGGAAAACTGGAATTATCGAATGCCAGTCTGGATCAATCAGGATTTTGCGCGGCGAATGGATTTGGCTGGGCGTTTGCGGCAAGTGAATGAAAAGCGCAAAAAACATCCGTTGCGGCCACGAGCTTATGGCGTGCTGCGTTCGCCGATGTTCTGGCAGGCATTGGAACCTTACGATGCCGGAACGACTTTCGTCCCGCTGGAATGGCGGCATCCGTTCGCCGATTTGCGCTTGATTGAATTCCTGCTGACGGTTCCGCCAGTGCCGTGGTTGTTCGAAAAAGAATTATTGAAGCAGGCAATGTCTGGCGAATTGCCGAAACCGGTGATCGAACGACCAAAAACGCCTTTGGCGGTTGATCCCTTGCAGGAAGAATTGCGATTGGGTAATCGCACCTGGACTAATAAAATGACTCATCTTTCCGAAGTCGGCAATTATGTTGATTGCGGAAAAATTGCCAACCCTGATGAAAATACTGATCCATCTGTTTTGTGGGAAAACCTTCGCCCCTTGAACTTAAACCAATGGCTGGCAACCCTCAGGCCCGCCGGCCAAAACCGGAATCTGGAGGTAATAAATGGGTTCTCAAAGAAGTACGCAGCCAGTTGAGGAAAAGGCCAAAACCAAAGCCAAATCGAAAACTTATAAACAGCCCAGGTTGATTGAATATGGAAACATTCAACAACTGACTCAAGCCGTAGGGAACATGGGGATGATGGACGGGGGAAGTGTCATGGGCGCGAAAAAGACAAGCGCTTGAATTTAACACGCGATAACAGCAGCGAAGGTAATTCGTTGCTGTTATCGCAAATTACCAACAATCAAACTCGCAAATAGAAGATTGGGGAACTAACAAAAATGAACGCATCAATAAACTCGTTGCCGCCCGGAGAGGATAAGACTGTCAAAACGTATCGCTCACCGCAGTTGATTGAATATGGAAGCATTCAGCAATTAACAAATGCAGTTGGAAATACTGGGATGATGGATGGCGGAGCGGATATGATGATGGATCAGACGCAACCTTGATAAGCTATTCATCCAAACACCATGCCTTGGAAATGTAAATGCCTACATACCTAATCAATGGATTGTTACTTGAAGTCAATCAAAAGATTCCCGGTCTTATTGAGTTTTCAGGTCGTCGAGAACCAAACTTAAAGATGTGGTTTGGCTCACGTCCAGAACGCTTATGCAACTCTGATGGAGCATCTGTTATTTGGTATGCAGGACCTGAGTTAGATGAGAGCGGCCAACACACTCGAGTCATTTATCAGATTGCTGATGGCAGTTACTTCTGGCTGCGTTACGCCGATGGAACTGAGTTCGTCTTTGACCGCCAATGCACTCAGGTTTGGGCGACGTGGCCGGATCATCTGACGCTGGAAGACACGGCGATGTATTTTCTGGGGCCGGTGATGGGCATTCTGCTTTATCTGCGCGGAATGACTTGTCTGCATGCCAGTTCCGTAGTCATCGGCGATTCGGCGATTGCATTGGTTGGCGAATCGGAAGCCGGGAAATCAACGACGGCGGCGGCTTTCGCACATCTGGGTTATCGGGTTCTATCGGACGATGTAGTCACGCTGGACGAGCAGGGCAAAGAGGTTCTGGTTCATCCCGCTTATCCTTATATTCGTTTATGGCCGTCGTCGGTTGAATTGCTTTACGGCAAACCGGACGCTTTGCCGTTGCTGACTCCGACCTGGGATAAACACTGTCTGCATTTGATCGAGCGCGGTCATCGGTTCAGTTTTGATCCGGCTCCGCTGCGGGCAGTTTACCTGCTCGGTGACCGCAGTTCGTCGCCCGATGCTCCATCTGTTGAAGCTCTGTCGCCGAACGAAGCCTTGATGAATCTGGTCATCAACACTTACGCTGTCAATTTGCTGGACAAGAAAAACCGAGCGCGCGAATTTCAACAACTCAGCCGTTTGATGAATCGTGTGATCGTCCGCCGCGTCATTCCCAACGAAGATCCCGCGCAACTGTTCAAACTCTGCCAGGTGATTGCCGAAGATTTCAGACAGCTTCAATCCGCTTCGCAACCGTCGGAAGAAATAATGGCGGCGGTTTCCTGCGGCGATTGAAGATGAGGGCGTTATCGGAGTTTGTATGGATGGAAACTGCATTTGCGGCTTTGCCGCCTGATGTGCGGAAGGTCTTTGACCTTCCGGCGCTTATGCTTTCAATTTCTCAAGGGGTTACGCCCCGACGGCTGGGGCATAGCCCCCAATCCTTTCGCGTCCGACGGTATGGCAAAGCCATACCGCACATCGGGCGGCAGAGCCGCGAAATCTTCCCCCCAAACTTTACGGTAATGCCAAAAAGAGGAATAAGTTTATGTATGGTGTCGCCGATTACGGATCAATGATTGCTGACGAAGTGCGAATGTCGGCCTACGTTGCGGCTCTGGAAAAATCAGTCAAGCCGGGTTCGGTCGTCATGGACATTGGCACGGGCACAGGGATTTTCGCGATGCTGGCTTGCCGGTTTGGAGCGCGGCGCGTTTACGCCATCGAACCGAACGACGCGATTCAGACAGCGCGCGAAATGGCCGCCGCCAATGGCTTGGCAGACAGAATCGAATTTATCGAAGATATTTCGACTCGCGTCAGTCTGCCTGAAAAAGCAGACGTGATTATTTCCGACCTGCGCGGAGTCTTGCCGCTGTACGATCACAATCTGGCTTCGTTGAAAGACGCTCGCGAACGTTTGCTTGCGCCTGACGGAGTTTTGATTCCTGAGCGCGATACTTTGTGGGGGGCGCTGGTTTCCGCGTCGGATTTGTACGATCCATACGTCAAAGCCTGGGAACGTCACAATTACGATTTCAATGCGGAGGCTGCGCGCCGCATGACCATCAACACTTGGGGAGCCGGACGAGCCAAGCCTGAACAGTTGCTGACCAGTCCGCAAATCTGGACTGAGATTGATTACACGAACATCACGGATTTCAACGCCAACGGCGAATTGCGTTGGACGATTGAACAGGCCGGAACGGTTCACGGTTTGTGTTTGTGGTTCGACACGGTTTTGACCGAAGGCGCAGGTTTCAGCAATGCGCCTGGCGGGGGAGCGAAAGTTTACGGCAGCGCTTTCTTTCCGCTGAATCAACCCGTCGAATTGCAACCGAATGACCGTGCGGCTGTTCAGCTTCGCGCAAAGATGGTTGGCGACGAATACATCTGGAGTTGGAACACGCGGGTCAAAGATGAAGGCGGACAGATCAAGGCGGATTTCAGGCAATCAACTTTTTTCGGCGCGGCGATTTCGCCGAAACAATTGAGCAAGCAGGCGGACAATTACGTTCCGCGATTGAACGAAGACGGCAAACTCGATCAATACATTTTCAGTTTGATGGACGGCCAGAGAAATCAGGGGGAAATCGCGCGTCAGATGGCTGAACTTCATCCGCAGCGTTTTGCCGATTGGCGCGCTGCGCTCACCTACCTGGCTGCCTTGTCCGGCAAATACAGCGAATAAAAAATGATTGGCCGATTGCAAACTTTGACCGGCAAACTTCTCGGGCTGATGAAATATCTGCCGCGCGTTGCGGCATTGGTGTGGGCTGCCGCTGGGCGTTGGACGATTGCCTGGGCTGTGCTGCTCCTGGTCGCCGGATTATTGCCCGCCGCGATGGTCTATCTGACCAAAGACGTGGTTGATGGTTTGGTCGTCGCTTCCAATTCGGCGCGCGATTGGGCTGGCGTTCGACCGTTGGTGATGAGCGGAGCGCTGCTGGGTGCGGTTTTGCTGCTCGCGGAAATTTTGCGCGGAGTGACGAATTTCGTTCGCGCGGCGCAAGCTGAATTGTTGAAAGATCACATCAGCGATTTGATCCAGCGAAAATCCGTCGAAGTGGATTTCGCCTTTTACGAACTGCCGGAATATCACGACCATCTGCACCGCGCGCGGACAGAAGCGGCTTATCGTCCGATTGTCTTGCTGGAAAGCATCGGCAGTTTGATGCGCGATCTGGTGACGCTGGTGGCAATGCTGGCGGTTTTGCTGCCGTTCGGATGGTGGTTGCCGATGTTGTTGATGGCGGCGACGATTCCTTCGGTCGTGGTGGTTTTGCTTTTCACGTTGCGGCGTTACGAATGGGAACGTCGCGTGACCGAAATCGAACGTCGCGCGTGGTATTACGATTGGACTTTGACGGCCAGCGAAACAGCGGCTGAAGTTCGCTTGTTCGCGCTTGGCGAATATTTCCGAAACGCCTTTGCCGAATTGCGGCGGAAATTGCGCGGCGAACAATTGCAAATGGCCTGGAAACAAAGCCTGGCGGAATTCTGCGCGGCGATGCTGGCTCTGGCGGTGACGGCTTGCGCGTTGGCCTGGATGGGATGGCAGGCGTTGTCAGGCGCAATCAGTTTGGGGACGCTGGCCTTGTTTTATCAGGCTTTCAATCAGGGGCAGCAATTGTTGCGTTCGCTGCTGGGCAATTTCGGCGAGTTTTATTCCAACGGACTTTTCCTCGGCGACCTGTTTGAGTTTCTTGATTTGCAGCCGCAATTGATTGAAACGGATTCGCCAGCGCCAGCGCCTGTCGAACTTTGCGAAGGCATTCAATTTTCCGATGTGCGATTTTCTTATCCGGGCAGCGAACGCGAGGTCTTGCAGGATTTCAATCTGTTCGTGCCCGCCGGTCGGATCACAGCGATTGTCGGTTTGAACGGGGCAGGGAAAAGCACACTGATCAAATTGCTTTGTCGTTTGTACGATCCCGACGCGGGCAGCGTAACGATTGACGGGGTTGATCTGCGCCTGATGCGAACCGAAGATTTGCGACGTATGATCACAGTCTTGTTTCAACAGCCGGTTCATTACAACGCGACTGTCGAAGAAAATATTCGATTGGGCGCGCTTGACGAAGATGTAAGCGATGATCAGATTCGCCAGGCGGCGATGGAAGCCGGAGCGGCGGAAGTAATCGAACGCTTGCCGCAGAGCTATGACACCATGCTGGGCAAATGGTTTTCCAGCGGAGCGGAACTCAGCACGGGCGAATGGCAGCGACTGGCGCTGGCTCGCGCGTTTGTGCGTCAATCGCCGATTGTGTTGTTGGACGAACCGACCAGCGCCATGGATTCGTGGGCTGAAGCCGATTGGCTTCGCCGTTTTCGCCGAGTGATGGCCGGGCGGACGGTGTTGATTATCACTCATCGGTTTACGACGGCAATGCAGGCCGACGTGATTCACGTCGTCAGAGAAGGGCGAATTGTGGAATCGGGCGATCATCAGCAATTGCTGGCGATGGGCGGGCTTTACGCGCAATCGTGGATGAACCAGATGGAAGAGGCGGTATTGTGAACAAAGATTCCGACTCGACAATTTATCAAAGCCTGAGCGCCGGAAGATTTTCGCCGGAGTTGGAAATGCTGCTGGCTGCGGTTGCAGTCAATTTCGATCAACAGTTGCCGCGCTGGGCTGAGATCATTCGCCGCCGCGAAATTGATTGGGAAGTTTTGCAGGCCGAAGCTCAATCGTTGGGAGTGCAACCGCTGCTTTGGCGCTTTCTGGATCGTTTGGGTTCGGAAATTGTTCCGGCGAATGTGCTGGCGAATCTGCGTCAGGCTTTGCTGGAAAACGCGATTCACAATTTGAAGATGACCGGCGAACTGGCAAACATTCTGGACGATTTCGCCGCGCACGAAATTCGGGCGATTCCATACAAAGGGCCTGCGCTGGCTGCGTTGGCTTATGGCGATCTGGCTCTGCGCGAATTCGGCGATCTGGATATTCTGGTCAATCGCGAAGATTTGCCGCGCGCCGGTCAATTGTTGGCCGAACGCGGATACGACGCCGAATATGCGCTGGCGAATTTGCGCGACCGCAGCTTTCTGAAAATCTCCAACGCGCTTTCTTTTCGTTCAGCGCAAAAACGAATCCTGGTCGAATTGCACTGGACTCTGTCGCCGAAGCTGTTTCCTTTGAAGCTGGATGAAAAGCGTTTGTTCGACAACACACTGACGGTTCATCCGGCGGGCAAGGCGATGGAGACATTGGCCGTTGAGCCGCTGCTGATTTATTTGTGCTCGCACGGTTCGCGGCATTGCTGGTCAAGTCTGGGATGGATTGCCGATGTCGCTTGGCTGCTCGAAAGGGAAAAGGAATTGGACTGGGATGAAGTCATGCGCCTGGCCGATGCGACCAACAGCCGTCGGATGTTGTGGCTGGGATTGTCGCTGGCGCATTCGCTGCTTGAAGCCGATTTGCCGGAAACGATCATCAGACAGATCAACTCAGATGCAGTGACATCGCGATTGGCGGCGCAGGTTTGCGATTGGCTGTTTTTCCCGAACGACGCTGGCAAAGGAGTTTTCAAACGCGATCTTTTCTATTTCGGCTTGCAGGAAAAGGCGGCGGAAAAGGCCGCCTATTTGTGGCGGTTGTTCATCACTCCAAACATCGCCGACTGGCAGTTTCTGCCGCTGCCGCCAGCGTTGAACTTTCTCTACTCAGCCTTGAGACCGATTCGCTTTCTGCGCGATCAATTTCAATCCAGATGAAAAAATAGACAGGATGGACAGGATTTTCAGGATGGTTAAGC
>CAYRQB010000208.1:0-11028 GCA_964426025.1 uncultured Heliomicrobium sp.
GGACGGCATCGCCGATCTGGTGGCGAATGAAGAAATCGGAAAAGCTCTGCCGAAGCTGGCCGGTTTGGTTGAATCTGCAAACTAAACGCAATGTCGCAAAGCAATAAAGGCGCGGAGGGAATTCATAGCTGCCTTTGCGCCCTCGCGTCTTTGTGTTGAAAGCCGGATTTCAACCAACAATCACTCCGCGACACTCTCCAAAACCAATTCGCCGGAAACCTTCGCGTTCGCACCATCCGCGCAGGATCACTTCGTCGCCGTCTTCCAGAAAGCGGCGAACTTCGCCGGTCGGGAAGGTGATGGCTTCAGCGCCGCGCTGGGTCAATTCAATCAAACATCCCTGACTGTCCTTGGTCGCTCCCGACACCGTGCCGCTGGCCAACAGATCGCCCGAACGCAAGTTGCAGCCGTTGCTGCTGTGATGCGACAGCATTTGCGCGAACGTCCAATAAAGGTCTTTGGTATTGCTCGCGCTCAACCGATGCGGAGCGACGTTTTGCTTTCGCATCTGTTCGGTTGAAATCAAAACTTCCAGCTTGATGTCGAAACCGCCGCGCTCGCGGTTCTGCGACGAATCCAGATAAGCCAGAGGTTGCGGATCGCCTTCATCGCGTTTGAAAGCAGGAGTGCGGAACGGTTCCAGAGCTTCCATCGTCACGATCCAAGGCGAAACAGAAGTGGCAAAACTCTTCGACAAAAACGGCCCCAGCGGTTGGTATTCCCAGCGTTGAATGTCGCGCGCCGACCAATCGTTGACCAGACACAAACCGAAGATGCGCTCTTCAGCTTCTGCAATGCTGACTGATCTGCCTTGTTCGTTGCCGTTGCCGATGAAAAATCCGACTTCCAATTCGTAATCCAGAACCTTGCTCGGACCGAAGCTCGGAACTTCGGCTCCGTCTGCCATCGTCTGACCGGAAGGGCGGCGAATCGGCGACCCGCTGATGACAATCGAAGACGCGCGTCCGTGATAACCAATCGGAATCCATTTGTAATTCGGCATCAGGGGTTGATCGGGGCGAAACATCTTGCCGATGTTCGTTGCGTGATAAACCGAAGCGTAAAAGTCAGTGTAATCGCCGATGGCGTGCGGGATTAACATTTGAACTTCATTCATCGGAACCAGACAGTTTTCGGCAATGTCGCGTTCGTCGCTTTTGTTGTCGGCATTGAGCAGATGGCTGACGCGGCGGCGCAATTCCGAAATTTCGCCGGGATCGAGAATCATCAGCATATCCAGCGATTCGTATGAGCAGGCGTCGGCAATTTCATCGAAGAAGTTGTCCGACCACAACTGCTCTTCGACCTTTGCCAGATTCAGAATTTGATCGCCAATGGCAACGCCTATGTTCGGCAATTCGTCGCGGTCCGGGCGTATGAAAACTCCCAACGGCAGGTTCTGAATCGGAAAATCAGTGTTCGGATCGTTGGCCGATTCGACCCAGCTTCGCAATTTCGGATCGTGAGTTTCGTTGATGGACATGGCTTACCCCCCGATTAGTCTCAGGATTTCGCTCGCAGTCTGTTCGGGCGATTGCTCGGAATTATCAATGATGACGCCGAAATCCGGTTCGTTCAATTTGGTTTCGTAATGGTACTGGATACGGCTGCGTTCCCAATCGGTTAATTGCCGTGTGCCGCGATTGGTCAGCGAAACTTCCAACCGTGGCCGCAGCGTCACTCCGTGAACCTGTACGCCGATTTCGGCAAATTCGCCGAGGATGATTTCGTAATCTTCCGGGCGCAGCGGATAGCTGAAGATCACGTTCAATCCGCGCCGGACAAAAACTTTTGTCACGGCGATGGCGGCTTCGATGTTGATCGGAATGCTTTCTTCCAATGGCATCCAATTGATGAAATCACGCAGACTGTCAACTTCGACGTGAGCCGTGCGCGGCAACATCTCGCACAGGTGTTTGGAAACTGTGCTTTTTCCGGCATTGATTGAACCATTGAGCAGAATGATCATTTCGGGTCAGAGCAGATTCAGGCGTTGTAAATCTTCAATCGGTTCGGTGAACGAACACGAGCCGAACGAGACGGCGAACAAATTCCGAGTGTTTCGTATGTGCGCGACAACCAGCATTTCTTCTCGCCAGAAAACCGCGTCAGGTTCGAAGCGGAAAGCTTCGGACGAAGTTTCATCCAGCAATTCGGTCAGGCGTTCAACGCTCATTCCGTTCTGAGCAAATCCGGCGGCCAGAAACACATTCAAAAATCCATGCATCATCGCCGACGGGCTGTCCGGTTTGTAAGTCAAACGGTTGACCGACCGCAACGGGTGATGCAAACCGGCGGTGGCTTTGAACGCGACGTCTTCTTCGGCGCAGATTGAAATGAATCGTGCCAGGCTTTGCGAAGATGGAAAACCATCCGCCGTCACGCCGCCGGTGCGGACTTTGGCAAAAGCTCCTTCAGCGCCGATTGCCTTGATCAATTCTCGCGGATCGTCGTTGATCGGAATTTCAACAAAACAGGTCAATGTCGGATGCATGACGCGCATCGCTGCTTCAAATTCGGCGACGCTGGCGGCTTTGAATTCGGTTGTATCAATCATCGCCGGGCGGTTTTCGGCGATGGTGAACCGGCGGCTGAAGCTGTTGATGCGGGCGGTGTCCGATTCCAAATTCGCTCCGCTCAGAGCTGACAGCTTCCAATAACCGTCTTCGCTTTCGCGCGGCCAATATTCGGCGGCGGCTTGTTCAAATTCATCCAACCGCGAAACCGGAACGATAAACCGTCCCAGCATCCAACTGTGTTCGCTTCGACGATAAGCGGCGTAGTTCCTGACCGCTTCGGCCATCGGCAATTCAGCGGGCGGAAACAATCCGGCGTAATCAATCAGATGTTCCAGCAGAAATCGTATGGTTTTCATTGGTGAAAATACTTCTTCAAACCTTGCCAGCATTCGAAGTAATCGCGTTGCAGGGCCGGAGTTTCCATCGCAAAACGGGTCGGGCAAATCACCGAGCGCGATTCGAACATAAACGCCAGCGTGTTTTCGTAACGTTGCGGAGTCAATTCCGCTCGGCTGGCTTTTTCAAAAGTGTCCGCGTCGGGGCCGTGAGCCGACATGCAATTGTGCAGGCTGGCTCCGCCGGGCACAAAGCCCTGCTCTTTCGCGTCATATACGCCGCAGATCAAACCCATGTATTCGTTCATCACGTTGCGATGAAAGTACGGCGGGCGAAACGTGTGTTCAGCCACCATCCATCGCGAAGGGAAAATAACGAAATCGCAATTGGCCGTTCCAGCCGTGTCGGTTGGCGAAGTCAGAACGGTGAAGATCGAAGGATCGGGATGATCGAAGCTGACCGTGTTGATCGTGTTGAATCGCGTCAGATCGTATTTGTAAGGCGCGTAATTGCCATGCCAGGCGACAACGTCCAGCGGCGAATGGCCGATTTCGGCTTCCCACAAATTGCCGCAAAACTTGGCAATCAGTTTGAATTTGCCTTCGCGGTCTTCAAAAGCGGCGACGGGCGATTGAAAGTCGCGCGGATTGGCCAAGCCGTTCGCTCCAATCGGCCCAAGGTCGGGAAGCCGGAACAGCGCGCCGTAATTTTCGCAGATGTAACCGCGAGCCTCGGTATCCAGCAGTTCAACTCGAAACTTGACTCCGCGCGGAATGACGCAGATTTCTACGGGCGCAATTTCCAGAATGCCAAGTTCTGTGTGAATGCGCAGCTTGCCCAACTCAGGCACGATCAGCAATTCGCTATCGGCGTTGTAAAAGAAACGCTTCTGCATCGAACGGTTGGCGGCGTAAATGTGAATGGCAATGCCATCATTGCCGGCGATGGTCATCAAACCGTCAACAAAATCCGTCGGCTCAGCAGGCAGCGGCAACGGATCCCAGCGCAGTTGATTCGGCGTCGGCGGCAATTCGTTAAAGGGGGCGTGACGAATCAGATGATTTGAAATCTGCCTGAACGGTTTGTGCAACACCGACGGGCGAATGCGATAGAGCCACGAACGGCGATTGGCCGCGCGCGGCGCGGTGAAGGCTGTTCCGCTGAGTTGTTCAGCGTACAATCCGAACGGCGCTTGTTGCGGCGAGTTCTGGCCTTGCGGCAACGCGCCGGCCAAAGCTTCCGTCGCAAACTCATTGCCAAAACCGGTTTGATAATTCAACACGATTACTTCCTCACAACACAGCTAATCGTTTACCTCTATTACTTTGCCGAAAACATCCGCGACCGAAGCCCAGCCATTTTCTTTGCCGATGTTGTTGCCGATCAGAATTTGGTTGCCGTTGACTTCTTTGATCAGGTGCAGGAGAAAATTGCCTTTCCACCGGACAAGCACCACGTCATCAACGGCAAGCTCTTGCGGCGTGACGGGGGAAAGCGTTACTTCCTGGCCGCTTTCAATTCGCCCGCGCATCGAACCGCCGTGCGGACGAATCTTGACGCTTCTGCCAGCTTTCAGTTCTTTCAATGCATCATTGACCCAACCCATAACTTTGCTTCGGCTTAAAGGAACGTTGCGATTTCATCGAGCGACTTTTTGCCGATGTCAGGCACAACGGCGTCTTGGGCCGGATAGCCTACGACCAGAACCAGAAAAGGTTTTTCGTTTGCCGGTCGTCCCAGAATTTCATTCAGGAATCCCATAGGGCTTGGCGTGTGAGTCAGTGAAACCAGTCCGGCATTGTGAATGGCAGTGATCAACATTCCAGTCGCTATGCCGACGGATTCCTGAACGTAATAGTTTTTCACTCGCCGTCCATCCGGCAATAAGCCGTAACTTTGCGCGAAGATGACCATCAGATACGGCGCAGTTTCCAGAAACGGTTTGTGTTCGTCCGTGCCCAGCGGCGCCAGCGCGTCAAGCCATTCCTGCGGAGCGCGGCTGGTGTAAAACTCGTGCTCTTCCTTTTCGGCTTCGACGCGAATTCGATGTTTGATTGCCGGATCGCTGACGACGACGAAATGCCAGGGTTGCAGATTCGCTCCGCTCGGCGCAGTTCCGGCTGCCAGCAGGCAATCTTCAATCACTTCGCGCGGAACTGCGCGGTCGGAAAAGTAACGAACTGTTCGGCGTTGTTGCATCTGTTGGCGAAACTGCGCCGCTCGCCGTTTCATCTCTTCCGGCTCAAGCTCAATCCAGGAAGTCAGTGGTATAAATTTTGGTTCAGCCATAAGGTTTTTCCCGCGAAGGCACACGAAGAAAACACGAAGGGAAACAATGATATTCGGTTTTATCTTCGTGAACCTTTGTGTGACTTCGTGGGCGGTTTTGTTCTAAACCAGATTGCCACGCCGCGCCTGTTCGCGTTCGATGGCTTCAAACAGAGCTTTGAAATTGCCTTTGCCGAAACCTTGCGCGCCTTTGCGCTGGATGATTTCGAAAAACAAAGTCGGGCGATCTTCGACCGGTTTGGTGAACAGTTGCAGCAGGTAGCCCTGATCATCGCGGTCAACCAGAATTTTCAATTCGCGCAAGGTTTCGATGTCTTCGTCAATTTTGCCAACGCGGCCTGAGAGCGCTTCGTAGTAAGTGTCAGGCACTTCCAGAAACTCAACGCCGTTTGCGCGAAGCTGCCGGATGGTCGCGACGATGTCCGTGGTCAGCAGCGCGATGTGCTGAACGCCGGGCGATTGGTAAAACTCTGTGTACTCTTCGATCTGGCTTTTGCGTTTGCCGGGCGCGGGTTCGTTGATCGGAAATTTGATGCTGCGCGATTCGTTGGCCATCACCACGCTGTTCAGCGCGGTGAATTCGGTCGAAATATCCTTGTCGTCGAAGGTCATATAACGTTCCAAACCGAAAACGCGTTTGTACCAGTCTTCCCAGTAAGCCATCTTGCCGAATTCGACGTTGGCGACGAAATGATCCAGCCGCAGCAGCCCGGCGTTGCGCCCCGCCGCGCGAGACTCGACGAAGTCGGGCATAAACGGTCCTTCGTAACCGCGCTTCGAGAAAAACGAATGGATCGTGTCGCCGTAAACTTTGACCGCCGAGCGACGAGCTTCGCCTTGCGCCCCTTTGATCGTGTAAGGCGCAGCGGCAGGTTCGGCTCCGCGCTTCAAGGCTTCTTCATAAGCGAAATCGGCGTCGTCAACTTCCAGCGCCACGTCGCGCACTCCGTCGCCGTGCTTCAGGATGTGAGGCGCGGATTTATCCAATGGCGTGTAAGGCGTCGTCAGCAGCAAGCGAAACGTCCCTTGCTGCAAAGCATAAGAACACTGCTCGCGGTTGCCGGTTTCCAGCCCCGTGTAAGCAATGCGATCAAAGCCGAACGCATTGCGATAGTAATAATCGGCCTGCTTCGCATTGCCGACGTACATTTCGATGTGATGAACTTGTCTGATTTTTAGTGGATTGTTGCTCATAGAAATGCTCTTTCAAGGCTTGGCCCTGACGTGATTTCGAACGTGTCAGCAAACTTGCCGGAGACTGGTTGAATCTCGGTTGCTTTTGCCAAGATTACAAACGTGGCAAAGGGTTTGATAGTTATCAAGCGTGTCTCTGCCACCTTTTGAGCGTGGTGTGATGTGGTCTATGTGGAGAATGACACCATCTAATGCGCCTCGCCCGCAAGCCACACACCGCCAGTTATCTCTTTGGAAAACCTGCCAGCGAATGGAGGGCATTACCTTTACCTTTCGCTCTGCTGCCTCTCGTGCCTGCATTTTCGCCTCTTCGGAAGGCTCATTTTCAGCATCGTCAGTTTCCAGCCAATCATCTGAGTCGTCTCGTCGCTTTATCCACTCGTTCAGATTTTGAAGTAAGTCTTCAAATCGCACCATGTCCCCCATCGCGATTTGAAGGTAAGAATCATAAACAGCGTAAAAGCAGGTAAATTGACGAATACAGTCCTGAAGCAAATCAGGTAAGACAGGATATAGCTTGAATTCCGAGACAAAATGATTGTCAAAAATGCGGTTTTTGAGCATATAGTCGTAATGCTGTTTGAATGTTGAGATAGGCTTAGTTTCACCGCCGTAAGCCAAGTATGGCGAGACTTTCGAGTTGTAGCATAAGACGTGAATCAAAGATTCAAACTTTAAGTGAAAATCAAAAAACTGTTTGTGAGATTGGTCCGTCAGTCCTTTCAGCCAATTGTTTTCCAGAAATAGACATAACCCTTCTTCGGTGAGTTGGAACCCATATCTGAAAGGTAACAACTGAACCGGCTTACCGTCCTTTCGTTGAACCCCGTTCCACTTATCCTTTAACTGTTGACCGCCTAAGCCAACGTAGGCGGCATCATACAAATGTTGCAGATCATTTTCGCGTTTGGTTCTGAACTGAGGATAGGAAGAGACTCTGGAATCGTCCAACACTTCAACGGCATACACATCGCGGACAGTTGCGATACATTTGTTCAGCAAAGCGTGAAGACGCGGGAGGATAGAGTGTTTTAGCGCATCCGCTCTGAGACGCGGATCATCTACTTGAAATAAGTTTCTATCGCTTTCGTCGAAGCTAATGCTTTGGAGATTTATCTTTTCTGAAAACATGCGACACGAACTTATTTCCATTGAAACAACCTTTCTTGGCCTTGGAACAAGTTGCTACACCCTAGGTCTGTCAATGACGGCACTTAAACCAGTTCCGGCACATTGGCGTTTTCGTAATGCTCGATCATCACGCCGATGATTTCCATCAGCGAAGCCAGCGGATGGGCTTCGTCTTCGCCGACTTCATCAATCAATTCATCGAGCAACGTGACCAAACGGTTGTATTCGGCTTCCGTCTTTTGGACAAAGATTCTGTTGAAATCATCATTGCCCATGAAGCACTCGCTTGATGTTCGCGTTGTCGGCGTCCACGTCTACGATCAAATCGCCTCCGCGTCGCCCAATGTAATCTTTCGCCCCGTAATTGATTCGCCAGCAAGCTTCGCCGTTAGTCATCTGTGTGATGGTGATGATGCTTTGCAGCACGTCCACGCCCAATTCGCTGGCTCGTTTATTGGCAGCGGCAATTACGCGTGCCAGGGAAACTGCCAGATCATCTTGCAAAACATCATTGCTAAGAACTGCGGCCATAACTAACTCCTATTCTTCAGAGAAATACTCTTGTGTATCGTTCAGTTCACGCACACGGCCAGCAGGAGTAATCAGATAGATCGTCTCTGCCGAAATTACGAATTCGCCAACGTAGCTTTCACCTTTCAAATCCAGGTCATCCCTAACCGCGCGTTTATCCGTTTCGCTCGGTTCCTGCAAATAATCATCGCCAGTGTTTGGATGAGTATGAAAAGAAGCAACGATTGCATCTTCACCGATTTTGTAATCCGGGTGAGACAACAGCTTGATTTCGTCCTGTTTTCCACGATGCCAACGCAAAACACTCAACTCGCCATTTGAGGATTGCAGGATAAAGCCGCCTTCTTCGTGCCCACCGGAAACTCCCGGATTTGAATCGCGCCAAGTTTGCTTGAGCGCAGCACGAACACCCGGTGAGTTCAGAATGGAAAAGTGTGTTTTCGCCATCGCTAGCCGATTCTACTCCTGGTAGCGGCTAATGCTCTACCAAACCGCCTTCGGCACGCCGAACGGTGCAAACGCCAGGTCGCCGGTTTTGCCGAAGCTGCGGATGAAATCGCGCGTCACTTCCTTCAAATACGCATACGACGGAATGATGAACAGCAGCGGCTGCATGTCCGAATAATCGAAATCCGTGTGGATGACTTCTTCCAGCTTGAACGGGCGGCGTTCGACTTCGTCTGTGAAGGCGTGTTCCAGTTCGCTGAACGATGACAGCAATCCCGCGCCGAAGGCTTTGATTTCGCCCGCTTCTTCGATCAAACCGAATTCGACCGTGAACCAGTACAACCGGCCAAGCTGTTCCAGTTGCTCGTCGCTGGCGACGACTGCGCCTTTGCCTATGAATTCTGAAAAGTCCGCGAAATCCGGCACTGTGAACATCGGAATGTGACCGATGGCTTCGTGAACTACGTCGGGTTCGGGCGTGTAATCGGGGCGCGAATGATGGCGGAGGTATTGCGTCGAAAGCATTGTCCGTTTGCCCAGCCAACTGAGAAAAGCGCGCGTTTCGACCAGGCCTTCAATCGGAGCCAGCCGGAAGTTTGTCGCCTGGGTGAGCTTGTCGCTCAATTCCTGCAATTGAGGAATCCGCAGACAACTGATGCCCAGATTCATTTTGGCTTCCAGGTACAGCGAGCAAGCGCGGCGAGCCTGAACTTTTTCAAGCTGACAGCAGACGTGGTTCCAGACGGCGGTTTCTTCTTTCGTGTAATCAACCGCGGGGATGACGTGGTTGGGATCATAGCGGTATTGTCGCGCCAGTTCGGCGATGTGATCGCGCCGAGCGCGGTATTCGGGATCGTGCGCTCCCGGATGATCCAGCGGAAGCATGCTGATTTCTTCGAAGCTCACGTCTTCGGTCAGAAATTCTTCTGTAACTGGAACTGTTGCTGTCGGCATAGCCTTTACCTCCTTGCTACGCGCTGTCAACGCCATCAAACAACAGTATGAAGATCAGTTTGATTGCCGGGCATTAGCCATTAAACACTAACCATTAACCATTAGCGGTCAGATTCCCCCTGCCTGTTAATTGCTAATGGGTAATGGCTGATGGTTAATGTCAAATGCCGAATTTTCAACTTCACACCGTTGATCGTAAGACGGAATTATGAACGCGTTTGTCGAATCGCTTCGACCGCCGCGGGGTTTTCCAGCGCAGTCACATCGCCCAGCGATTCTCCCAGATAAGCCGCCCGAATCACTCTGCGCATGACTTTCGCGTTTCGCGTTTTGGGAAGCGCAGTGACGAAAAAGATTTTTTCCGGTCGCAGCGGTTTGCCCAATTCATCGGCGACTTTTTGTTTCAATTCGATTGCGAGCTTGTCGCTCGCGTTTTCTCCTGCCTTCAATACACAGAACGAAATTAACGCTGTGCCTTTCAATTCGTCGGGGATTCCGATGGCGGCGGCTTCGGCGACGGCTTCGTGCCCGACCAGAGCGGATTCGACTTCGGCTGGGCCGACGCGTTTGCCTGCGATTTTCAAAGTGTCGTCGCTGCGGCCAAGAATGAACCAGTGACCGTCAGCGTCAACCATCGCCCAATCGCCGTGAATCCAAACGCCCGGCAATTTCGACCAGTAAGTGTCCAAATACCTTTGATCGTCTTTCCAGAAACCGCGAGCCTGGCCGATCCAGGGTTGGCGAATGGCAAGCTCTCCGACCGAGTCGCGAATGGAGTTGCCCAGTTCGTCAACCACATCGGCTGCGATGCCAGGGCAGGGAGCGGAAAAGCCGCAGGGTTTGATCGGCAGCAAAGGATTGCCCATCAATATGCCGCCGGAAATTTCCGTTCCGCCTGAATAATTGATGATCGGCGCTTTGCCTTTGCCGACTTTTTCAAACAGCCACCACCACGGATCGGGATTCCATGGTTCGCCGGTCGAAGCCAATATGCGAAGCGATGACAGGTCGTGTCTGGCAGGTAATTCGTCGCCGTGAGTCAGCAAAGCGCGAATCAAGGTCGGCGAAATTCCCAGAGCCTCGACGTTGTGACGAGCCGTGAATTCCCACATTCTATCCGCCGCCGGAAAATCAGGCGCGCCGTCGTAAAGCACAATCGTCGCGCCCAGCAATGTCGCGCCGTAAATCAACCAAGGCCCCATCATCCATCCGATGTCGGTCAACCAACTGATGCGCGTGCCGCGACCGACGTCCGTGCCGAAACACATATCCTGAGCCGATTTGATCGGGAAGCCGCAATGCGTATGCAGAATGCCTTTCGGTTTGCCGGTTGTTCCCGAAGTGTAAATGGCTATCAGCGGGTCTTCGGCTTCGGTCGGTTCGGCGAATTTCAGCTTTGGATTTTTCGCGCCGGTTTCCATCAACTGATCGAAATAAATGTCGCGGCCAATTCGCATCGGCACGGTTTCGTTCGTCCGGCGAACGACGAAAACGCGAATTATGTCCGGCAAATTGGCGACGGCTTCATCGGCGGTCAATTTGGCGGCGACGGTTTTGCCCCGGCGCGGAAATCCGTCGCAGGTGAAAAGCGCTTTCGCGCCGACATCTTTGAGCCGCGATTCAATCG
>CAYRQB010000209.1:0-11017 GCA_964426025.1 uncultured Heliomicrobium sp.
GAATTTCATCTGGTCTTCAAGGCTCTGCAATTTTCGGCAGACAAACATCGTCATCAACGCCGCAAAGACAAGGAGCAGTCGCCATACATCAACCATCCGATTGACGTAGCCGAGTTGTTGTGGGGAATTGGACGGGTTCGCGACATTCAGATCATCGTCGCGGGAATTTTGCACGACACTCTGGAAGACACTCAGACCACAGCCGACGAAATCAGAATCGCCTTCGGTGAAACAGTGCTGTCTCTGGTTCAGGAAGTGACTGACGACAAAAGTTTACCGAAGGAAATGAGGAAACTTCTTCAGATTGAACACGCTCCGCATAAATCAATCGGAGCCAGGCAGATCAAACTTGCCGATAAGATCAGCAACATTCGCGATCTTGCCCACAGCCCGCCCGCCAACTGGCCGCTTCAAAGAAGGCGCGATTATCTGTCGTGGGCCGAACAGGTAGTCGCCGGTTTGCGCGGCGCAAATCTTGAGTTGGAAAACCACTTCGATCAAATGATCGAAATCGCCCGAATCAAAATTGAAGAGTCGGCTTTTAACATTTAACGTGATTAGCTCGACACTGTGTTGCCGCTCATTTCAAAATCGCCGTCACCTCTTCCCTCAATCTTCCATTCGCATAACTTCGCTGAATCCGCACTTCATCAACAGGCGAGGCGACATCAAGCAAGCTGGCAATCTCTCCGGAAAAGAATTCATGCGAAGGGCCGTTGTCCGTGCCGTGCCGCTGTTGCCAGTAAGCTTTGACCAAAGGTTCTTCCAATCGCGCGAAGATTTGATCGAATGCGGTCTTGCGTTCGCTCAATCGAATGACCGTCAATTCGTGAACCGAAGATGAAACCGAACTTCGCTCATTGCGATTGCCGTTCATCAAAGCCGCCAGCAGTTCCGCGTTGTTCGAAATGACGAGTTCGCCCCCGCGCACGCCGTAACAGACCGAACGGCCAAGCACAGGCAATTCCATCTGCCGCCAGCTTGCGCCGCCTTCGTTTCGATTCTTCCAGACGAAATTGCCCGAAGCGCCCGCGACCATCAAACGGCTTGCGGCCAATTGGCCGATTGCGCTTTCAAGCGCCGCGCGATCAAGCGACGCGGGATTTTGCAAACTGACGACCGTCGCCCGCGCGAATTCGGCAAAAAGCATTCCTTCCATCGCGCGCGGTCTGGCGATTTTTGCCGCAGCCATTGGCCGAGCCGATTGCAAAGCCGATTGCAATCCGCGCGCAAAGCGGCGCTCGCCCGCCAGCCTCAAAGCTCTATCATCTTCTTCGCCTTCGTTCTCTTCTTCGTCAATCGTCGAATTGAATTCGTAGCCAAGATAGGAATACCGGCTGTCGCCGTAATATTCGTCATCCGAAGTCGAAACCGCGAAATCGTAGTCGCTGTAACGATCCCAGCGAACGAGATTCCCTTTTTCCGTTGCTTCAATCTTGCCGTCAAACAAAGCTCCGCTGACCAGTTCCGCCGCCAACTTCGGTTTGCCGTCAATCGAACTCAACCGAACAAACGGAACATCGGCGGGAAGGATTTGCCGAATTCGCTGCATAGTTTGTTTTGACAAAGCCGAACCTGCGTTTGCCGATTTGCCGTTCAACACAAACTCGCGACGTTCAACCCACTTCCCCGCTTGCATTTCCAGATCGAACATTCCAGCGCGAATGTTTTTCAATTCGGCGGCATCGCTCATCATCCAGTAATGTTTGAAATACCAATCGTCGTTCAGCCTGGATTGTTCGACCCAGACTGTGACGAAATGCGGCTTGACGGTTTTGGCCAGAGATTGGAAAGCAGGTTCGTCGGTCAGGCGATCTTTTTTCGCCTGGCCTTTGATGTTTGCCACTGCGCGCAGCAAAAGCTTTTCGCTGGTCGCCAGCACGAAACGCCCCTCGACGTGGGCGAATGCGATGTGTTGTTTCTGACGCCCGCGATCTGCTTCGACATCGTGAAGGTAATAAGTCGCGCCGTCCGGCAGTTCTATCTCCTCAAAGTTGTCTTTGTCCTGAAAGAACCGGCAGGCCTGAAACTTCGTGTCGCTCATCGGAGCGATCAACATCAGATCGAGCTTTCCTATGTCGTAAACGGCAATCGCCGCTCGGTTATCGGCCATCGAACCGAACACAGTCAGATCAATCGGAAAACCCGAAGCGTCGTTGAACTCTTCCCAACGCGCCAGCAGCTTGATCGCCAGATGACGCGATTGCAATTTCTGAAAGCTGACGCTGGCCAGGTAACGCTCTTTCATCTGCGATTCGTCCCACTGTTTCAACAGCGCGGGCAAATCCTGAAACTGAGCGTAAACCAGCGCGCCACGCGGAAAGTCTGCGGCCAATTCAAAATCCTTGTTGACTCGCTGAGCCGAAACAGTGTTGATGGCCACGCCGATGACAATCAACAACAGCAGTAACAGCGCAGTAAACAAAGCGCGTTTGCCCAATTGCCTGAGGTCGTCTTTTGAAATCACATTTGAAAACATTGTCTTGCCTCCGTTGGGAGCGCGAGCATCCCTGCTCGCCGGTTGGGAGCGCGAGCATCCCTGCTCGCCGGTTGGGAGCGCGAGCATCCCTGCTCGCCGGTGTCGCGGGCATCTTGCCCGCCTTCAACCATTCATTTACTAACGCGGCGTCACTGGTCGGTCATTAACCGTCAGCGGAATGCCACGTCTGCTCAGCCTCTCTCGCTGCTTCGCTTTCAACTGCTCAATTCGAGCTTCGACTTTGCGCCGCTCATCGGCATTCAGCGAAGCGATTCTGGCTCGTTCGAAATCCGCCGCTCTGTCGAACTCGCCGATTTGTTCTGCCGACGAAGAAAGCAATGCCAGCAAGTCCAATCGCGAAGCTTTCTGTTTTTCAGAAACTCGCGCTGACAAACTGATCATTCCGGTCGTCGCAACTTCCCTCTGATTTCCTTCAACGGCTCCGGCGGTCGCTACGCCTCGCAATCGTTCGTCCGTGTTCGCCAGCTTCAGCGCGGCGCGTGGTTTTTTCTGTTCGGCGAACAGCCGCACGATCTGCCATCGCAATTCGTCTTCACCCGAAGCGAAAGCAGACATCGCCGATGTATCCGAAAAAGCTACAAATGAATCGGCAAACTTCTTCGACGCCTCTCTGTGCTGGCCGGAGTTTTTCATCAACACGGCTCGCAACAGATTCAGTTGATTGCTCGGAATCTTTGCTGCCGCTTCGCCAAGCAAGCCGATTGCTTCGCCGCTCTGCCCGCGATCAAAAGCCGACAACGCTTCAACGGCAGCGATACTTTCGCCGTCTTTGCCCGCGCGAATTGGCGAAATCAGCGATTGCCAAACGGCATCGCGTTTGTCCGCAAGTTCAGGCGCAATCCACAAAGCAGTCCATCGCGATTGCCTGTTCACCAGCCGGTCAACGATCACAGAAGCCAACAGCTTCGCCGAATCGTTTTCTCGTTTGCTGACGGCAAACAACCGCGCAAGCTCTATCCGGCAATCGTTGTCTTCCGGCGACAGACCCAACAATCGTTGGCGATATTCAATCGCCGTATTGTACTGGCCGAATTCCGCAGCGGTTTCAGCCGACAACCGCAGCGAATTTGAAAGCGACAACTGATTGACGGTTTCAGGCTTTTCGATCCACTCGGCTTCGATGGCGCGAGCTTTGATCTGTGGCATTGCTGCCAACTCAGCCGACGCTACGCTGCGCGTTTCCGCCGTCGCCAGATCGGTCATCAATTTCAACAGCTTCAATCCCTGCTCCACATCAGCTTTCGCAAACGACAACCGCGCCAAACCTACGAACGGAGTTTCGTTTAATTGCTCCATCGCAAGTTGGCGTTCGTAAGCAGCGCGCAGCAATTCATCTGCTTCGGTTTTGCGATTTTCGCGACGCAACATCTCAACCGCCTGATTCAAACGTTCGGCGTTCGGCGGAGAAACTTTGTCAATTCGCTCGCTGACTTCAATTCCCGCGAAATGCTTCAACCCAATCAAAGCCTGCGGCAAACGGTCAACGCGAACATCCAATCGCAGTTTGGCCAACCGCAGCCAGTCAGGCCGCGAGAAGCGATTTTTCAAATCCGCTTCAATGATTGAAATCAGCGTCGCCGCTTCGGCATTCCTGCGTTCGGCGATCAGATGTTCGAGCAATCGTTTTTGCCAACCCATTCGATCGCTTTCGCGTTGATTGCCGCGCGTGCCGCCTGCGTGATCCATCGCCTCTTCGATTTCTTCCCTGCTCCAGGTCGGATGAGAGTTTCGTCGGTCAACAAAATCAGAATCCGATTCCCAACCGGAAAATCCAGCGCTTCGTTTCGCCAGCATTTCGTAAAACGGGCCAAGCTGATTTTCAGCAACTAGCGATTCGCTGACGATCATTTCCGCCAACAGGATGTCTGGCGGAACGGCGTCGCAAAGCTGGCGTAGAAACAAGGCCTTTCCATCGTCGTTCGTTTTGCCAAACGATTCCGCCAACGCGCGAATCAACGGCTTCAGGGCTTCGAACTCCTTCCCCGCGTCATTGCCGTAATAAGACGAATCACGATTGATGCCGGTGAGCCGTTTGACGACCAACGGTTGCAACCTTGCGCGCGCTTCGGATTGAAGCCCGTGTTTGCTCAAAGCGGTAAGGTAAAACTGGCAGTCTTCAATCGAAGGCTTTTCGCTTTCGATAAGCTTCGCCCATTCATCAAAGGCTTTTTGTCTTTCGCCAATCGCGAAGTAAGCCGAGCCGATGTCCGCCCAAATTACTTTCAGCAAAGCTCTGTCGCCTTCGCGCATTTCTTCGGCCAGCCGCAAATGCTCCAAAGCCTGTTGCGGCTGTTTGTTTTCCAGATACCATCGCGCCAGATTGTGCTGTTCGCCCGCATCCTTCGGTTTGTTTTCCAGCATCGCGGGAAGGAACTTGCCGCTTTGCCGCCGCGAGTTTTCAGACAGGCTCATCCATCGCCCGTAACTGTCAGCCAGATAAAACCAGTTGTCGCCGATGAGCTGCCGCGAGTTGTCAGGTTTGTCGGCGATCATTTCGCCGATATTTTTCCAACCGAGCGCCGACAGAAAGTAAGCTTCATTCGATTGATTCAAATCGCGCGCAGCCAGGCTGAGTTCGGCCTGCCGTGAGTGCTGCCACGCTTGATCCGGCGGAGCAGCCTTGATCGCCGCGCGCGCCAATTCCAGATCATTGCTTTTCAGCAGAAAATTGATGAATTGAAAACGATGCGGTGTTTTCTGATTTGCAATTTGTCGCAACTCGTTTCTTCCCGTTTCGCCGTTTTCAATCAAAGCTTCGAAGTACCGTTCGGCCATTGGCGCATTGCTGGCCGGATTGTTGCCATCGCCGGATTGAAATTCCGCGCGCAACATCGTCATTTCTTTTTCGCTGTCGCCGATCAATCGCGCATATTCGGCAATCATCGAACGGTAATGGCTCTGGCTGTGTTTTTGATTCTTCGCCAGTTCCTGTTCGGCCAGCGTAATGATGCGATCGTAGGCCGCGCGTTCGTTGTAAAAGTTGATCAGCGTCGTCAAACGATCCTGATAAATTGACTGGCTGTTGTTTGTCGTTTGCGGATCGAGTCTTGCCGCCGAATCTTTACGAGCGATCAAAATTCGATCGGCCAGATCGTTGAAGCCCGCGCGATAACAAAGATTGAGCAGCATCGCCTGCGTGCCGTCGGCTTCGCCCTGATTACCAGTCGAATTGATCCATCGTTGCAAATCCTGATGCACGGCGGTCAGTTCGTCGCCGGTTGCGTATTCACTGGCGATTTTGCCAACTGCTTCCGGCAACGCGCGGTCGAAAGTTTCCAGCAAGCGTCGAGCTTTGCCCGCCAGCAAATTGTCCTGACTGACTGAATCGCGGCGGATTCGTTCGCGCGCTTCCCACAACCGCCGCAGTATTTGATCCAGAGCGTCTTCATCGCGAACGGTCGAAACATAACCGGCGAGTTCGTAAGCGCTGATTTCGTATTTATAAAAATCTTTTGCGAAAGCGTCGAAGGCCTGGCGATATTTGGCAATCGCTTTCGCGCGCTGGTGTTTCGGCAACGAAGCGGCTTCGGCAAACTGGCCGCCGATTGTCTGGTGCCTGGGTTTTTCAACGGGCAGTTTGGCGCGCGCAGCTTCGGCTTCGCGGCGACGACCGGCTTTGTCAAAAGCTTCGGCCAGCCGTTTGATGTAAATCGGATCGTCGTTTGACAGTTCGGCGCATTGTGCCAAAGCGTCAATCGCCGTCGAATAATCTTTGGCGCGAACGGCGGCTTCGGCCACTTCCGAATGAAGTTCGATCATCTCCGGCTGATTGTTGATCGCCTGACGAAATTGCTGCTTCGCATTTGTCCAATCGCTTTTCGATACGTAAAGCCGCGCCAGCACCAGATTCCAGCGGTAATCCTTGAACGCCTGCGCGGAAGCCCGCGAATAATATTCGATCATCTTGTCCGCGCCTCCGTATCGTTTGGCGTATTCGACCGCCGCTCTGACGTTGTCTTCATCATCGGGGTCGCGGTTGATGATTTCTATGTGCTGTTCGATGGCCGACGAATAATCGCGAAGTTGTGTGAAGGCTTCGATCACCTGCTGGCGCAATTCGGCGATTGTCTGCCGCATAGCCAGATGGTCTGTCTCACGCTCTTTGACCGCGCGAATGGTTTGGCGATAACGCTGGCGCAAAGCTTCGGCCTTCGACTGTTTGACGTAAATGCGCGACAGTTCGCGGAACACGTCCAGGTTTGCAGGGTCGTCGTCGTAAAGATTTTTCAGCGTCGCTTCAGCCGCCGCCAATTGCCCGCGTTCGTTCTGACGCGCAGCCAGCTTGCGCGCGAAGACGTAACGAAACTTCTTATTGCTGCGCCGCGCTGCGCCGGCCAACACCTGCATCGAACGTTCGCGTTTGCCTATCCGCCAGTAAAAATCCGCAGCTTCGGTCAGCACTCCGTAATTTGTCGGATGATTGGCGATCAGTTGCGACAACATCGCCGCCGCTTGTTCTTTCTGTCCGCTTTCGGCTGCCGATTCCGCCAATTGCAATCGGTAGGAAATTCGCTGCCGTTCGGTTTTGGCGACGACAGCCAATCGCCGCAACGTTGCCTGTTCGCCAGCCGTGTCTTCGTGCTGACTGAAAAGCTCCTGAGCGTTATCAAGAAATTCCGGCCATCGGCTGTTGGAAACCTGACGCTTCAGCAGCGGCGCGGCATCCTGCCAGCGTTCCAGGTCGTTCATCAGATAAGCGTAACCCAGCGCGATTCCATCGCGTTCGTTTGCATCGCGCGTTTGCGCAAGCTGCGACATCAGAGCCTGACGCAATTGCGCGGGCGTGTCTTTGCGCGCGTAAAGAATTTTCAACCGCGATTTCGTCCGCCAGTAATTGCGCGAATGCGGATGTAATTCCTTGACGTATTCGGCCAGAGCTTCTTTCTTCCTGTGCTGAGATTCGTAAATCGCCGCGATTTGAAATGCGTAAAGCGCATCGTCCTGTTTCTGCCGACGAATCAATTTCAAAATTCGCAGCGCGTCGTCATACTGAAAGTAGTCCCAATAAATCGTCGCCGTTTCCAAAAACATCGCGTCGTCGCCCGCTCGCAATTTCAGCAACTGTTCCCATTGACCGGCGGCGAGTTTGTAATTGCCAAGTTCGGCGTAAACCTCTCCGGCCCGCGTGCGTTGATCAATCGAGGCTGGCGAAGCTTCAGCGGCGGCAAGTTGCAATTCGGCGCACTCTTCCAAAGACCTCTGATCTTTCTGGCCGAATGATCGCGTGAAGCTGATCAGCCGTTCGGCGAATTCAGGCGTGTTCGGGTAAAGGCGATTCAATTCGCGATAAGCCCCGACCGCGCCTTCAAAATCCGACAGCCAGGCAGAGGCGTCGGCTCTGAACATTTTATAAATCGCGTTGTCGCGAGCTTGAGAGGTTCGCAGGTATTCGCGAAGCCGATTGCCGCTGGCCAGATGTGTCAAAAACCTTTCGCGAATCGTTTTCGATTCAAAGTAATGTTCGGCCAGCAATCGCTGCCATTCGCTCCATTGTTTGTGACCGGAGTAATAGCTCAACAAGCCTTCGACGAATCGCTGGTTGTGCGGAAAACGCTGGTGAGCAAGGCTGTAAAGGCCAAGATAAAGATTCGCGTTGAAGCTGGCTGCGTTTTGGTTGTTGCCGATTTGAATGAATTTGCCCAGATAACTTTCAATTTCGCTGTCGTTCATTCCCGCCAACAATTCGCGTGAGAATTTTTCAAATTCCGACTTTCGCCCTTGCCGCAAATACCAGCGCGCCAGACGGTCGGTCCAGGCGTTTGACTGAAAACGTTTGATCGCTTCCTGATAAACGCGCAACTGGTCGTCGGTCAGATTCGTCTGCCCCAACCATTGCAGCATCTGTTCATACAATCCCTGCTCGTCCGGATGCTTTTTGATTTCGGCTGAATAAAGCGCGATTACTTCCGCCGCGCGATTTTCTCTGACGAGCGAAGCGACGTAACGATTCAGCACGATTGAGTAAGTAACCGCATCGGTTTCAGTCCGATTGCCACGCGTCATAACAACCGCGCGAAAGCGAGAAGGGCGGTTGTAACCGTAACTTTCTTCTTCTGCCTTGAATGAATCGTTGAGACCATAACCGTAATTTGTATTTGGCGGATAAGACGCTGTGATCGGGCGATCATCGCTCGGATCGTCGCTGGCGACGGTTGGAACCAGCGGCTGATTTCCTTTACGCCGATTGCTCAGATGGTCCAGCAACCGCCGGTAAAGTTCGCGCTCGCGCTGATGATCGCCAAGCTGTATGCAGGCGTCGGCCAGCTTCAATGCGACTTCGGCAAATTGCGGCGCGTCTTCGTAACGCTTTCCGAATTCAGCCAACAGCGCCGCTGCCGCCGCAGTGTCTTTTGCCGAAACCTGAAGCCGGATCAAATCCAGATACATCTGCGCCAGCGCAGGCGAAGTCGGATATTCCTGTTTGAAAGCATTGAAGACGCGATAAGCCGACGCGCGATTGAAATGTGCGACGGCGGTTTGATCGGCTCGATCGAGTTTGTCCTGCGGATTCGAATCGGCCAGCACCAGCGACAGCACGCCGCCCAGCATTCCCGGATGCGGCTCGGCTTTGGCCACGTCCTGGTAAAAGCTGAGATCGCCCGCCGTCAGCGCAGTTCGTTGATCATTGGCATCCAGCAGCAGTTCGAAGATTTGATAGATGACTTTTTCGCGAAGCTCGCTTCCGCGCTGCAATCCGCCCTGTTGATGCAGCGTGTACAAAAACCGTGAAGCCAGATCGGCTTCGTCGTGCAGCAATAACAAACGCGCCGCCGTCGCCAACTCTTCAGGCTTCCACCTGATGCCACGAGCGACGCGAGCTTTTTCAAGCTGAGTGAAAATCGCCGCCGCGCTCGTTTCGTTATATTCGTAATCGTAATGCCTGTAATGGAAAAGTTTCACCGCCGCATCGAAACTGGCTGGATTACGGCGAAGCGCCTGCTTCAACTCTTTGCCGTAAGCCCGCAGCCGGTCATGCTCGCTCAGAAAATCGTAGTAGAACTTTCGCGCTCGTTCATCCGACCAGAATGGATCGAAGGCGGCGACATAAACCTCTTCGGCTTCCTTATCGCGCTTCAACCCAACCAGCGCGTCCACTTCTTTTTCAAGAAAGAAAACGTGTTCAGCAGGAAAAGAAGTTTTGTATTGTCGCACTGCGCGCAAAGCTTCGGCGTAATTGTTTTTTTCAAAAAGCTGTTCGACGAATTGTTCGACGAACTCGAACGCCGCCGGATCGGAGGCGATGAGCTTTCGGAAAAAATCCGGCTGCTGGTATTTTTTCAGATCGTGACGAGTTGCCAGTTCAATCAATCGAATCAGATGAGCCGGGCGCTGATCGGCGGCTGAAGCGGCGATCATTCGTTCCAGCGTCGCGGCTTCGTCGGCAAAGCGCGCGCGCCGGTCGTAAAACGCCGCAAGCTTGCTCAAAGCGTCAACGCTGTTCTTTTCCAGTTCGACGTAACGCTGCATTGATTGATGAGCGTGTTCGGCGTTGCCGAGTTTTTCGTCAAGCTCAGCCAGTTTCAATTTGATGTTTGAATCGTTCGGAAAACGGCGCTCGACTCCGGCAAGCCGCGCGCGAGCTTCGGCGGTTGGATAAGGCACAACGGCTTGAACGCCGAAAAACTCTGCGCGTGTGAACAGCGCCGATTCGATGGCTGCGGATTGTTCATCGCGCGCCTGATCGGATGTTGCGCTTTCGGCTGCTCGCTGAGGTTTGACGGTGGCAAATGAAATTGAAAGCGCGATCATCGCCAGCGCCAGCAATCTTGCCGATTTGAACTTCCATCTTTTCATCCGAACCTCCAATTGGGAACGCACGCGCCCCCGCGTGCCTCCTCTGCATTTAAGCGTTTCCTTCCGGCAGGGATGAGTCTTTCACCACGCCTGCACGCGAGGGCGCGTGCGTTCCCAGCTTCACCGCCCGATGACAGAAAGCATCACTTCCGCGCTCGACTGGTTGTGTGCGAAATCTTCGGCGGAAACCGTCAGCGCGTATTGACCTGAAGCCAAACCCGATGGCACGCGCAAACGGCCAACGCTTGCTTTTTCCTTTTCCGACCAGACAAGTTGCACCGGAGCCGCGCCATAAAGTTTGGCGACCAGCCGCACGGTGTCTTTGTCGGCATTCACCCTGATGACGATTTCGTCGCCCGCGCGGACGGTTTGCGAATCAACCAGAACCTTGAGTTTCGGCGCGTGGCTGTCAATGACGAAGCTTTTTTCTTCCTGATAGCCGTTGCCGTTTTTATCTGTCAGCAACAAACGGCAACGATAAGTTCCGTCGGGCATCCACGACGGGGCGAGAAAGCGCGCTTGCCAGACGCCGTCATTCGGCAGGAATTTCAGCGGCAAAGTTTCGCCGAAGGGCAGCACGGCGAAAACTTCCTTGATCGCCGGATCGGTTTTGACTCGTATGACCGGATCGCCGGGTTGAATGACTCGCGGGCGCAGCAGCGAACGCGGCGCGGCCAGAAAAGCCGTGTACGGCGTGACGAATTTGTATTTCTGCGACAGACG
>CAYRQB010000210.1:0-6473 GCA_964426025.1 uncultured Heliomicrobium sp.
TCGTGGGCGGAAGTCCCTGTTTTCAGATAGCAACACAAAAATAGGACACCACTCAGAAATGATGCGCTGCCATTTGCGGATAAAGCAGATGACAGAAGAGGAGCAATACAAATGATTGGACAGGACTTTCGGTTTGGATTGCGGATGATGTTGAAAAATCCCGGTTTTACATTGATTGCCATCATTACGCTGGCGCTGGGAATTGGAGCGAACACGGCAATTTTCAGCGTCGTCAACGGCGTGCTGTTACGTCCGCTGGCTTACAACGAACCCGAACGAATCGTGACGTTGCTGCATAACGGGCAATCGCCGGTTTCGCCCGCCAACTTTCTGGATTTCCGCGCCAACAGCAAAAGCTTCGATCAGATGGCTGCGGCGGAAGCCTGGGGCGGAGCGCTGGCCGGCAACGACAAGCCGGAACAGATCAGCGGATTGCGAATGGGCGAAGGGCTTTTTGACATGCTGGGCGTGCCAGCGCAGTTGGGGCGAACTTTGCAAGCCGAAGATTTTCAACCGGGCAAAGATCGTGTGTTGGTGCTGAGTCACAAACTCTGGCAGCGCATCTTCAACGGCGATTCAAGCATTTTGGGCAGGCAGGTTCGATTGAGCGGAGAAAGTTACACAGTGATTGGCGTGATGCCGCAGCAGTTTCAATTTCCGCCTTTCTGGTCAACGCGCGCAGAGATGTGGACGCCGTTGGATTTGAGCAGTCGAGCGACCAGACGCGGTGGAAGTTCGCTTCGCGTGTTTGCGCGATTGAAACCGGGCGTCAGCATGGCCCAGGCTCAAGCTGAAATGCGCGTGATCAGCAATCAACTGGCGCGGACTTACCCTGAAAACAACACCGGGCTGAATATCCGCGTAGATCAATTGAATGAAAAAGTCGTCGGCAACGTTCGGTTGCCGTTGCTGGTTTTAGCCGTGACGGTTGGTTTTGTCCTGCTGATCGCTTGCGCAAACGTCGCTTGTTTGTTGCTGGCGCGAGCGGCGGCTCGGCAGAAGGAGGCGGCATTGCGGTCGGCGCTTGGAGCCAGCCGCTGGCGCATCATCCGTCAATTACTGACTGAAAGTTTTATGCTCTCGTTTTGTGGCGCAGTCGTCGGAATACTGTTCGCTGTCTGGGGAGTTGATTGGCTGACATCGCTGATGACCGGCAACAGCAACAGTTTTGCCGTACGGTTGCCGCGTCTCAGCGAAATTCAAATTGACAAAGCGGCGCTCGCTTTCACCTTCACGGTTTCAATGATCACCACCTTGCTGTTCGGTCTGGTTCCGGCGCTTGCGGCTTCCAGGCCGGATTTGAATTCCGTGCTGAAGGAAGGCGGGCGCGGAACGAGGGGCGGGCATCGCCGATTGCGCGAAGCTCTGGTCATAGCCGAAATCGCATTGGCGCTGGTTCTGCTGGTCGGATCGGGACTGTTGATGAACAGCTTTTTGAAGTTGCAATCGGTTGATGCCGGATTCAATCCGCGCAATTTGCTGACGATGACGATTTCTCTGGCAGGGGCGACGCAATACGTCGGGGCTTCGCGCGAAGCGTTCTACCAGCGGTTGACCGATCAGATCGAAGTTTTGCCGGGCGTCGAACAGGTCAGCGCCATCAATCATCTGCCGTTGGCGGGCGACACGTGGGGAACGACATTGGCTATCGAAGACCAACCTCTGCCGTCGCCGGGGCAGGAAGCGAGAGCGACTTTCCGCATCAGCCGTCCCGATTACTTTCAAACGATGGGAATTTCGTTGCGCGCCGGACGCGATTTCACTGACCGTGACGCGCCGGATGCTCCGGGCGTGGTCATCATCAACGAGACTATGGCCAAACAGCATTGGCCATCGGAAAATCCGATTGGCAAACGTCTGACGCTGGATGATCCGCGCGACAATTCCCAACAGCCGCGATGGTTGACGGTGGTTGGAGTGGCGAAAGATGTCAAACAGAGCAGTTGGACGGACCCGGCGGAAAGCGAGCTTTATCTGCCGTTTCAACAGAGCCGAAGCTTTTACGAGAGCGATCGCGGGCCGTTCACTTCTATGACGCTGACCATCCGCACAACCGTCGAGCCGCAAAGCCTGGCCGCCGCCGTGCAGGAAACGGTCAAATCGCTCGACCGCAACCTGCCGGTTTCAAACGTGGTCAGCATGGAGCAAGTGGTTGACGATACATTGTGGCAGCAGCGTTTCAATTTGCAGTTGATCGGTTTGTTTGCAGTTGTGGCTGTGGCGCTGGCGGCGGTTGGACTTTATGGAGTCATGTCGTACGCAGTCGCGCAGCGTTCACACGAAGTCGGATTGCGAATGGCGCTGGGCGCTCAGCGACGCGATGTTTTGAAGCTTGTAATCGGTCAGGGAATGAAGCTGGCGCTGTTGGGGGTTGGAATAGGTTTGGCGGCAGCTCTGGTGTTGACTCGATTGATGACGAAGTTGCTGTTTGAAGTCAGCGCGACCGATCCGACAACTTTTGCCGCAATTGCGTTGTTGCTCACCGTCGTAGCTTTGCTGGCCTGTTACCTGCCTGCGCGCCGCGCGACGAAAGTTGATCCGATGATGGCGCTGCGTTACGAATGAACTTATTTCTTCTCTCTTTCCGGTTCCGGGAACTCTCTTTCCCGGAACCGGACATGAACTTCAGATAACAACCTCGGCAGTTTCCATCAAAGCTCACCAATCAATAGCCAGCTAAACACTTAGCCGGACTGCAAGCTGTCTGGCCGGATGGCACGCAGATTGGTCTAAAGCGGTATTGCTCTTGCTGTGAGTTGAAAGATTTCATAACGCGAAGAGGGAAAGAAGATGCAAACATTCTGGCAGGATTTGCGCTTCGGCGCGCGAACTCTATTGAAGAAGCCCAGCTTTACATTGGTTGTTGTTATCACCCTCAGTTTGGGGATCGGCGCAACGACAGCGATCTTCAGTGTGGTTGATGCAGTGTTATGGCGGTCGCTTCCTTACGATGATCCTGAACGCATCGTTCATCTGCGGGAAGTGAACGAAAAAGGCGTGCGCATTCCAGTGGCCGAGCCGAATTATCTGGACGTTCGCGAACGCAATTGCTGTCTGGAATATGTGGCGCAGTTTGCCGGCGGGACTGTCGTCGTGACCGGCGCAACCGAAGCTGTGCGAACGCCCGCGTACATGGTTTCCGAAGATTTTTTCAAAGTGTTGGGCGTGCAGCCCATTGCCGGACGCGCTTTCCTGCCTGAAGAATCCAAACAAGGTGGGAATCTGGTGGCGGTGGTGAGTTACGGATTTTGGCAGCGAATGTTGGGCGGCAGAGAAGATTTCAGCAGCGTCAAGCTGAACATTGACGGTCCTGCGTTCACAGTGATCGGCGTCATGCCGCCGGGTTTCAGTTATCCGCAGGGGGCTGAAATCTGGGTTCCACGCGAAATCGAAGAATCGCAAACTTCGCGCACCGCTCACAACTGGTCGGTAATTGGGCGGATCAAACCCGGCGTGTCGTTTGAACAGGCTCGCGCGGATATCAGCGCCATCGGCAAACAACTCCGCCAACAATATGGCTCTGAGACGGACGCCGCAGACATGGCGCTGATTCCGTTGCAGGAATATTTAACTGACAAAGTGCAAAGCGGTTTATTAATACTGTTGGCGGCTGTCGGATTGCTGCTGCTGGTAGCGTGCGCGAATGTGGCTAATCTGTTGTTGTCGCAGGTTGCAGCGCGACAACGCGAATTCGCCGTGCGTATGGCGTTAGGCGCTTCGCGATGGCGAATGGCAAGACAGTTGATTACCGAAAACCTGTTGCTGACCCTGATCGCAGGAGCAGCCGGTTTGGTTTTTTCATTGTGGGGCGTTGACCTGCTGTTGCAATTGAATCAGGGCAATCTGCCTCGCGAAGATGAAATTTCAGTCAATTACAGAGCGCTGTTATTCACTTTCAGTCTGGCTTCAATTATCGCCGTCGCTTTGGGATTGCTGCCGGTTGCGCGCTTTTCGTCGGACGCTTTTCAGGCTGACCTGAAAGAAGCAGGGCGCGGACAGACAACCAATTCCACGTTGCGGAACACTTTGGTCGTTTCTCAAATTGCAATCACTCTGGCGCTGTTGGTCGGGGCAGGGTTGCTGGGCCGCAGCTTTTTGAAACTGCTGGAAACGGATCCCGGATTCAAACCGGAAAGCGCGGTGGCGATGACAATCTCGTTGCCCACAACTATCGGCAAAGAAGAAGAACAGAAGCACAAGCAATTTCATCTGAGCTTGCTGGAACGAATAGCACGGATTCCGGGCGTGATGGCTTACGGCAGCATCAACGCGTTGCCGATGACCGGCAGAGGATCCAACGGCACATTCCTGAAAGATAACAACAGCGCTACGCCGGGATATGCCGAGTATCGTCTGGCCGGAGCCGGTTATTTTGCGGCGATGGGAATTCCACTGTTGCGCGGAAGAATGTTCGATCAAACCGACACGGACAATGCCCCGCCCGCCGCAGTTATCAGCCAATCGCTGGCTCGCAGATTCTGGCCGAACGAAGACCCGATTGGCCGCACAATTCAATTCGGAAACATGGACGGAGATATGCGTCCGCTGGTCATCGTCGGCATTGTCGGCGATGTTCGCGATAGAGGGTTGGATATGCCGGTCAGCGAAACCGTCTATGCCCATTCGTTGCAGCGTCCACAATGGTGGCAGGTGTCGAACTTGTCCATTGTCGTGCGGGGGCAAACCGATCCCACAAATTTGATTCCCGCCATTCGCTCCGAAGTTCAATCGCTCAATCGTGACGTGCCGATTCGCTTCCAAACCATCGAGCAGGTTTTTTCCTCTTCGCTAAATACGCGGCGCTTCAGTTTGGTACTTTTCGGCTTCTTCGCCGTCGTCGCTTTGTTGTTGGCGGCAGTGGGTATCTATGGCGTCATGGCTTACATGGTGTCGCGGAGAACAAAGGAAATCGGCGTGCGAATCGCGTTGGGAGCGCAAACCGGCGATGTATTGAAAATGGTGCTGGCGCAGGGAATGAAGCTGTTGTTGATTGGATTGGCAGTTGGAATCGCTGGCGCGCTGATCGTCACACGCTGGCTTTCCGGCATGCTTTACGAAATTCCTGCCAGTGATCCGCTGACTTATACCGTGATCACTTTCTTGTTGGTAGTCGCTGCTTTGCTGGCTTGCTGGATACCGGCGCGACGGGCGACAAAGGTTGATCCGATGATCGCCCTACGATACGAGTAAGCGCGACCCACTCAATAATCGAATTTGGAGGAGTTATGAAAAAGTATTTTCTTTTTATGTTTAGTGTAGTGATTGCAGCGGCGAGCGCCGGTTTAGCCGTGAGTTTACCGTCGGCACAGACTGATGATTTTCGCTGGCAAGGTCAGATTGAAAAAGGCAAGGCCATCCAGGTCAAAGGCGTTTACGGCGAAGTGCGCGCCGAGCCGTCGGCTGGGAATCAAGTGGAAGTCATTGCCACAAAACGCAGCGTAGACAGCGGTGTTCGCATCGAGTTTGTCGAACACGCTGACGGCGTGACAATCTGCGCGCTCTACCCGCAGAAATCTTCCGCGCCAGCCAAATGCGAACCCGGCGACGGATGGTTGAAGTCGCACAAGAACACAACCAAAGTTGATTTCATCGTCCGCGTTCCCGCAGGTGTCCGCTTCGTCAGCCGCCTGGTCAACGGCGATGTGATTGCAGATGCACTGAACAGTAATATCGAAGCGTACACCATCAATGGCGACGTTCGAATTTCCACCACCGAGCAGGCGCAGGCGGAAACGGTCAACGGAAATATCACCGCTTCATTCGGAAGCTCCGCCTGGGTTGAGCCGCTATCATTTCAGACGATCAACGGCAGCATTACGCTCGTACTCCCTTCGACAACGAATGCTGATGTGCAGGTCAACACGATCAATGGACGAATCTCGTCGGAACTGCCGCTGACTGTTCGCGGCGCTTTCAACACCAAAAAGCTCGAGGGCGTCATCGGCAATGGCGGAGGCAAGCTGAGGCTGAGTACCATCAACGGTAACGTTAAGCTGAGCAGTAAGTCATAAAGCCGAAAGAGATGACTCTGACCGGCGAATTACGTTCGGCAACATTCCAAACAACAACAAGGAGACATAAATGAAAAAACTTATCTGGTTTGCTGTGATTCTGATGGCAATTTCCGCTGTCACAGTTCGGGCGCAATCCGACGACGAGCGCGAAGCCGTGCGGCAGGCCGTGCTGGATTACGTCGAAGGCGTTTACAACGTTGATCCTTCGCGCATTGAACGCAGCGTCCATCCCGATTTGGCCAAACGCGGTTATTATCGTGAACGTGGCAAGGAAGGTTACTCCAACGGCCAGATGACTTTTGCTCAGTTGGTGGAAGTCGCCAAGACCTGGAACAAGGCCGGGAAACTGCCGAAAGACGCGCCGAAGGAAATCACCATCTTCGAGGTTCTGGATCAGACGGCTTCGGCCAAGCTGGTGGCGCAATGGGGAATTGATTACTTCCATCTGGCCAAATACGA
>CAYRQB010000210.1:6573-10900 GCA_964426025.1 uncultured Heliomicrobium sp.
GTCGTATTCTTCGCCGCAGAGCGGCGGTTGAATTTAGCCCGGCGTTTCCAACGCCGGGAGGTCGGCCATCAATCACAGCGTCGCGTCAGCGACGCCTGAATTCAAACGTCGCTGACGCGACGTGATGATCAATGCGTCACTTTCCATGGATTTCATCCACGGCTAAATTCAGTCGCCGCCATCGCGGCGAAAGCACTCTGGAACCTAAAGTCATCCGTCGCCATCGCGGAGGAAAAGCGCGCTCTTGCCTCATCCTCACTCATACCTCAACGCGATGATCGGGTCTACTTTCGCAGCGCGCCGGGCGGGCAGATAGCTCGCCAGCAAGGCGACGATTCCCAGCAGCAGCGAAATTGCCGCAAAGGTCAAACCGTCGGTTGCGCTGACGCCGAACAGCAGGCTTTTGATTACGCGCGTAAAAGCGAAAGCTCCGACCAATCCCAGCGAAACACCAATCGAAACCAGAATCAACGCCTGACGAATGACCAATTGCAGAATGTTTCGCTGCTCGGCTCCGAGCGCCATGCGAATGCCGATTTCATGCGTTCGCTGGCTGACCCAATAATTCATCACGCCGTAAATGCCAATAGCAGCCAGAAACATTGCGACCATCGCAAAAACTCCAAGCAATTGCATGGCGAATCGCCTGCGAGCCAACGCATCGTGCAGCCGTTGTTCCATCGTTCCAACATCGAATACAGGCAATTCAGGGTCGAGCGCGCGAATCTCATTTTTGACCGAAGCGAGCAATTGTCCGGGTTCTGAAGCGGTGCGGATGACGATATAACGCGTTCGAATGTTGAACTGATCAATCGGATTGAAAAGCGCAATCAGCGGTTCGTCTTCCAGACTGACCTGTTTTTCATCGCGGACTACGCCGACGACTTTCACCCACTTTCCATTGCCGCCGCGCTGAACGCGTTTGCCAATCGGGTCTTCATTCGGCCAGAAGCGTTGCGCGAATTGTTCGTTGACGATGGCGACTTCCTCCGCGCCTCTGATGTCGCGTTCGTCGAATTGACGCCCTTTGATCAAAGGCAGGCCCATCGTCCGCAGATAATCAGGGCTGACGAATCGCAGGTTGGAGATGATCAATTCCGACGCGGCTTTGGGAACATAGCCTTCGACAGTGATCGGCCCCCAGGCGGCGGAGTAACTGCTCAGCGGCAGGACAAGGCTTGAACCGGCGGATTCGACTCCGGGCAATTGCCTGATTCGTTCGCCTAGTTGTTTGTAAAAATTGTAGACCGATTCAGGCGTAGTGTATCTGGCGGCGGGCAGCGACAAGCGCAGTGAAAAAACTCCGTCCGGTTTGAAACCCGGATTGGCTTGCAACACGCGCTGGTAACTGCGAATCAGCAAACCGGCGCTGATCAGCACCACCAATGACATGGCTATTTCGACGATAACCAGCAGGTTGCGAGTTCGGTGATGACCGCCACCGGCTGAGCTTCTGCCGCCCTCTTTCAAAACTTCGTTCAGATCAACCTGCGAAGTCCGCCACGCCGGAACCAATCCGAAGATGACGCCTGTCGCCAGCGAAACCAGGAACGTGAAGGCCAGCACTCGACCGTCAACGCCGATTTCAGGCAATCGCGGAATATTGGCCGAGCCGAACACGCGCAGAGCTTTGACGGAGACAACCGCCAATACCAATCCCAGCATTCCGCCAGCCAGAGCCAGCAACAGGCTTTCAGTCAGCAATTGCCTGATCAAACGCTGACGGTTTGCGCCGACGGCTGAGCGAATCGCAATCTCTTTCTCTCTGACCGCAGATCGCGCCAACAACAGATTGGCGACGTTGGCGCAGGCGATCAACAAAACCAATCCGACCGCGCCAAGCAGCACGTACAACGCCAGCCGAATATCTCCAACAACCTGTTCCAGCAGCGGAACCACGCTGAACGTCAATCCGCCGTTCGCCGGGTAAAACTGCGGGTACTGCCGCTTCATCTCAGCCGTGATCCTGTCCATATCCGTCTGCGCTTCGGCGGCGGTTACGCCAGGTTTCAATTTGGCGAAGACGTTGAAATCTTCTCCGCCTCGATTCGCGCGGTCTCCGTCGCTGACCGGCAAGGGCAGAAAGACATCCACGCGTTGAATGCCATTCAGAGTCGGCATGACTTCTTTGTGTAAAGAGATTCCCGGCGACAAAACGCCCGCGATGGTGAAGCTGTTGTCGTTCAGTCGCAAAGTTTTGCCAACGACTTCGGGATTCGCGCCGAAGCGCCGCTGCCAGAAAGCGTTGCTCAAAACCACCGTCGGCGATTTGCCTTTCTCGTCGTCTTCAGGCAACAGCACGCGTCCGTGCATTGCCTGAGCGCCGATCATGTGAAAGAGCGAGGAAGAAACTTTGGCGCCTTCGACGTGTTCGGGAATTCCTTCTCCGGTCAGGTTGTAACTTCCGCCCAATGTGACCGCGACTTGATCGAACACGCGATTTTCAATTTTGATGTCCAGGTATTGGCCCAGCGAGAACCAATCGCGTTCGATGTTCAAACCCGGCGACCGGTTCCACAGAATGACCAATCGGTCTGCGTCCTTGTACGGCAAAGGTTTCAGCAGCAGAGCATCAGTCACGCTGAAAATCGCGCTATTGGCTCCTATGCCAATGGCCAACGACAACACCGCTACCAAAGTGAACGCAGGATTTTTGGCCAGCGAGCGCAGGCCGTAAGACAGGTCTTGCCACAGAGTTTCCATCAGCAATCTCGCCTTCTTCAGAAGTAATGTTAATTTTGAATTTTCCGCACGCATCTGACCGTGTCGCGCGCAATCAGCAATTCTTCGTCCGTCGGGATGACGTAAGCTTTCAGTCGCGAATCGTCCGTGCAGATCAAACCTTCGCGTCCGCCTGTCATCGAGGCATTGAGTTCGGTGTCGAGCTTCAATCCCATCCATTCCAGCCCATCGCAAATTCGCGCGCGAATCTCGGCTGAGTTTTCGCCGATGCCTCCGGCGAAGACCACTGCATCGGCTCCGCCCATCCCTGCCAGATATGAACCGATGTATTTGCGGACGCGATAACAGAAAATTTCGATTGCCAGCAACGCGCGGCGGTCTTTGTTTTCGTGCGCTTCTTCCAGCAATTCGCGCATGTCGTGCGTCAGGCCGGAAATGCCCAGCAAGCCGGATTGTTTGTTCAACAGGCTTTCCGTTTCGTTTGTCGTCAGGCCTTCTTTCGTCGCCAGAAAATCTATGATCGAAGGATCAACATCGCCCGAACGAGTTCCCATCACCAAACCCTCAAGCGGAGTCATTCCCATCGAAGTGTCAATCGAGTTTCCGTTTTTGATAGCCGCAGCCGAACATCCATTGCCCAGATGCAATGTGATGATGTTGACCTGATCGCGCGGGATGCCGAGCAGCATGCGGTAACGATAGGCCACGTAACGATGCGACGTTCCGTGAAATCCGTAACGGCGAACTTTGTGGCGGCGGTAAAACTGATAGGGCAGAGCATAAAGGTAGGCTTGTTCCGGCAGTGTCTGATGAAAAGCCGTGTCGAAGACCGCGACTTGCGGCAGACCTGCGCCCAGCAGTTCGCGCGCGGCCAAAATGCCTTTGATGTTGGCCGGATTATGCAGCGGAGCCAGATCAATGCAATCGTCTATTCCGCGCAGAACTTCGTCGTTGATCAACGCTGATTGGGTGAAGGCTTCGCCGCCGTGAACTACTCGATGCCCAACGGCGTGAATGTCTGAAATTGTTTGCACGGCGTTGACCTGAGATTCAGGCGAGCAAATCCAGCGAATGATGAAATCAACTGTGGCGCGTATGTCCCGCAATTGAGCCGTGTCGCGTTGCGGCGGTTGGCCTTCGCTTTGGAACGAGTAGACCGCTTCGCCGCCGATGCGTTCGATGATGCCGCGAGCCAGACGCTGATCGGAGTTTTGCTCGATCTGTTCCGCGTCTGTGGAGATCAATTGAAATTTGATGGTCGAGCTTCCGCAATTGAGCACGAGTATGTTCATAACGGTTGGCATTACAGCAAAGTCGGCAAAATGTGTGAAGACCTTCGTCAAAAATGGCGCACGCGAAATTCGGCGATGATCGGCAAATGATCCGAAGCGACCAGAGCCGTACGGCTGCGGTGAAGATTGGCATTCAGCAGTTCCAACGCTTCATCGAAGTAGATGTGATCCAGATGCAGGAAAGGCAGAACTCCGGGATAGGTTCGCGCTCGCCCCAGGTGCAGGCGGATGTCCGCGCTTTGGAAATGTTCTTCCAGCATTCGCGAAGTCAAACCGCGCGTCCATTCGTTGAAATCTCCCAGCAGAACTCGCGGGCCAATGTGGTCTCCGTTTTTCAGCACGTCTTCCTGCAA
>CAYRQB010000211.1:0-10872 GCA_964426025.1 uncultured Heliomicrobium sp.
CTTATGGGCGCTTAAATTCTCATCAAAGCCTGAGACGCAAAATCGCCTAATTCACCTCGCACAACTGCGTCAGCCAGGTCGTCATAATCTGTTTCTTCGCGATTGACGATGACCAGCTTTGCGCCATTGGCCAAAGCCGTTTGAGGCAATTCAGCCGCCGGGTAGACGACCAGAGACGACCCCAGCGCCAGCATCAGATCGCATTGTTTGACCGCCACCTCCGAACGATTCCAGACATCGAATGGAAGCAGATCGCCGAACAAGACGACGTCGGGTTTGATCGGCGATTGGCATTTCAAGCATTGAGGCATGGAGATTTCTCCGCGTTCGAGCTGTTCGTAAAACGATCTCATGACGAAACCCGCACGGCATTGCAGACAATGGCCGGTGCGAAACGATCCGTGAATTTCGTGAACGACCTGCGAACCCGCGGCTTGATGCAATCCGTCAATGTTCTGAGTGATGACGGCTTTCAATTTGCCCTGAGCTTCCAGCAAAGCCAGCAGGTTGTGAGCCGCCGTCGGTTGAGCGCGATGAATGTTCGGCATCAATTGCATCGAAGCGCGATAAAAGCCCGCCGGATCGCGACGAAAACCGGGAGCAGTCATCAACTCCATCAATGCGGCATCTTCCCAGATGCCGCCCTTGCTGCGGAAATCCGGGATGCCTGCTTCCGTGCTGATGCCCGCCCCCGAAAAAGCGACGATGTTTTTCGCCTCGCGGATGAGATTCAGCGATTGTTCGATAGCGGTTGTCATGCATTTTGCCTTTCGATTTTTGTCAATTGTCTTCGTGGTTGACAAAGAGAGCAAGCAAGTTAAGATACCTGCTACATCCGACGCGCTGATTCATACATTGACAATCAATTAACCCGTTTTCCGGTTTGAAAATCACATGGGTTCGCCCTTGTCCGGCCAGAAACCGGCATTGCCAAGTTAGCCCCTGCGAACTGCCAATCAACTTTATGAGATTGCTGCCCCTGATGAAGACGATTAAGCTTCAATTCATGGAGTGTGAAGTTATGACGCCGAAGTCAAAATTTTTCAGCCTCTTTCTCACTTTTGTTTTGGTCACCGCTCAAGTTCATTTGCCCGCATTTGCCGCCGCAGGAAATAAAACAATTCCGGACACCGTAACGGGAACAATCAAAGGTTATGTAATTGACGCCGGTGGATTGGGTATTCCAGACGTTACTGTCCGCGTTATCAACGTGGATACAGGAAACAGGCGCGCGGCTAAAACCAACGCTGAAGGCTTGTATCAATTCGCGCTTCTGCCGCTGGGCATTTATCGAATCGAAGCGGAAAAGGCCGGGTTCTACACGCTTGAGGTCGGGCAGGAAACTCTCAAGGTGCAACTTAATGCGACTATAACCTGGGCGCCGCCAGTGAAGTTGGCTGCCGGTTCGCCGCCGGCAATCGCCGCAGCTCAACCGTCCCAAACGCAAACTCCTGCTGCGACCACGCAGTCCGCACCGATCGCTCAGGAAGAATACGGCGGGCAATTGACCAACCAGAACGATTCGACTCGTCGGGCAAACGCCGACGAACAGATGGTCTCGCTGTTGCCACTGTCGAACATTCGCAGCTTCGACGATCTGGCATTTCTGGCTGCGGGCGTCGCGCCGCCTCCGCAGGTCAAAGGCGTCGCCGGTCCGGGCATCGGTTCGGGAATTGGCACTGCCGGACAGTTTTCCGTCAACGGCCAGCGCGCGCGGTCGAACAACTTCACAGTGGACGGTTCCGACAACAACGACGAAGACGTCGGTGTTCGGCGACAGGGCTTTGTCGCGCTGGTTCCGCAATCCATCGAATCGGTCAAAGAGATTCAGATCGTCACTCATTTGTGGGACGCTGAGCAGGGACGCAGCGCTGGTTCGCAGGTTAACGCCGTATCCAAATCCGGCACGAACCAGGTTCACGGTTCGGTCTACGACTTTTTCAATCACTCTTCGCTGAACGCGCGAAACTTCTTCGATTATTCGGCGAAAAACTCGCCAACCTATCAGTTGACCGGCCAGGCGATTGGCAGTTTCGTCAACGGCCAACCGACAAACACTCGCTTGCTGCCGGTCAGAATTGACGGGCAAACCGTCGTTCAGCCAAATCCATCGCAGGATAAGGATCAGTTCCAGCGCAATCAGGGCGGAGGAACAATCGGTTTCCCGATCATTCGCGAAAAGACTTTTTTCTTCGGCTCGTTTGAACGACAGGACATCAAAGCCCGCCAGGAAACTCATTTCGCCGTGCCGACCGTCGCCCAACGAGGCTTTCTTGGATTCGGCGCGACGGGCTTTACCGCAACCGATAGCCAGAATCGCCGCCAGACTTTCTTCCCTACTTTCATCGCCGGCGATTCGGTCTTGTCGCTCTTTCCGTTCCCGAACAATCCGATTGGGCCGTACGGCGAAAACACACTGACGCAGGTTTTGCCTGCGGATGCGCACGGGATAATTTACTCGCTCAAACTGGATCACAACTTCAAGATGTTTTCCGAAGCGACGCACTCTTTCACCGCTCGATACAATTTCACCGATGACGAAAAACAGGTTCCGGCGGTCGGCGGAGCGATCTTTTCAGGAGTCGTGCCAAGCGTCCGAACGCAAAACATCTCGCTGTTTTTGACCAGCCAGTTGTCGCCGTCCAAAGCCAATCAGTTTCGCGCCAGTTACGGACGAACGGCTCTGAGTTTTGCTGAGCTTCGCGACCCTTACCTGGCCGGTTCGCAACTATTGCCGAACGAACCGTTTCTGCTCAATGCGCGGCAATTGATCAATCTCAGTTCTCCGTCGCCCGATCCTCAATTCGTTTCTTATCGTCGCAGCAGCGCCGACCGAACCGTGGAGGGTAATCTGGGACCGATTGGTCAATTGATTGTCGCGCCATTCAGTCCGGTCGGGCTTGATGTTTACCTATTCCCGCAGGCGCGAGCCAACAACACGATTCAGGTTGCAGATACCCTGACTTGGTTCAAGGCTAATCACATTTACAAACTCGGTTTCGATATTCGGCGCACACAACTCAACAGTTCGCTCAACCGCAATTACCGCCCGCAAGTCGTCTTTGGCGGTTCGCCGGATTTGACCTCTCAGTTCGGCAATGCGCCGCTTCCAAACATCAGCCAGTTCGGGCCTACGCCGGGATATTTCAGCGGAACCGATTTGGCCAGTTTGGGAATACCGACCGGCATCTTTCAATCTTTGGCGGTTGGCACGCCGGATTCGACCATCGGATTGAGATTCTGGCAGTTGAACTTTTTCGCCAACGACAACTGGCACGCCCGGCGAGGGCTGACCTTCGATTACGGCGTGCGCTACGAATTGAATTCAGTGCCGCGCGAAGTAAATTCGCGAATTGAAAATACATTCGCTCTGAACAATCTGCCGACGCCGGACAATTCGCTGAGCCTGCAACGCCCTTTCAGCACCCAGACGCTGAGCAATCAAGACCTGCTGAATTCATACAACGCGACTCTGGGCGCATTAAGACAATCGTTGGGCGGACGAAATTCCATCTTCGATCCAGACCGCAACAACTTCGGCGGTCACGTCGGCTTTGCCTGGGATCCGTTGGCAAACAATCCGAACCAGCAAGGCAAGACGGTCATTCGCGGCGGAATCGGAGCGTATTACGACCTGACGCTGGGCAGCGTAGTCAGTCAATCGCGAAACGTCTTTCCGAACTTCGTGCCGATCAATGTAGACGTCAATTCGTTTGCTTACCTGAATCGGCTGCTTTTCCAACCCGGCACAAGCGGAACGACATTCATCTACAATCCGATCTTCATTCCAGTTTCGGTTGCCAATCAGGGACAGGTGACAACCTTCGGATTGACAAATCAATTGAACGCAATTCGTCTGCCGTCGGGTGTGTTGCCGCAAGTGCTGGGACTGTTGTTTGATCCGTCCATCGCCAATCCCACTGTCGGCAATGTGCGATTGCCATCGGGCGGAGGACTTGCTTACACCTTGCCGGACAACAACCTGCGCGCGCCTTATGCTTTGCAATACAACCTGCAAATCGAGCGCGAGTTGTATGACGATTTTCTGGTCAACCTGGCTTACGTCGGTTCTCGCGGCGTCAAGCTGACCAGGTTTCGCACTCCGAATGGCGGGCCGAATTCGATCACCTTGCCGATTGATCCGCTTGGGCTGAATTACAATCCGCAAGTGCCCGGCAGCGTTCCATTGCTGGCTGTGGCGTTGCCGCCGTTGAGCAACATCGGAAACGCCGTGTTCCAACGACCGAATCCGAAGCTGGGCGCTTACACTATCTTCGATTCGTCGGCCAGTTCGACCTATCATTCGTTGCAGACCACCCTGACCAAAAGATTTTCGCACGGTTATCAACTGACTGCGGCATACACCCTGTCGCACGCGATTGACGACGTGTCGGATGTATTCGATGTGGCCGGAGCTTTCGTGCTGCCGCAGGACGACAGAGCCTTGCAATTCGAACGCGGCAACGCGAATTTCGATGTTCGCCATCGCTTTTCGTTCAGCGCCATCGGCAATCTGCCCTTCCTGCATCGTTTCAACGACGACAAGGGAGCCGGTGGATTCCTGCTCGGCGGTTGGCAGTTCGCGTCGTTTCTGACTTTTCAAACCGGCCAGCCCTTCACTGTCAATTCCAGTCTGGATGTAAATCTGGACGGCAACCTGACCGACCGATTGAACACCGTGAACGGATTGACGAGCGTTGACGACAGAAGAGTGAAATTGCGTTTGGAGACAAACCCGGTTAATTTGCTGGCGTCATTGGGGTCGAATGGGCGAATTGGCCGGAACACTTTCAGGTCAAGCGGGATTGCCAAAACAGACTTCACCATCATCAAGAATTTCCAGTTGCGCGGCGGCCATTTTCTGGTTTTCCGCGCCGAAGCGTTCAACTTGCTGAACCGCTCTCATTTCGGCATCCCTGTGAGAATTCTGGAAGCTCCGAGTTTCGGACAATCGGTTGACACGTTGATCAACCCGCGCCAGATACAGTTCGCTTTGAAATATGTGTTTTGATGGTGACTAATTGGGGCAGCGCCGCGCGTTGACGCTCCGAATCAGTACCGCGGCCAGTAGGGAGCGGGTTCTACTGATTAGCGAATCGCGGAAAACCCGCTTGCTACCGCGCGCGGTACTGACCCGGTTGAGCAGTTACACCTTACTTACGGATAATTAACCAAGGGAGAAATACATTTATATGAGTCTGATCGAAAAGGTTCATGCGCGTGAAATCCTCGATTCGCGCGGCAACCCAACCGTCGAGGCTGAGATATTGCTGGACAGCGGAGTTATTGGCCGGGCGGCTGTGCCTTCCGGCGCTTCGACCGGTGAAAATGAGGCTGTCGAATTACGAGACGGCGACAAGTTTCGCTACCTGGGCAAAGGCGTCCGGATGGCGGTGGAAAACGTCAATAAGACAATTGCCAATGCGCTGGTTGATAAAGACGTTTTCAATCAGGTCGAGATTGATCACCTGATGATTGATCTGGACGATACGCCAAACAAATCAAAACTCGGAGCGAACGCGATTCTGGCCGTCTCATTGGCTGTGGCGCGGGCGGCGGCGGCTGAGATGGAAACGCCGCTTTATCGTTACATCGGCGGAACCAACGCGCGCACTTTGCCGACTCCGTTGATGAACATCATCAATGGCGGCGCTCACGCAGACAACAACGTTGATTTCCAGGAATTCATGATCGTTCCGGCTGGCGCTCCGACGTTCGCCGAAGCTCTGCGATGGGGCGCGGAAGTCTTTCACACATTGAAAGGCGTGTTGAAAAAACGCGGCTATTCGACGGCGGTCGGCGACGAAGGCGGCTTCGCTCCCAGTCTGAAATCGAACGACGAAGCCATCGAATCAATACTGGAAGCCATCACCGACGCCGGTTACAAACCCGGCGAAGAAATCGCCATCGCGCTCGATCCGGCCAGTTCGGAGTATTTCGTTGACGGGCATTACGTCTTCAAAAAATCGGATGGCCGCAAACTGACTTCGGAAGAGATGGTCGAATACTGGGTCAATTGGGTGAAGCAATACCCGATCATTTCCATCGAAGACGGTCTGGCCGAAAACGATTGGGAAGGTTGGGGCGCGATTACCGAACAACTCGGCGACACAGTTCAGCTTGTCGGCGACGATCTGTTTGTCACCAACACGGTTTACCTGCAACGCGGAATTGACGAAGTCGTCGCCAATTCAATTCTGATCAAGGTCAATCAGATCGGTACATTGACCGAAACTCTGGAAGCGATTGAACTGGCGCGGACGAATAATTACACAGCGATTTCTTCGCACCGTTCCGGCGAAACCGAAGACCCGTTCATCGCCGATTTGGCCGTCGCGACAAACTGCGGCCAGATCAAAACCGGTTCGGCTTCGCGAACGGATCGCATCGCCAAATACAATCAACTGCTTCGCATCGAAGAAGAGTTGGGAGAGTCCGCACGTTACGGCGGATTTTCCTCTTTCTATCAACTGGAACTGGGTCAATTGAACTTTCCTGTGAAATTGAAACCCGCTCGCAGGTAAATGCAAACGACGCGAACTGACTTCCTGCGTCATTTGCAATTGCAAAAATAGATGGTGGAACAAGCTGCCAGATTGTTCCACTCTTCTCAGCCCTGCGCTTGGATACACTAAGCGCAACAAACAAATTGTTTACACGCCGCCTCAAGCTATGCGATAGTGCGTCGTGAACTCAGACGGCAAATTCGTAAATTTCAGCTTTTTTCATTGTGCCGCTGACAGCCATAAGATTCTATTTTTGAACCTCCAACAACCATCCTATGCGTTAGCAATCAGGAGAATCTCTTATGCGAATGTTGATCAGAACGCTGGCAAGCTCTTTCGCCATCATTTTCTTCCTGTCGTTTCAGGCGGCAACCGCGCTTGGACAAAACACCGTCACCGGCGCGTTTGAAGGAAACGTGACCGACAGCATCACCGGCCAACCCATCATCGGAGCGACAGCCGAAATCACCAACGTCGAAACCAACATTGCCGTGACCAAGCTGACTGACGCCAGAGGCCGCTTTTATCAGGGACTGCTTGCGCCCGGTCTGTACAGGATTCGCGTGACGATGAACGGTTATCAGCCGAACGAAACTTTCCAGCGATTGAAAATTGCGCGGACTGGTGAAGTCGTCCCTGTGCCGGTCAGTCTCGATCCGATTCCGGCTGGCGTGACTCCGCCAACTACGCCGACTGCGACTCCGCCAACCACGACTCCACCGACGACTCCGCCGACCACGACTCCCCCAACAACAACTTTGCCTGCGCCTCCGGCAACGACTACTCCTGCAACACCGCCGCCGCCAGTTCCAGCGGCAGCGGCAACCGCCGCCGGTAACGAAGTTCGCAGTTCGATCAACACTGTGGATGCGCGGCGCAGCGGGTCGTTCAGCGAGGAAGACGTTTCGGCATTGCCGCTTGGCGGGACGACGTTCACTCGAACTTTTGACGAACTGGCTTTGCTTCTGCCCGGAGTCGCTCCGCCGCCGCAAACTCTGGGAAGCTTTGCCGGTCCCGGTCAGGGGTCTGGCGTCGGAACTTCCGGTCAATTCGCCGTCAACGGATTACGTTCGCGCGGAAACAATTTCACGGTTGACGGTTCTGACAACAACGACGAAGACATTGGCGTCAGGCGACAGGGTTTTCTGTCGCTGGTTCCGCAACCCATCGAATCCATTCGCGAATATCAGGCGATCACCTTGCTGGCTCCGGCGCAGTTTGGCCGCAACTTCGGAGCGAACGTCAACGCCGTTTCCAAATCCGGCGGCAATCAGGTTCACGGCAATCTGTTCGGCTTTTTCAATTCCAGCCAATTGAACGCCCGCAACTTTTTCGATACAGCCAATGGCAACGACCTGGTTCAGGTCAGAGCCAACAGCGGCGCGGCTGTGACTTTGGACGGCCAACCGCTGACGGTTCGCAATCACAGCGGCGGCAAAGATTCATTCACGCTCGGCAAAGTCGGAGGAACCTTGGGCGGACCGATCAGACGGCAAAGCACGTTTTATTTTCTTGCCGCCGAAGGCCAGATGATCAACGCCACGCAGGAAGAAAACTTCGCCGTGCCTTCGATTGAACAGCGCGGGATTTTCGGTTCTGGCGCAACCGGAATCACGGGCAATCCGTTAGACGCAACCGGTTTGCAATTCCGCACTCGTCCGACCAACAGCAGCGGCGATGCTTTTTACAGCCTGTTCCCTTTCGCCAACAATCCGACCGGGATTTACGGCTTGAACACTTACACGCAGGTTTTGCCAGCCAGCGCGCGCGGCCTAGTGGCTTCGGCCAAGCTCGATCACAATTTCAATCTCGGCGGCCTGACGCAGAGTTTCACTGCCAGATACAATTACACAGACGACTGGCGCGAATTACCAAAAACCGGCGAAGCAATTTTCTCGACGCTGAAACCGAAAGTCAGAGCGCAGAACATCTCACTTTATTTCAACAGCCAGTTGAGCGGCGCGGGTTCAAACAATCAATTGTTCAATCAGGTTCGCGTTTCTTATGGCCGCACTCGATTGCGATTCAACGAAGTCCGCCCGTGTCTGGCAAACGATGCGGCGTTTTCAAACGATTGCGTGTTGCCGAGCGACTTGTTTCCCAACCAGCCGTTTTTGATCAATCGAACTTCGATTGAAAATCGCACCTTGCCGAGCAGAGCCTCGAATCTCAGCCCCGACCAGCAAAGAGACAATACGGTTGTTTATCGCCGGTTGATTTTCAATCGCCCGATTCACACCGAAGACGACCTGGGGCCTTTGGGGCAAATCAACATCGCAGGTTTCAGCCCGCTGGGAGTTGACGTCAACAACTTCCCGCAAACGCGCGTCAACAACACTTATCAAATTGCAGACGTGCTGACCTGGCGATTCGGCAATCACAGCCTTGCTTTCGGAACGGACAATCGCCGTTCGGAACTCAACAGCAATCTGCCGCGAGTGACGCGTCCGCACGTGACTTTCAACGGAGCGCCGCCGTTGCTGGCCAATCGCTTTTTCAAACCCGAAGACCTGGCAGCGACCGGAGTGCCCAGCAATTTCTTTCTGACGCTGGCCAACATTGGCAATCAACCGGTCAGCACTGCGGCGGATTTGAGCCTGAGTTTTTATCAACTGAACTTCTTCGCTCAGGACGATTGGCGAATTCTGCCGAATCTGACTCTGGCTTACGGACTGCGATACGAAACCAACACCACGCCGCGCGATTCAAACGACCGCATCGAACGAACCTTCAATGATTCGGCGCTCAATCTGGTTCCGGGCTTGCGCACATTCGTCGGCAACCGCGACAGGATTTTCGAACCGGACAAAAACAACTTCGCGCCGCGCGTCAGCCTGGCTTACTCTCCGAACATTTTCGGAAAAGATCGAACGACCGTCTTTCGCGCCGGTTTCGGCATGTTCTTCGATCAGGTTCTGGGCGCGGTCGTCAGCCAATCGCGCAACGTTTATCCGACTTTCCTGCCTCTGAATTTTGGAGGCCTGTTCGCACAAAATCAGGAAGTGTTGCTCAGTTACGTCAATCCGACGACGACCAGTTTTCAGGGCATCCCCCTGGTCAGGGGAATCAATCAATTGAATCTGCCGCTGGACGCCAATCTGGTGCGATTGCTGAATCAAAACTTCCCGCCCGCGTTCGGATTGACACTGCCGACTGAGCGATTGAAGCTTCCGAATGCTTTCCATTACACGCTGACTTTCGAACAACAACTCAGCCGCGAATTGACGCTATCGTTCGCTTATGTCGGAACCGGCGGTCGCAATCTGCTTCGCTTCACAACGCCGAATCTGGGGCCAGGCACGAACATTCTGCCGACCAGGTTTTCCGCCGAAGGCACTTCCGAAGGCGCAGAGCCTTTGGTTTTCGGGCGAATCTGCGTGCCGTCCGGCGGCAAATCCGGAAGCCCGAACAACGGCCTCGCCGCTTTGCAGCAATTCTGCGGAGCGCGTCCGGTGTCGGACATCGGCGCCGTCAGCATCTTTGAAACTTCGGGCACTTCGCTGTTCGATTCTTACCAGATGGAATTGCGCGGGCGATTTTTCCAATCATTGCAATTGAACGCGTCTTACGTGCTGTCTTCAGCGCGTGACGATGTTTCAGAGGCATTCGATCTGGCCGGAGCGCCTTCGCTGCCGCAGAACAGCGCAAACTTTGCCGGCGAACGCGCGCCCGCGAATTTCGACATACGCCATCGCGGAACTTTTTCGGCCATTTACGATATGACCGGATTGAAAGATAAATTGTCTGGCATGGGTTGGGCGCTGAACGGATTGCAGGTGGCGGCAATTGGCCGGATTCAGGGCGGACAGCCTTTCACCGTCAATTCGGTTTACGACGTCAATCTGGACGGCAATCTGACTGACCGATTGAATTCGGTGGACGGATTGAAGATGAACAAGGACGGACGCCAACCGATCATCGTTCAAACCTCGAACCTCGGCGGTTTGCTGGCGGCGACCGGCAGCGACGGCCTGGTCGAACGCAACGCTTTCCGCGCTGGCGGTTTGGTTGACGTTGATGTGTCGGTCAGCAAAGCGTTCACATTTTCAGGCAATAAACGAATTGTGATTCGCGGCGATTTTTTCAACATCTTCAACCGAAATAATTTCGGAATCCCGGTGCGATTGTTGGAAGCGCCGGGCTTTGGCAATGCGGTGCAAACCGTGACCCCGGGTTTTCGCGCGCAATTCGGTTTGAAGTTCGAGTTTTGATTTTCTCAATTGGCGATGATACCCGGTGGACGTTTTTCTCGTTTACATGGGTAAAAGGTCGAAACGAATCCTGCCCCCAAAACCATGAATGTGGAACGGGCTTCAGCCTGTTCACGCTCCGATCAGATTACTTTTGCCGGAGGCGTTATGTTGTT
>CAYRQB010000212.1:0-10862 GCA_964426025.1 uncultured Heliomicrobium sp.
CGAGGCCGCGTCCGAGGTTTTGTTCGCCGACCCGCACAGCGTCGTAAAGATCGACTGCGCCGAATTTCAACACTCACACGAGATCGCAAAATTAATCGGCTCGCCTCCGGGATATCTCGGCCATCGTGAAACTTCGCCGATGCTGACGCAGGAAAATCTGGATCGTTCGCACACGGATGATCTGAAATTGTCGTTGGTCTTGTTCGACGAAATTGAAAAAGCCAGCGACGCCCTGTGGCAACTTCTGCTTGGCATTCTGGACAAAGCCACGCTGACGTTGGGAGACAACCGCCGTGTGGATTTCTCGCGTTCGATTGTGATCATGACTTCCAATCTGGGCGCGCGCGAAATGAGCGAGATGATTTCGGGCGGCATCGGCTTTGCGCCGAAATCAGGCGTGATAGACGCAGAAGTTGACCAGAAGATTTACCGCACGGCTTCGGAAGCGGCCAGACGTAAATTCTCGCCTGAATTCATGAACCGCATAGACAAAGTGGTCGTTTTCCGCAGTCTGCGCGACGAACATCTGCGACAGATTCTGGAGATCGAATTGAAAGCCGTGCAGGATCGGATCATGCGCGGAACCAGCGACAAGTTCGTTTTCAAATGCACGGAGTCGGCCAAAAAGTTCCTGCTCGACGAAGGCATAGATTTCAAATATGGCGCGCGCCATCTGAAACGCGCCATCGAACGCTTCCTGGTTTATCCGCTGTCGAATCTGATTGCGACCGGTCAGGTGGGAATGGGCGATCTATTGATCGTTGATTTTTCGCCGGAGATTGGAAAGCTGGTTTTCGCCAAAGAATCCGGCGGAGCTTTGGTTCCGGGCGACACTTCTCATCACGCATACAACGAACCCAGTTCGCAAAGCACAGGCAACGCGATTGCCATCGCCACGCCCGAATTCGGACCGGCTCCGGCTCGCGCGAAAGAATAAAAATCAAAACCGCAAAGGGCACGAAGAGAACCTCATAGTTCAATTCGTGCCCTTCGTGTCTTAGCCGTTCAGTTGATCAGTTTGTCGTCCACTTCGATTTCCATTCTCAACAGAGCCGAACTCAGAGTCTTACCCTGCGGATCAGTTTTCAATGAAACGGTTCCGCCTCCGCCCAAACTTTCGTACAGCAGAAAATTCAGCGAGTTCAGATTCGGCAACTCGAACCTTTCGACTTTGCCTTTGCAAATGCCCGCGAAATGTTGCTTGACTCGTTCGGCAGTGACTTCGCGGACGAGAACCGGATAGAACTCCGGCTTCAGGGCGATCAAACCGATGTTGGCTGTGTCGCCTTTGTCGCCGGAACGTGCGTGAGCGATTTTCAGTAGCTGGGGTTTCATTCCTTACTCCTTCCTATTTGATCGCATAAGTTTTGCTCAGCTTGTTGCGATCATTGGTCACGGTGAAATTCTTTTTCGTCGCGTCCACAGAAACCCTGATCATGTGTGCGGAATCATTTTGCTCTTCCAGGTTGGCTATGAAATCCGCCGGAGCGTTTTGTTCGGCTGTGCTGGTCACGTTTCGGTGACCTTGCCACAAATCTTTCAGTGTCGGCAGCGCGCGTAAATCCCTGACGACATCCGGGTGACCGCCTTTGCGCGGGCCGTTGTTCATGATCGCCACAGTCGGTTTGATCGAACGCAACAGAGCTACGTTGTTGCTGGTGTTCGCTCCATGATGTGCGACCTGATAAAGATCAATTTCGCCGACCAGGTTTTGCGGGCAGGCCAGTTTATGTTCGATGTTCCAGGTCAGATCGCCCGAATCCAGAAAATCGAAAGCTCCGTACCGCAAAAGAAAAACGACGCTGCGAGCGTTGTCTGATTTGTCTTCGGCCTTCAGCGCAACATCTTTGCATTCGGCGTTCGGCGCGGCGGCCATTGTTTTACTTGCGGCGGTTTCGCTATGCGCGGCCAGACAATTCAAATAAACCGGCGGAGAACCGGCGGCTTGTTTCAGTTTGATCGAACTGCCCGGACGAAGGGTTATGGATTGGCCTTTGGCTGCCGACTGGTAAGCGGCGTACTTTGCGGTGAAGTCCTTGTCTTCGGGCAGATCGCTCATCGGGCCGTGATCGTAAAACTTGCCAATCTTGACGCGCCTGGCCAGTTCGGGCACTCCGCCGTAATGATCCGTGTGGTAATGCGTGACGATCAGATGGTCTATTTGCGTGATGCCAGCGGCCTTCATGGCCGCTTCGATCCGTGTGGCGTCGCGGCCATCGAAGCCTGGCCAACCTGCGTCAACCAGTATGGATTCGCCAGCCGGAGTGACGATCAGGGTCGCCGCTCCGCCTTCGACATCAACGTAGAAAATCTCCAGCTTGCGCTGTTGGGTCTTTGACGATTGAGCCATGCCAATTCCGGCGATGGCAATCACTGCGGTCAAGAGACAGGATGCCCAGAATCTTTTCATTGAAGTTTCCTCTTTTATTTTTCAGGCCGTCGGTGAATCCGCGACCTGTTCGGTTTTGGACGAGCGTTTAATCAATTTGTACGCGGCGTAAATTGCCAAACCTGCGCTGGCGGCGATGACGGTGTCGCGCGCTTCGCGCGGTGTACTGTGCATCAGCAGCCACACGATCAAAATCAACGCCAGAACGGAAACAGTCATTCCAAACGGAGCCTTGAATTTCGGCGGTTCGGATTTGCGACGGCGAAGCAATGGCAAAGCCGCGCAAGTCGTAGCGTAAGCCAGCAGTCGCGCGATGGTGCTGATCGTCGCGCCGGTGATGAAATCGCCGGACAGCGCCAGCGCCAGCATGATTGCGCTTGTCGCACAAATTGACACGTGCGGAGTATGAAATCGCGAATGAGTCGCGGCAAAGATTCCGGGCAGTTCTTTCTGCTCGGCCATTGCAAACGGAAGCCGCGCCGCCGCCAAAATCAAAACCGTCAGATTGCCCGTGATCGAAATCATCGCTCCGGCTGTGATTACTGAAGCTCCAACGCCGCCGAGAAATTGATAGCCCGCGTCAGCCAAAGGTCTTCTGGAAGCGGCCAGTTCCGGCAAAGTTCCGACGCAGACGATTTGAATCAGGATGTAAGTCAGCGCCACGATTCCCAGTGAAGTCAGGATTGCAAAAGGCACATTGCGTTTCGGGTCTCGCACTTCGCCCGCCGGAATCATCGCCATCTCAAAACCGGTGAAAGCGTATACCAGCAGCAAAACCGATTGCGAGAAATTCCCGAAGCTCGGATTGGCAACAGGAACGAAGCTTTGCGAATTCAGAAAGAAGAGACCGGTTAAGATAAACAGCACAATCGGTATCAGCTTGGCGATGGTCGCCACATCGCTGAACAACGCGGCGTTGCGCACTCCGCCAATGTTGACGATCGTCAGCGTCAACACTATGACGCTGATCGCGACAATTCGCGTCCATCCCAGATTCAGGCCGGGCCAGAAATAACCGGAGTATTCAACCAGCAAATTGCAATTGGCGGCGAATGCCGTCAGCCTGGCCAGCCACACCAACCATCCGACTTCAAACCCGACCATCGAACCGAAAGTTTCGCGAGCATATAGGTACGGCCCTCCGGTTTCGCTGAACCGGCTGCCGACTTCGGCAAAGCAAACTACGATCAACAAGACGACCAATCCACACGCCAGAAAAGCAATCAAACTGTACGGCCCGATCAATGCAAAAACCTTCGACGGCAAACCGAAGATTCCCGCGCCGATTATTCCGTTGATGGCAACGGCGACCAGGTCCCAGCGTCTGATGCCACGAACCAGTCCGGGTTTTGCGCCTTCCGTGTTTTGGATCATTTAAGAAATTGTTACCGCCTTGTTTGGGATAAAAACGAGCCTGCGGATGATAGGTGAAAACGTCTGGTGCGTACAGGATCGTTCGTTGCAATTTACGCAGTGCCAGCATTTGTTATAATCCAATTGCTTTACAGTCAGATTCGAGGTTCCCGATGCAAAGTGGTCTCATCACAGGTCAATCATCAAATCGCTTAATCAGATTGCGAGATTATCGTTATCCGGGCGAATTGTTGTCTTTGACTCTGACCTTTCTGATCCTTCTGTCGCTTTACGCGCTGGCGGCGATCTTTTTTCTCGAAACCTTGTCGGCGACTTTGAAGACCTTGATGATCACTTTCACCGGTTTTGCCGTTTACATCTTCTCGGTCAAATTACAGCAGCGAGCCGCATTTGGAACTATGGTTCGCGTCAGCCCTCGCCAGTTCCCCGAGCTTTATGATCTGGCGACGGTGACTGCTGAAAGATTGTCCAGTCCGCAAATCGCCGTGTACGTCAAACGCCAGTCGGAGATGAACATTTACACCCTGGGTTTGTGGCAGCGACCGATCATCGTTTTGACGTCTGCTCTGGTTGATCAGATGGAACCTGACAACCTGCAGTTTTTCATCGGGCGGGAAATCGGGCACATTCAGGCCGGGCACACCTGGTTGCGAACCCTGCTCAAACCACTGGGCGCGGACGTGCCTGTCATTGGCAAACTTCTCAACAGCGTAATTTTCGGCGATTGGATCAATCGCGCGGAATTCACAGCCGATCGCGCCGGATTCATTGCCTGCAAATCTTTGACAACGGCGGTCAGCACTATGCTGAAATTCGGCATTGGCGTGAAGCTGTATGAGAAGCTGGACATCCGCGAGTTTCTGGAACAACTCAACGAAGTTCGCAACGTCAAAGGCCATATCACCGAAATCGTCGCTGAAATGCCTTACCTGACTCAGCGGATTCGCTCCTTGGTGCGGTTCGCGTTGTCCGATCATTACCGGTCCTGGGCGCGGGAAAAAGCCAACAACACTCAAATTCTGAAAGCCATCCCCGAGGCATTCGTCTCTTCGCGCTTGAATCTTGATGATTTGGACTTGCCGGAAAGCGCCAGACAGAAAACCGAAACGAAGCCTTCAACTCCGGCGGCTGATTCGTTGGAAACTCAGCCTGTGCAAGTTGATGAAATGATAACGATCGCGGATTTTACGGATGAGGATGTCAATACGTCCGATCCGCGATTGGCGTTGATTGCCGTCAACGGTTCGCAGCAATTCAATCTGCGAAGATTTACTACTCGCATCGGACGCAATCACGACAACGACATCGTGCTCAACAACGACAGGGTCAGCCGCTATCACGCCGAAATCATCCGCGAAGGCGATGCGATAAAAATCCTGGATTTGCAGAGCCGCAATGGAGTCTGGTTGAACGGCCAGCGCATCAAGGCCACCGTCGAATTGAAATCCGGCGACACGCTTCGCATCGGAAGACAGGAATTTACTTTTGTGGTGAAAGAATAATTTATGACTTTTCCAGTTTTACACCGCGATCAAAAGGACGCGGAGATGAATCGCAAAATCCGCTCGATGAGCGATGAAAGCCTGACCGTCAAAAGGCTGTTTTTTGAGCAATCAACCGCTGAAGTCGCTCGTGCCGCTGGCGTCATCATTGATGCGATGCGAGCAGGAGGAAAGTTATTGATTTTCGGCAATGGCGGATCTGCCGCCGACGCGCAACACATTGCCGCCGAACTGGCTTTCAAAATGGGACGAGAGCGACAGGCTCTGCCAGCCATCGCCTTGACGACTGACTCTTCATTGTTGACGGCGATCAGCAACGATCGTTCATTCGATCACATCTTTTCGCGCCAGATTCAAGCCATAGGGCGCAGGGAAGATGTCGCTTTGGCGATTTCCACCAGCGGCAATTCACCGAACGTCATTGCGGCTGTCAATCAGGCTCGCGAAATGGAGATAAAAACCATTGGGCTACTCGGCAACACGGGAGGGCAACTTGCCGCGATGGTTGATCTGCCATTGATTGTTCCCCACCACGAAACTCCGCGCATTCAGGAAGTTCACATCGCCGTCAGCCACATCATCTGTCAATTGATCGAAGACGAACTATGTCCGCTCTGATGCTGTTACGTAAATTTTGTCATTGTCCTAAAGCGACTGCCGGTCTGATGGAAGGAAAAAAGTTTTTTCTGCCAGAATTGGCTGAAACATTTTTCTATGGTCTTGCTTCTTGACACGTGGGAAACAAAAAAGATGAGAAACTTGAATGTGGTTCTGTTGAGTCACTGGCAACAGAGCGAAGTTTCCTGCCATCTGACGGTCTCCTAATTGTGGGTTGGGAGACCGTGATTTTCGATAAATTTTATGCATTAACGACACAAGTCCTAAGACTCAGCCATCCCGGCTAATTGCCCGACAATTACCTGCTGCTAAAAAAGTCAGCGCCAAGAGGAGCCAAACAATATGATCAAGTTCAAATCAATCGCAAATGCGTTTTTGGTTTTGTCCCTGATGTCCGTTTCAGCCATTGCTCAAAACCAAAGCAAGCCACAGACGAATCAAACAAAATCCGAAGCCGAAGAATTGCTGAAGAAGGTTTCGGAAACGAATCTCGGACTTAAAAGCTTTCATTTCGACGGAGAGACAGTCATGGAGATGAAGGCCGATGGCGTCTTTCTGCGAATGGAAATGCCTTTTGTGATCGCTTATGGCAAACCCGGTTACAAACGAGCCATGGTCAAGGGTCCATTCGAGATGAATAAGACAATTGTTTCCGACGGTCAGTTTGAATGGGTTTACCTGCCATCGGAAAAGCAATACACGAAAAAGCCGCTGGAAAAAAACGCCCAAGCCGGGCAAGCGGATGCTTCGCCACTGTCGCAGTTCAAACAGGTGACGATGTTCGCCGACATGATCTCGGACGATCTGACCGAAGGTTTGAATACAGCCAGAATTTTGCGTGAAGAAGAGATTGAAGTCGGAGGAAAGCGCATTAACTGTATTGTCGTCCAGGCTGTTTATGGTGAAAAAGTCGCCGAAGCGCCCGACGGACAAGCTTCAGAGAAAGGGTTGTCAATCCCGATGACTTTTTGGATTGATAAATCGCGACTGATAGTTTTGCGTCACAGCTTCAACGAAGGCGGCTTCTTTGCCGAAATTTTCAAGGCGCTTGGCGACAACCCCGTCTTTTCGATGACAACTTCATTGAAGCTGGCGCAAATCAACGAGGAATTGCCAAGCTCGCTTTTCGCTTACGCCCCGCCAGCCGACGCGAATGAGGTCGAAAAGTTCGATGCCAGGGTCGCGGCTGAACTGACCGGAGAAGAGCCTGAACGCGAGAGCCTTGTCGGCCAGGACGCAGTCAGTTTCATGCTGAATGATTTGAACGGCAAACAATTCAGCATGGATAAATTGCGAGGCAAAGTTGTCGTAATTGATTTCTGGGCTTCGTGGTGCGGGCCTTGTCGCGAAACCATGCCGCACATCGAAAAACTCCATCGCGAATTCAAAGACAAAGGTTTGGTCGTGTTGGGTATGAACGACGAAGGCACGGCAGAAGCTAAACAATTCGTGCAAAAGAATGGTTACACTTTTCCGACGCTTGTGGACGTGGATTCCGCCGTTTCTCAACAATACGGTGTGATGGCCATTCCGCAAACTCTGGTGATTGACCGCGATGGCAAAATCATCGCGCATTATTTCGGCACCGGTCAGGAAGAAAATTTGCGCGAAACCATCATTGAAACTTTGGCCGCAACAACGGCCAACGGTCCCAAACCGGTGAAGAAGCAGGTTGCCAAACGGTAATCTTCTCTTGACCAAAATTGGCTGATGGCAATTTTCGGCAAACAATCGGGAATTGCCGTCAGCATTGTTTAACCGACCGGTGACAAGCAGTTCTTACCGCTCATTTTGTAACTCAGTCAAAAAATGGAGAGAGCGATGAAAAAAATATCTTTTGTTCTGCTGGCGATATTTGCATTCGCCACCATCATTACCGCACAACCTCAGAATGGAAAAGCAGTCAAAGGCGTCTGGCATGAGTTCATTTCAGAGGCAGAAAATCTGAAGGTGATGTTGCCTTCCAAACCGATGGAGAGCAGTGAAGTCGTGGAATCCGAAATCGGGCGCGTGCCAATCAAAACATACAGCGCCGCGCAGCCGCCAAATAATTTCACAGTCATGGTCGCCGAATACCCGCTATCGTTCGACACTGAAGAATCATCCAAAGCGGTAATTGAAGCAGGGATGACGGCGATGACTGCCAAAATGAAGCTGGAAAACTTGGAACAAAAAGACATTGTCTTCGGCAAATACCCTGGACGCGAAGTCAGGGCGAAACTGTTGACCGGCGTGATGACCATGCGCGCTTACGTCGTCAATAACCGAATGTACATATTGATGGTTTGGAGCGACAACACATCGCTGAAATCGCCGATATCGAACGACGTCAGACAGTTCTTTGATTCATTCGGTTTCATCAAATCGCCTGAGACAATAGCCACAACAGCCTCGTCGGTTTCGCGCATTGAATCCACTGGGCAGGAATCCGACGGACCGCCTGCATCTTTTTATCTTCAGCCTGTTTCCTGGCGCGAATTCAACGTTGCCGAATTCGGCTTCGCGGTTCGTATGCCGGGCGATCCATTTAAGGAGACGGTCAAAATCAATCAGAATGATCCTCGTCTGGATATGCATACCTGGATGGCAAAAGGCGAGGGCAGTCTGATTTACCAAATTGCGTTCCAGCAATTACTGGCTGTGCCCGAAGATGCCCAGAGCATAAACATGGTCATTGAAAATCTGCGCGACGGATTGGCCGAAGGGGTCGAAGGGAAAGTCGTTAGTGAAAGACAAATCACGCTTAACGGCCATGCTGGCCGCGAATTCAGAATGAAATCCGACGGGTTGCAGGCGATTGCCCGCGTCTATCTGGTTGGCTCAAGGGTTTACATTCTTAATCTGATGACGGCGGCAGGAGATGTTAGCCAGAAGGACGCCAATGAATTTTTCGATTCGCTGAAAGTCACCGTCATGCCGAACACTGTTTCCGCCACCGCAGGAACTGTGGTCGAAACCGCGATTTGGAAAGAAATCGCCGAGCCTTCACTCGGTTTCAGCGTGATGATGCCAGCTCAGCCGACTGAAGAATACAAGAACGTCCAGGATCTGAAAATAAAATTGCTGGCAGCGAAAGGCGACGGAGTTTTGTGCCTGGCCGGTCATATGTTCATTCCCGGAGCATTGCCATCAAAAACCGGCATGACAGAGTTTTTCCGTGGATTCAGCGGGGGTTTTGCGCGGGGTATGAAGGCGAAGATCGTTGGCGAAAAAGAAATCAGCTTCGACGGCTTCCCCGGTCGCGAATTCATTTTGAAGAATGATCTGGTTACCGGTTATTGCCGCGTGTATATGGTAAATGGTCATGCTTACATGTTGATTTCCATGCCGACGCTGACCGATGGCGGCGAAAAAGCGATGGCGAAGTTCTTCGATTCCTTCAAACTGATGGAGATCAAGGACGATCAATTGCCGCCTCCGCCACCACCACCGCCACCGCCGGTAAAGCAGGGCAGTGATCAAATAAGCAATTCTCCTGCGCCGAAAAAAATCAGAGTTTCCGGCGGAGTTCTACAAGGCGCCTCGCTCAAAAAGGTTCAGCCAGCCTATCCTGCCGAAGCCAAAGCGCAGCGCATACAGGGCATGGTTGAAATTCAAATACTGGTGTCAGAAGACGGCGATGTGATTGAAGCAACAGCGATCAGCGGACCTGAACAGCTAAGAGACGTTGCGCTCAATGCCGCCAGACAATGGAAATTCAAACCAACTGAATTGGCGGGCGTGCCGGTCAAAGTTCAAGGTGTCTTGACATTCAACTTCACGCTGCAATAACAATCGGCGTGATGTCAAAATACAATTTCGATCCAATTGATTTTTCGCGCATCGCCACTTACTCGCTCTTCGACAGACCGAGCAAAGTGACGGTGCGCGATTTTGCTTCCGCGCTCAGCGATGATGAGGCGAAAGCCGCAACTGCATTGCTTGATTCATTGCCGAATATCCTGGCGGTCGAAAGTTTGCGCGCGGTTGTCGCGGCGATCATCGAAGCCAAAGCCAAAAAGCGCGCGATCATCTGGGGTTTTGGCGGACACGTCATCAAAACCGGCCTGGCTCCGATCCTGATTGATCTGATGCGGCGAGGTTTTGTCACTGCGCTGGCGACCAACGGCTCAGGCGTCATTCACGATTTTGAAATTGCGTTGGCTGGCTGGACTTCTGAAGACGTAGACAGCGCGCTCAGCTCCGGCGCTTTCGGAATGGCCGAAGAAACCGGGCGATTGCTGAACGAAGCCATCAAACGCGGAACCGCTGTAGATTGCGGCGTTGGCGAATCGGTCGGTCAGATGTTGATTGAAATGAATCCGCCTAACGCTGAATTCTCATTGCTTCACGAAGCCCACAGACTGCAAGTCCCTGTCACCGCTCACATCACCATCGGCACGGACATCATTCATATTCATCCTCAGGCCGACGGCGCTGCCATCGGAGCGGCAAGTTATCGCGATTTCAAACTGCTGACTTCAATTGTTCGCGAACTGGATGGTGGCGGAATTTACTTGAACCTCGGTTCGGCGGTGACTTTGCCGGAAATTTTTCTGAAAGCCGTCACAGTCGTTCGCAATCTTGGTCATTCATTGACGGATTTCACCACAGCCAATTTCGACTTCATTCAACATTACCGCCCGGCGACGAACGTCGTTCGCCGCCCTGTTGCCGGCGGTGCGGGACGCGGTTACAGCATCACCGGTCATCACGAATTGATGATTCCTTTGCTGGCCGCCGCCATTATCGCCCGAAGCAATCAGTAGTCAGGTTGTCAGTCTCTCATCGCCGGTTGATAATCAGCCGCTACTGCTGAAATCCGAAACTTGAAAGATAAAATGCAAAATGATTGAACTTGCTATCAGAGCCGCACGCGAAGCCGGAGCCATCTTGCAGGATTTCGCCGCGCGCGGTTTTCAAATTGAACACAAAGGCCGCATCAATCTGGTCACCGAAGCCGATCTGGCCAGCGAACGGCACATCAAAGAACTGATCTC
>CAYRQB010000213.1:0-4942 GCA_964426025.1 uncultured Heliomicrobium sp.
GTGCCCGATCCCAGCTATCCGATTCATTCTTTCGCCGCGACCATCGCCGGTTGCCAGTTGATCAAACTGCCGATCAACAACGGCCCTGAAGAGATGATGGATGAATTGCGAAGGCTGGAATTTCCGCGTTCCGAACAGCCAAAACTGCTGGTGCTGTCGTTTCCGCACAATCCCACGACTGTCTGCGTCGAAAAAGATTTCTTTGAAGAAGCCGTCGCTCTGGCTCGCGAACGCGGTTATCTGATCATTCACGATCTGGCGTACGCCGATCTGGCTTTCGACGGATATCAAGCGCCGAGCATTTTGCAGATTCCCGGAGCGAAGGATGTCGCCGTCGAGATGTTTTCCATGTCGAAAAGTTATTCGATGGCCGGATGGCGAATGGGTTTTTGCGTCGGCAACCGTCAGGCGGTCGGCGCGTTGACTCGACTGAAAAGCTATCTTGATTACGGCATCTTCCAACCGGTGCAAATTGCCGGTGTGATTGCGTTGCGCGATTGCGACGCTTACGTGCCGGAAATCGTTGAGGTTTATCGCAAACGCCGCGACGCTTTGATCAAGGGGTTGAATTCCGCCGGATGGAAAGTGCCGTCGCCGAAAGGAACCATGTTCGTCTGGGCGAAGATTCCAGAACAATTCGCCAAACTCGGCTCGCTGGAATTCGCCAAACAATTGATCACTCGCGCGGGCGTTGCGGTTTCTCCCGGAAACGGTTTCGGCGAACGCGGCGAAGGTTATGTCCGCTTCGCTCTGGTGGAAAACGAACAACGCATTGCTCAGGCGATTCGCGGCATCAAATCCTTTTTGAATGATTGATCAAACAAACCTGTATTGACTCATCTTTCAACGAACACTTATGGACAAGCCCCGAAATTTACTCATCGCTTCGTTGACGTTTTTGATTTGTGCGATTCTGCTTGGCGTTGTAGCCAAAGGCGCAGGGCCTTTGCCCGGCGATTTGGCAATCAGTCGCGCGGTGCAGAAAGTTTTGCCGTTCAATAACGGCGTCGGCGCTTTGTGGAGCGCGGTTAGAGATTTATTGATTTACCTGCCGATAGGCTTCGGCGCGGTGACGCTGATTTGGCGCAAATGGGATTGGACGGCGATGATCGCGCTGGTTTGTCTGCCAGTGAGTCTGTACGGCGAAAGATTTCTGAAGCCGCTGTATGGTCGTCCGCGCCCGACCGCCGATCTGGTGACGATTCATCGCGCTTCCGAAGGTTTGAGCTTTCCCAGCGGCACGGCGATGAATTCGCTTGTTCAGGTCGGAGTCATTCTTTATCTGGTCTGGCTGGCCAGAAAAGCCAACAGTTCAAATTTCGCAATTCGACTGTTGGTTGTTTTACTGCTGGTGATATTTTTGCTGAGCAACATTGCTCGCATACACGTAGGCGCTCATTGGGCGACGGACATCATCGGCGGTTGGTTGTTCGGCGGAGCCTGGTTGACGCTTTTGATGGCCGCGCATCAGTGGTGGATCAATCGTCGTTCGGTTGGACGTTGACCTATCCGATTCGGAGAAAACTTCTGTGAGCGAGAAGCGGGAAGAATCAAAAGAAAATATTCGACAGATGGTTCGCGAAGCTTTGCAGCAGCAAATCGGCGGAGCTGCGGCAACCGTCAATCAGTCTGACGCTGACTCCGGGATTGTTGACGAATCGGCCAAGGAAGTCATCACCGAATCGGATGTTCGTAGCATCGGCGAAGGCGCGAAGCTGTTGATTCGCGAAGACGCGATCATCACTCCGGCGGCAAAAGATTTTATTCGCGAGCGCGGGGTCGAAATTCGCTACAGAACTCGCCGAGCGGCAAGCGGCAAAAATCGCGTCATCGCAATCGGCTCAGATCACGGCGGATTCGAGGCGAAAGAGCGATTGAAAATTCAACTGGACGAACTCGGATTCAAACACCGCGACTTCGGCGCGTTTTCCGAAGAAGCGGTTGATTACCCCGATTTCGCGCACGCCGTGGCGCGAGCAGTTGCCGACGGAGTTTGCGATCTTGGAATCGTCGTTGACGGCGCTGGGATAGGTTCGTGCATGGCCGCGAACAAAGTTCCAGGCATTCGCGCGGCGATGTGTTATGACGCGGCGACGGCGCGCAACAGCCGCGAGCATAATTACGCCAACGTCCTGACTCTGGGCGGACGAATGCTTTCCGCCGAACAGATACGCGAAGTTGTCAGCGCATGGCTTTCGACTCCCGAAGGCGAAGAGCGTCACGGCAAACGCGTTGCCAAGATAATGACCATTGAAAGACAATACCTGCGATAAAGCCCCGCCCCTTCTGAAAAACTTCAGCAAGCCTCTCCCCAGATAGAATCTATTCGCCCGGTCGCAATGACAAATGCGACGCATACCAGGAATTGAGGTGCAACAATGATGACAAGCAGATTTAGAACATCGGCGGGATTTTGGAAGCCGTTGGCGATGGCATTGGCGCTGATGGCAGCCGGTTTAAGCTGGCCTTCGCCGCAAGCCGGAACTTTGCAGGCGCGGGAAGTCCGCGTCGTTAACGCTTCCGCCGGAGCCGGTCAAAACGTCAACGTGTCAATCGAGCTTGTTTCGCTGGGCAATGAAAACGCGCTGGGTTTCAGTTTGAATTTTGACACGACGATTTTCAGCAATCCTGTGGCCAGTTTGGGAACCGGCGCAAACGGCGCGACGCTTAACGTCAACACGATACAAGCCGCGAACGGGCGAATCGGTGTTGCGATGGCTTTGCCAAGCGGGCAGTCTTTTCCAGCAGGCGTTCGGCAGATAGCCGTCGTCACTTTCAACGTCGCCGCAAATGCCGCGGCTGGGCCAAGCTCGCTGACTTTCGGCGATCAACCAATCGCACGCGAAATTTCCGATCCCAACGCCAATGTTTTGATGGCGACTTACACGGCGGGCACGATCACCATCGTTCCAGCCAATCCTACGCCTCAATTGACCAGCCTGAATCCGGCATCGGCTATGACAGGCAGCGGAAACCTCACGCTGACTTTGAACGGCACGGGATTCATTCCGCTTTCCAGCGTGCGCTGGAACAACGCGGCGCGTTCGACAATGTTCGTCAATGGTTCGCAACTGACGGCCAGCATTCCGGCCAGCGATTTTGCGCAAGCGGGGATGGTATCCGTGACGGTCGTGAATCCGGCTCCCGGCGGTGGGACATCAAACGCGTTGACCTTCAACGTTATCAACTCTGTGGCCAGCGTGTCGGCTGCCAGTTTTCTTGGCGCAGAGCTTGCTCCCGAATCCATTGTCGCAGCCTTTGGCGTGAATCTGGCGACGAGCATTGAAATCGCCAACACCGTTCCGCTGCCGACAATGTTGGCGGGGACAAAACTGGCTGTGAAAGACAGCGCGGGCGTTGAACGCTTATCTCCGCTTTTTTTCGTCGCGCCCGGCCAGATCAATTATCTGATTCCGTCGGGAACTGTGAACGGCGCGGCGTCGGTGACCGTCACCAGCGGCGATAACAAAATTTCAGTCGGCACGGTTCAGATTGCCAGCGTTGCGCCGGGATTATTCTCAGCCAACTCCAACGGGCAGGGCGTGCCGGCGGCAACGATCTTTCGTCTGAAGCCAAACGGAGAATCGGTCATCGAAGCTCTGGCCAGATTCGATTCTGCGACTAATCGCTTTGTCCCGATCCCGATTGATCTGGGGCCTGAAACCGAGCAGGTTTTTGTTGTCCTGTTCGGCACGGGATTCAGATTCAATGGCGGTTTGTCTGGCGTGAGCGCTCAGATCGGCGGGTTGAATTCAGAAGTTTTATTCGCCGGGCCTCAGGGGGATTTTGTTGGGTTGGATCAAAGCAACGTGCGCATTTCGCGTGTCCTGATCGGACGTGGAGAAGTTGATCTGAATCTGACCGTCAACGGAAAGGTTACGAACACAGTCCGAATAAACATCAAATGAATGATTGAAATTCCGTAACCGGATCAGTACCGCGAACGGTACTGATCCGGTTGGCCGGTCAGGTTATTTGTTGGTTATTGGTGTATCGCCGGAAGAGCCGTGAAGGCGCGTCACGACGCTGTTGTCGCTGCTGAGTTTGACGTACCAGGTTCCGTTTGTCGGACGCCAGACGGCGACATCAGACTGACCGTCTCCGTCATAATCGCCCGGCACTGGAATATCGCCCAGCCGCGAAGTTCCCCAATTGATCGTGCGAGTCGAATCATCGCTGCTGCGCACGATGTACCAATTGCCGTTGGAACCTCGCCAGACAGCGATGTCTGCTTTGCCATCTCCGTCGAAATCCGCCGGTTTAGCGACATCGGTTCCGATTCCCCAGTTCCTGCTGGTATACGAACCGTCGGAACTGAATTTGATGAACCAGGTTCCGCTTTCTCGCCGGAAGACACTTACATCGGCTTTGCCGTCGCCGTCGTAATCGGCTGGCACAGGAACATCCAGATAAGGCGCATTGCCTGCTCCCCACGAATCCGTTTGAATGGACCCGGTCGAGCTTTTCACGATGTACCATTTGCCTTCCGAACCACGCCAGACGGCGATGTCAGTCTTGCCGTCGCCGTCGTAATCGGCGGGAACAGGAATGTCAGAGCCTAAGCCCCAATACTTGTCAATGATCTGACCATCGCTGCTGCGTTTGATGTACCAATGACCGTTGGAGCGGCGGAAGACTGCAACGTCGGTTATGCCGTCGCCGTCGTAATCGCCAGCCACTTCGACATCGTTGTAAGGAGCGTAGCCAGCTCCCCAATTTTCGGTTTGCAACGAATCGGTGCTGCTTTCGATGATCAGCCAATCACCCTGTTGACCTCGCCAGACGGTCATATCGCTCTTGCCGTCGCCGTCAAAATCGCTGACCACTTTCGATGCCTGTATCGAATCGTTGCCGTTACCTTTGTGTATGACGATGCTGCCACCGCCAAGCACAGTCGTCGGATCGGCGCTGTCCGGAGCGTTGAACTGGTTGTCGTAAACCA
>CAYRQB010000213.1:5042-10823 GCA_964426025.1 uncultured Heliomicrobium sp.
TTGATCCATCCGCCGCCAGTGACAAATCCTCCGTTCGGATCGTAAATCACAACCATTGCCTGAAGACCGCCAACGGTGTCGGCCATTCCCGAACCGCCGCAATTGTCCGTGACCGCCAGCGTCACCAGATACACTCCCGGTGTGGTGAAGGTGTAAGTGGCGCTGACTGCGCCTGTAGTTTCATTGACGCTGCCCGACACGTTGACGCTGTCGAAAGTCCAGGTCGCAGTGTGAGTGCCGGGATTATCAGTGAATGATCCGCTGAAATTGACCGGCGTGCCTTTGGCGAAAAGTGCGCCGCTGGCCGGTGCATTGATCGTCACCACCGGATCGGGGTTGGTGACGGTGACGGTTTGCGTGCAGGTCGAAGCGTTGTTCAACGAATCCTTCGCCGTCCAGGTGATGGTCGTCGTTCCCAGCGGATAAGGATCATTGACCGGTTGTCCGTCGCTGCGCGCGCCGGTCACGGTGGTTGATCCGCCACAGTTGTCAACCGCCGTCGGTGCGACGATGCTGACCGTCGCCGTGCAGCCGGTGGTGCTGTTTGTCGTCGTGTTGATTGCCGTCGGACAAGTCAGCGACGGGCCTTCGTTGTCGTTGACCGTCACTGTGAAACTGCAACTCGGCCCGGCGGTAGTGGTGCACGAGACAGTGGTCGTTCCCACAGGAAAGAAATCGCCTGAGTTATGCGAGCAGGTCACGGTTCCACAACCGGCGGTTGTCGTCGGAGCGGCGAAACTGACGTTCGCTCCGCATTGACCGGGCGAGTTGTTGACCGTGATGTCAGTCGGGCAATTGATGGTGCAGCTTTGCGTGACCGTCACCGTAAACGAGCAATTGCCGGTATTGCCTGTAGTGTCGCTGGCCGAACAATTGACCGTCGTCGTTCCCAGCGCGAAGCTGGAACCCGAAGCCGGTGTGCAGGTCACTGTCCGCGAACCATCGCACACATCGTTGGCCGTCGCGGAGAAGGTAACCGTCGCCGAACCCGATCCGGGCGAGCTTTCAGTCACGCTGATCGGCGAAGGACAAGTAACCACAGGCGGTTGATTGTCATTGACCGTCACTGTGAAACTGCACGAACTGGTGTTGCCGACAGAATCCGACGAAGAGCAAGTGACCGTCGTCGTTCCTTTGGCAAAAGCCGAACCGGAGGCTGGCGTACAAGTCACCGTTCGCGATCCGTCGCATACGTCGTTGGCAGTGGGCGTCGCGAAGGTGACGGCGGCAGTGCACAACCCCGGATCGGTGTCGGTTGTGATGTTGGTCGGACAGCCAGTCAGCACAGGTCCCTGATTGTCATTGACCGTCACGGTGAAGCTGCACGAACTGGTGTTGCCAAGCGTGTCGGACGCAGAGCAAGAGACAGTCGTCGTTCCTTTGGCAAATGTGCTGCCAGGCGCTGGCGAACAAGTGACCGTGCGCGCTCCGTCGCAGGCGTCGTTGGCCGTTGGCGGAATGAAGCTGACAGCCGCCGTGCAAAGTCCCGGATCGGTATTCGCGACGATGTTGGTTGGGCAACCTGTCAGCGCAGGCCCCTGATTGTCGTTGACCGTCACTGTGAAAGTGCAAGACGAATCCGGGCTGACTCCGTTTGTCGCCGTGCAGGTCACTGTTGTCGTGCCTTTCGGGAAGGGGCTGCCCGAAGCGGGCGAGCAGGTGACGGTCGGAGTTGGACATCCGGTTGCCGTCGGCGTGGCGAATGTCACCGCCGCCGTGCAAAGCCCCGGATCGGTGTTTGTGGTGATGTCGGTCGGACAAGCGCCAATCACTGGCGCAACCAGAACCGTCGTTACAGTCGGGTTGGCGACACCGCCGACATTGGGATCGTCGGTCACCACAGTTGAAAATCCTGAACCGGAAACCGTGCCCTGATTTGCAACCGTGCAAACTCCCGCCGGGAACGGAGTGTTGATCGTCACTGAAAACATAATCGAGACAGTCTTGCCCGGAGGAATCAGCGCGATGTTTTTCATCACGGTTTCGCCGGACAGCGGAGCGCCGGTTGTGACGACTCTGGCGGCGTTGTTCGCGCTCGGTGAAATTTGTTTTTCCGCCGGAGCTTCAGCCGCATGAGCCGTGAACAGGCTCGGCAATCTCAAATTCGTTGGCGCGCTGAAAGCTGCAAAAACCGGCGTCAGCCATTGCCGTGCGCGAGCGAAAAGATTTGACGAAGTTCCGCCTTCGGTAGTTCGTCGAACTGCATTGTCCGATTGTTGGCCTGCTTCACCGGCTTCGACCGGAGCCATCAACGACGGTAACGTGCAACCGGAATTCACGCCAATCACGCCGATGGTCGTCGCCGCCGGATTGTTGCCGCTTTGTTGCAATGTAAAGGTTCCCGCAATGTTTTCAGCAGTCATCGAACCGTTGCCGGCTGGGCCGCCGCCCTGAGTCGCGACGTTGTTTCTTAAATCCAAACAAATAGATGTGCCAGCTACTTCTGTAGACGCTCGAAACTCGTCCTGGGCGCTGCCGTTGCTGGTGAAGGTGTTGCCGGTAACCGTCGCATTGATGGTCGTGCCAACTTCAGCATCAATGTCAACAGTTTCGTCGCCAGCGCTGTTGTCGGCATTTCTGATCTGGTTGTTATCCATCAACAGATTGACGGTTTTGAGCGCCGCAGTCAGGTTGTTGCGGACTCGAATTGTGACGCCTTCGAAGCCATCCTGGCCGACTGGCGTTACTGTGCCCATGCGGTTGTTGGTGATTCTGATATTGCCCGCCGTGGCTCCTGCGCCGGTCAAAGACTCGCCGCGAATATCCATAAAAATCGCGTCATCGCCGATGTCGTTGATGTCGCAGTTGTTGATTGTCAGGCTAAGGTTTTTCAGTTGTTCGCCTGCCAAATCGCCCGTGCGCAAATTGATTGCTCCGCGACCAGTGCGTCCGGTTCCGGGGCTGACAACCGTGCCCAGAATTGTGCAGGTGTCAACTACTCCGGTGAAGCTGCCGTTGTTATTTTGAGGCGCGAAATGAATCACACCGGCATTGGCATTGGCCGGACTCAGACCTGTGAAAGTAGAGCGGCGAATTTCCACGTCAATGTTCATATTGCCTTGCGACTGAACTTCGACGCCGCCTTGCACCAGAGAACCGGTTGAAAATTGTCCGCTGAAAGAACTGTCCAGAATATCAAGCTCGAAAGTTCCGGATGAACCGGATGTCGCGCCAGCGTCGGCTTCGATGCCAAGTCCGCTGATGTTCTGGAAGGTACAGCCGTTTTCGACGACCAGCTTGCCGCTGACTGCGCCTTCGCTGCGGTAAGAAATGCCGTCATCGCCGCGCGCCGCGCCTGCGGCCAGCGTGTTGAAGAAATCCGTGTTGTTGACTCGAAACTCGGTGAAGTTATTGCCGCTGGTTTGCAGTATGTGAATGCCGCGCTCGGCTCCGTTCACCGCCTGGCCTTCAAAACGCGAGATGGTTGAATTCTGCACCAGATTCGTCCCGCTGATGTTGATAACGAAAATGCCCGCATCGTCCACCGTCGCGACGTTGGCGGAATTCACGCCAATCTGATTGATGGTGACGCCCGAAACCGTCAGGTTGCGGCAACTGCGGCAATCAATGCCGTCAGTTTCCAGATTCGAGAGCGTTCCGCCGTTGAGCGTGAAGCTGCCGGTGGTGTTCTTCAGGAAAATTGCATCGCCGTCTCCGTCGCTGTCGGGAATGCCGTCGGCGCCCGGATCGGATGTGGCAACGGTCTGATTGGTGGCGCTGATTGTGGCGCTGGCGAAAGTGACTGCGGCGCTGGAACCTTCAACGCGTATGCCGTAACCGCCAGCGTTCAGCGGATTGGGAATATTCGTTGCGCCGAACTGAGCCGTGCCCGCGACGCTGTTCATCAACAATCCGGTTGTTGTACGGTTGCTGACGGTCACCGCGCCGATGATTGAATCGAGTGTGCCGTTGTTGAAATTGACCGCTTGCGCCGAACCGTTGATCGCCAGATCGCGAATGGTCAGCGTGCCGAAAGCGTTCGCGGATATGCCAACGCTGCTTGTGCCGATGGTCAATCCCTGAATGCGATTGTTGCTGGCGGTCGTGACCGCGTTCCCTCCGGCATTGGTCAAAGTGACAATCGTTCCATTGGCGCTGTTGGTTGCCGGAAGGGAATTGCTGAAAATCGGCGGGGTCAAACCCGCGACTGCCGCCAATCCGACTGAGGCGTCCTGCCCGATCAGTTTCTGAGTGTTGAGCAGAACTATACCGCCCGAATAACTCGTTCCGCTTTCGTAAAGGAAGATGTTGTCGCCCGGATCGTCAGCCGCTCCGGAATTGAAGTTGGCCACGCTGTTGAAGGGGTTTAACAGCCTGCCATCGCCGTTCGTCACCTGATTGTTATCAACGAACCAGATCATCCCGCTGACGGTGATCGTCACCGTGCCGGTATCGGTTTTCAGGCCGTCTGTGATTACGTAATTGAAACTGTCAACGCCTTCAAAGCCCGGAGCCGGGTTGTAGGTAAATGCGCCCGAAGGCATGACGCTGACATTCCCGCCCTGTGACGATGTCGCAGGCGCGGTCATTATCGTTGGCAATGTCCCATCAGGATCGAAGTCATTGGCCAGCAGACCGTTGCCGACCGGAACGCTGATTCCGACGTTGCCGAGCGAAATGTAAGAGTCGTTTATGGCCAGCGGCGACGTGTTGACTGAGCCGGGAACCAACGTCGTGTTGGCGTCAATCGTGTCTATGAACTGCACTCCGGTTGTCGCCGTCGTGCCGCTGTTGGTGATGTTGACGTTGTACATCAACGTGTTACCGGGAAGGGCAGTCGCCTGATCCACCGTCTTGCTGGCGGAAATCATTGGCGTAAACATGCTGCCGCCGGCGGTTGATGCTTTGTAAGTTTGAAGCAATACGGCTCCGACGATCATAGCCATGATGCCCGGAATAATGAACGTGCGAATACGATTGTATGCAGGTCTCATAATCTTCCTCCTAGAAGGGTTGACCGAGTGTGGGAAATGACAATCTTTTTGCTGGGGGCCAGTGCCCGCCGAGGTAAGTTTCAGAAAATTAGCTCCAATTGTTAGACCGTAAACGGCGAGAAAATCCCCTCACGCACAAATAAAAAACGGACTGTCGGCAGTCCGTTTAGCTACCAGTATTTTGTTGGCGGGTTGAATCGAAAGCGTTTATACCAACACAAAATAATTTTGTCCTTCGGCGAATCCTGCGCATATGCCTCAACAGGACATCTATGTTTTATCCCTGCAATCATTTTGCAGCAATTCCCTGAATCTCGAAATGCGCTCCGCGCAGCAACGGTCCTGAACCGATGAAAGCGCGTGCGGGAAAGTCTTTCTTGTAATAAGTCCTGTAACCCGCGTTGAATTTGTCGTACAGAGTCAGGTCAGGACAATAAACCGTCACCGTCACCAGATCATCCATCGTCATTCCCGCTTCGGTCAGCACGGCCTTGAAACCGTCCAGCAGAAATTTGATTTCCTGATCAATGTCGTTGGGGATTTGATTCGTCTTCGGATCGGTTCCCAAACGCCCGGCCAGATAAAGCGTGTTGCCGACCATCACTCCGTCGCTGAACGGAAGTTGAGCGTTTTTCGTTGGCAGATTGATGATGCGTTTGGATGGTCGTTGGGTGTAAGCGATAGAAGCGTTGATGGCATATGCCGCTATCAAACCAACGGCAATTCCCAGAAAGAGCAGACGCATTTTTCCCATCGTTGAATCTCCTTTTATTGGGTCAATATTTTGAATGTGAAAAGTGGATTAGCGTTCAATAGCTTCAGCATCATATCTGCCGAAAGCTCTGAA
>CAYRQB010000214.1:0-9368 GCA_964426025.1 uncultured Heliomicrobium sp.
AACACGCACTTAGTCCTGAATGATCCAGGTAGCTTACTCATTGCCACAAAAAAGGAGACTTAAAGATGTCAACATGGAAGCTTGCAAGCTCGGACAAAACCCTGGCGATGTCAATTGACGCGTCAGACAGTGGCCCAATGACGGGAACTCTTACTTATCAAGGAGTGAGTTTTCCGGTTAAGGGAGGATGGGTCGCTTCGGGTTCTGTGGCCGGAAGAAACTTTTCCGCATTTGCTCTTTACGGAAGCAATCAGGCTGTCGCACCTGATTGGATTTCAGCGGCAGGAATTATGACAGGTCCGGGCAATAGGCCGACGCAGATTGAAATTCAAGTGGAGGTGTCTTCCTCGCCCAGCGGGAAGCTCAGTCATTACAGTGGAATTTTGCTTCCGGCTTGATTGAATGAAATCGCCAACATGAGCAAGGATGCAATGAAGCTGAACCGAATTCCGTTGAGCGGTTGGCTTGGCGGTGTAATTTTGGAAAGCAGCACGCTGCTGCAAGAAAGGAAAGTTAAAGATGTCATTATGGAAGCTTACAAGTCTGGACCAAACTCTGGCATTGAATCTCGACGTGTCAGACGACGGCCCAATGAATGGAACTATTACCTTCGAAGGAAAAAGCTACTCCGTTGAGGGAGCTTGGGATGCTTCGGGTTCGCTGCCCGGAAGAAACTACTCTGCGTTTGCTCTTGCGGGAAGTACGGGACCGCAAACTGCAATCTTCACTCGATTGGACGGCGCTCCAAACTGGATTGCGGCTTCCGGAATTATGACGGGGCCGGGCCATAATCCGACGCAGATTGATATTCGTGTCAGCATGTCCTCTTCCTCCGAAGGTGGGATTCGTCAATACAGCGGCGTGCTTTACAGCGATGATGTAATCGAAAGTCGGTTAGGAACCTTCGACCATGTCGTGGTGCTGATGCTGGAAAATCGTTCGTTCGATAACCTGCTTGGATATATGTACCCCAACGGAGTTCCTGCCAATGCTCCATTGGGCAAAAGCTTCGAAGGCATTCACACCGCCGAGCAACGTCTGGGAAAACCGTTGTCGAATCCGTTTCCTCAGGGCAGGCAGAATCCGCCTCCTCCGGGCAAAGACCCGATTCCGGTTTCGCCTGTCGAAGTTCCTGGGCCTGATCCGAACAATCTTTATAAATGTTACCAGCCTTATCCCGATCCGGGAGAAACTTACGAACACGTCAACACTCAGTTATTCAACTACATCAATGGCGGAGAAAAGCCGCCATACAATCTGCCTCCGGGTTCGCCGGAGCCGAATATGCAGGGTTTCGTTTCTGATTACATAGAGAATTACAAAGCTTCCGAGAATTTCCCGAACATTCCCAATCCGACCTACGATCAGTACAGGCAGATCATGCAGTGTTACACGCCGGCTCAAGTGCCTGTCATCACGACGTTGGCGGAACAGTTCGGAGTTTTCGATCATTGGTTTTGCGCCGTTCCCAGCCAGACCTGGTGCAATCGTGCTTTCTGGAACGCAGGGACTTCCTGGGGACGAGTGATCAACGGGCCAAGCGCGACCTGGTTGGAAGACAGTAACGGAGACACAATTTTCAATCAGATTCATCGCAGTGGATCGTCGTCTCCATTGGACTGGAATGTTTATTCCAACAATCCTTTTGTCTCGATGACCAGCCTGATTCACACCCTGGCGCTTGCGCCTTATCACTCCATTTTCGCCAACCACTTTCTGAATCTGGGCGATTTCAAAGATGCTTGCCAGAAAGGCAAGTTGCCGGCTTATTCCTTTGTGGAACCGAAGTTCATGACGCCGCAGCATAACGATTACCATCCATCCAGCCATCACGCCGGAATCACGGATGTTGATCCGCTGGGGCCATCCGTGCTGCTCGGCGAGTTGCTGCTTTGGAACGTATATGAATGGATCAGGACGTCGCCGAAATACGACAGAACTCTGCTCATCATCACATTCGACGAACACGGAGGTTGTTACGATCACGTGCCGCCTCCGTCAAAGGTGACGCCGCCCGATCTGAAAGGTTATACGAAGGAAGACGACTTCAACTTTGATCGTCTTGGAGTTCGCGTGCCGACCATCATGATTTCATCGCACATTGCCAAAAACACAGTGGTCAATACTCCGATGCATCACGGATCGTTTCTCAATACGGTCAGCACAAAGTGGAACAAGATGCTCCCCGGCAAATTTCCACCTTTGACCGATCGTGTGGCAGATTCGCCTTTATTCACCGAAGTTTTTACGTCAGCCACACCACGCCCGCGTGCGGATTGGCCTGTGATTCCAAAGCCCGTGGTTCCCAATGAATTCTGGGCGCGTGACTTTTCACAGGTTCCACTGACCAAATTTGAACGGCAGATTCTGGATGCGACGACTCAATTGCCGCAGGTGCAGGCCGAAGCGCAGGCGCGCAAGAAGCGAGGCGCTCCGTTGCCTGACACTGAAAGCCTGAAAACGGTCGGAGACGCTCTGGATTATCTGCGTTCGATTCCGGGTTTAGGCGCGGATGACGCGAACATTCTGGAAGAATAAAGCTCGAAATTACGCTTAGAGTTTTGGCGGATTCGTAAAGGCCGTCAACAACCGCTCTGAAACATTGTCAGCGCCGGATCGCAGCAAGCCAAAAAGTTTGTTGTGATCCGGCGCAGTGGTTTTCAGCCCTTTCATTCAATCACCACTTCAACCCAGCCGCTTTCGTCAAAAACTCCATAAACGATTTGCTGGTCTGGCAGAGCTTTTCGACTCGGTTGAGGAAATCTTTGGCGCAGGCTTGCTGGCGAGTGAATTCGGCGGTGACAACGAAATCCTTGCGGCGCAGGTCTTCGGCAAAAGGATGATCGGGCGAGTAGTGCTTCGGAAGTTTGGCCAGCGATTCGCCGCCGAATTTGAACCTGGCTTTGAACTGGCGGTTGGTGACGGCTGCTTTCCAGGCGTCGGAGTTCTTTGCTATTGCGTCTGTCACGTCTCGTCGCATTGGAGTCGCCGGTCGCCAAAGCCCTACGCCCAGAAAACAATGGTCGGGATCGAGGTGCAGGTAAATTCCCGGACGGCTTTCTTTGCCGGATTGATGCCAGAAGTAAGCCGCAGCCATTGTCTTGTATGGTTCTTTCGATTTTGAAAATCGCAGATCACGGTGCTATCGCAGCATCGAACCGCCATTCGGTTTCGGGTCGGCTGTCAGGAAAGGACTGATTGCCGCCAGACGCGGACGAAAAGCCGTGATGAAAGCCAGCATCGGTTCGCGCACGAATTCCAGGTAACGATGACGATTAGCTTCAAACCATTCCTTGTTGTTGTTGGCTTTCAGTTCTTCCAGGAAGGTGAACATCTGCGGCGAGAATTTGATTACTTTGGGCATTGTTTGATCCTTGAAGTTTTCGTGCCGGAGGCACGGCTGACTTTAGGCAGGTCGTTTACGGCCTGTGTTGTGGAACGTAAATCCCCGCGTCGCGTAGCGACGCTTGAACCCGGTTATGCGATGTGGCCTCCATTTCAATCTGTACAGGCCGTAAACGACCTGCCTAAATTCAAAAGTCACTACGTGGCTAAACGCAGCTATTTTGCTTTTGCTTTCTTGTCGGCCAGCTTTTCTACCGCTTTCCATTCAGCGGCGGTGACGGGCTGAACCGACAAACGAGAGCCTCTTCGCAACAGTTCCATCTTTTCCAGCGCCGCCACCGGGCGCAGGTCATCCAGCGTCAACGGCACGTCGAACTTACTGACAAAACGAATGTCCACCATTTCCCAGATTGGTTTTTCCGGAGTGGCTTTCGGATCGTAATGATCGTCTTTGGGATCGAGCGCGGTGTGATCCGGATAAGCTTTTTTGACGACTTCGGCAATGCCTGCAATATGTGGCGGTTCGGTGCTGCTGTGATAAAACAAAACCAGATCGCCCTTTTCCATTTCCTTCATGAAATTCCGCGCCTGATAGTTTCTGACGCCGTCCCAACTGGTGATTTTCTTCGGCGCTTTCGCCAGATCGTCAATCGAAAAACAGGTTGGTTCGGATTTCATCAGCCAATAACGCATTCTGTTTTTTCTCCTGTTAGTGCGCCCGCCCGCCAGACGAGCAAGGTCTGCCGAAATGCAAGCCCGCGCGGACGCGAGCGATCCCGGTTTTATTGAATAATCGGTTTGATGACGGCGCAGTGTTCGGCTTCGAAAGCTCGCTTCAATCGCTGGAACATCGCTTCGTCTTTGTAAGTGCCGATGACCGATCCGCCTGATCCGGCGAATTTAGCCGAAGCTCCGATTTCGCGCGCCAGTTCCACCATCCGAATGTGCTTCGGGTTCAGGTTGTAAATCGTCCGTCGCGTGTCGAAGTTCATGTTCATCAATCGAGCCAGCTCCTCGTAATCTCGATTGATCAGGCATTCGCGCGCTTGACCGGCCAGATCGGCAATCAATGTGATGGCGTCAATCACCTGGCGTTCGCCGCTGTCGTAACGTTTGCGAATGTCATTGTGGAAAACTTCGGAAGATTCGGCCAGTTCGGTTTGATAAGCGATGTAAACCGGCGGCAGCAATCCAATATCCATCGGTTCGTAAATGCCGTGACGGTTCGCATCCATAAATTCGCGGTTGAAATCCATGTAAGTCAAGCCTTCGTAAACCTGAGCCACGCGATCCTGCAGGCCAGCGCCGATGCCCAATTCGTCGCGTTCAACCGACAGTATCAAACCCGGCAAAATCTCTTTCGGGATTTCAACTTCGTAAAACCGGCAGAGTGCGCGCATCGTGGCAGTGACGATTGCGCTGGAACCGGCCAATCCGACCTGGCGCGGGATGTTCGATTCGTAACGCAGGGAAAAATTTTCTTCGGGCAAGGCGATGTTGTGTCGGTGGCAATATTCGGCGAAGCGTTTGATCGAAGCTTTGATCAGCCGCAACCCGCCGTAATAACCGTTCAGTCGGGTGTCGTGCAGAAACTCTTCCATGGTGTCGAATCGGCAATGATCCTGTCGCGTCGGAATGATTTCCAACTGCGGCCATTCGTAAATGACCACGTTGGCGGAAAAGTTTTTGACGATCAAACTGATCGTCTTGCCGTGATAACCGTCGGAAGGATTGCCGATCAAACCGGCGCGGGCGAATGCTTGCGTCTTAAAAATTCTCACCTAACAACTCCTTGACGTGCTGGCGCAGCTTTTCGCCGTAAACCGGATCGGTCAAAGCGAATTCGACGAAGGTTTCAAAGTAGCTTTCAAAATTGCCGATGTCGTAACGCTTTTCGTCATCGGGCAATTTGACTCCGACGATCTTCATGCCTTTTTGCAGCATTAATCTGATGGCGTTGGTCAGTTGGATTTCGCCGCGATGATCGAAGCCGGTTCGTTTGATGGCGTCAAACAGTGCGGGCGCGAAAACGTAACGACCGGCGATGGCCAGATTGCTGGGGGCTTCTTGCTGACTGGGTTTTTCGATCAAGTCAGTAATGTCGAAAACTCCGTCGTCTTCGCTGTCGTTTTCATTTGATGCCGGTTTGACTATGCCGTACATCGAAACTTGATCCGCCGGAACGGTTTCGACGGCGATGGCGCAGGCGGCGTTATGATTTTCAAAAGCTTCGATCAAACGGCTGACTATCAACGAAGGTTTGTGACGACCGATGATCGAATCGCCCAGCGCGACGACGAAAGGTTCGTTTTCGGTGAAATGTTCGGCGCACAGAACCGCGTCGCCAAGTCCGCGCTGCCGCCGTTGGCGCGTGTAAAGAAAATGTACGCCCAATCTTTCGTACTCCAACTCTTCAAGCAAATCTTCCTTGCCTGATTCGCGAAGCGTGCGTATCAAATCGGGGTCTTCGTCGAAATGGTCTTCGATCGAAGATTTGCCGCGACCGGTGACGAACAATGCGCGCTCAATGCCGCACAGATGCAATTCTTCGATGATGTATTGAACGATCGGTTTTTTTCCGACCGCCAGCATTTCCTTCGGTTGCGATTTCGTGGCCGGTAACAGGCGTGTGCCCAATCCGGCGACGGGTATGACTGCGTTGCGAATGCTCACTGCGCTATCCTTTGCTTTGAGATGAAATTACTTCATTGAGAAACGTGAAATGGACTGCAAAGCTGTCCCACGTTCATGAAGCCGGTGTAATATACGGCAGGCTTTGATTTGAGCCAAGATACGGTTCGATGAAAGTTGAGCATTCAACAGACGCACGAATCGGCAATGAAAGCGGCAGGAAGTTATAAAGTCGGGCAAGATGCCCGCGACACCATGCGAGCAGAGATGCTCGCGCTCCCATTTAGACGGAGGAGCATATGAGTGATGTAATTGTGACGGTCATCGGATTGTTGATTGCCGGTGGAGCATTGCTGGGATTGCAACATTGGCTGGCCAGCGTTGACCGGCGGCGAGCGGAAATGACCGACGAAGAATACGAAGAATCACGCGACCGCGACGGCGGATTGCTGGGCGCTGGGATGATGGCAATTGACCAAACGATCTTTCGCCGCAGCGCAGAGCGTGCCATCGAATATCGCATTGACGCCGAACAAGGCCAATTGCCCGGAGGCGGAGGCGGTCAGGGAGAAAAGCTGGACGAGCAGGAAGAGGAACAACAAGATTTCAAGCCATGACTTCAGACGCAATTGAACACTATCACACACTGCTTTTCGGCTCGCGGTTGGACGATGCAATAGACAAATTGCTCGCTGGCACGGCGAATCACAATCTGACCTTCGGCACACGCCCCATCTGCACTGTGTTGCGTCCGATGCTGATGACAGAAAAGCTGTACGATTACGTCAAACGGGAATCGGCGCTGGTACTGTCTGCGATTGGAAAACTCAATCGCGCATTGCTGGCCGACACAAAACTACGCGCCGAACTGGATATGACCTCAGCCGAAGAGGAAATCATAACCATCGAACCCGGCTTCAGCGCTCCGGACGCCAGCGGGCGATTGGATGCGTTTTTGAATTCCGGCGGGGATTTCAACTTTGTCGAATACAACGCCGACAGTCCAGGCGGACTGTTGTACGGAGACGTGCTGAGCGAAATTTTCATGGATATGGAAGTCGTCCGCGAATTCGCCAAGCGATTTCCCATTCGTCGAATCGGCATTCGCCAGCGCATCCTGAACGCACTGCTGGATTGTTATCGCGAATGGGGATGGCACGATCACCCGCGCATAGCCATCGTTGATTGGAACGAAGTTCGCACGCGGACGGAATTTGAAATTTGCCGCAGGCATTTCGAATTGCAGGGTTATCCGACCGTCATCGTTGATCCGCGCGAATTGGAATATCGCGGCGGATGGCTGCGGGCGGGCGATTTCCGCATCAATCTGGTTTACAAACGTGTTGTTGTGGGAGAGTTGCTGGAACGTTGCGGATCGAATCATCCGCTGTTTCGCGCAGTCCGCGACCGAGCCGTTTGCGTAGCCAATTCTTTTCGCGTCCAGATGCTGAGCAAGAAAATCGCCTTCGCTCAATTGGACGATCCGGCCAACGAACATCTGTTCAACTCTGAAGAAATCTCCGCTCTGCGTCGGCACATTCCCTGGACGCGAAAGCTGGCCGAAGGCTTCACGACTCATCGCGGGCGCAAAGTTGATTTGCTGGAATTCGCCGTCACTCATCGCGAACAACTGGCGCTGAAACCGAACAGCGATTACGGCGGACGCGGAGTGGTTCTTGGTTGGGAATGTGACGAAGAAAAATGGCGGCAGGCAATTGATGACGCTCTGGGCGCATCGTTCGTCATACAGGAACGCGTCGAAGTCTTGCAGGAAACTTTCCCCACATTTGCCAGCGGAGAAGTGATGTACGAAGAACGCTATGTTGATTTCGACCCTTATACCTGGAACGGCGAAGAGGTCGAAGGCGCAGGCGTTCGCCTGTCGTCATCGGCTTTACTGAACGTAACTGCGGGCGGAGGTTCAGCGACGCCCGTGCTGATCATCGCTGAATGAGCAACACAAGAATCAAACATCAAACCATTTCGCGCACGCCGTCAATCAATCTGGCGACTTCTTCGTCGGTCGTGTAACAGGCGCAGCCAGCGCGAACCAGGCCTTGTTCGGTTTTGCCAAGCCGTTCGACGACCGTTTGCGCATAAAAGTCTCCGTGCGAAGTGAAGACGCCGCGATTGACCAGATGTTTAGTGACTTCTTCGGACGGAATGTCTTTGACGGTGAATGATATTGTCGAAGTGCGAGGTTGATTCGGGGCTGGGCCGTAGACCGTCACGCCTTCAATCGCGCGCAAACCTTCCCAAAGCTGTCTGGCCTGTTCCAATCCACGATCATGCAAAGCGGAGAAAGTGTTTTGCAGACGTTCGCGCCTGGTCGCTCCTTCGGCGCCGACTTTGGACAAAGAGGCCAGGAAGTTGACTGCCGCGGCTGCGCCGATGATGCCTTCATGATTTTGCGTGCCGGTTTCCAGATGTTCGGGGGCTTCGCTGGCGGCGGGTTGAAGTCGAGGCGCGTCCAGCGATTCCAGCAAATCGTGGTTACCGTAAAACACTCCGATGTGCGGGCCGTAAAATTTGTAAGCCGAGCAAGCCAGAAAATCGCATTCCAATTCGCGGACGTCTGGCAATTCGTGAGAAGCGTAATGAACCGCGTCAACGTAAACCAACGCTCCGGCATCGTGAGCCAATCGCGCGGCTCGCTGAACGTCGTTGATCGTGCCCAGCGCGTTTGAAGCAGCGCCGATGGCCAGCAATTTGGTGTTACGGTTGATCGCTGATTCCAGATCGTCCCAATCCAGTTGGCCAGTTTCCGTCAGCATTCGCACTGTGCGAACGGTCAAACCGCGATCTTTGGCCAGTTCGCGCCAGGTGTCTGCGTTGGCGTGATGATCCAGTTCGGTGACGACGATTTCATCGCCGGGATTCCAGCCTCTGCCCAAAGCCCGTCCGACGTGAAAAGTTATCGTAGTCATGTTCGCGCCGAAGGAAACTTCGTCCGCATTGCAGTTGAAAAAGTCGGCGAAAGTCTGTCGCGATTCCATCAACAAAGCGTCAGTTTCGGCGCTGGTCGGATAAGCCCAGTGCGTGTTGGCGTTGTGATGAAACAGATAATCACTGATTGCTGCGGCGACTTCGCGCGGAACCTGAGTTCCTCCGGGTCCGTCGAAGTAAGCGACCGGATGGCCGTTGTGTTTGCGTTGTAGAGCAGGGAAGTGTGTGCGAATTTCTTCGGTTGATGCGACGTCGTTGGTTTGTTGATTCATTGTTCAGAATTGTGAATTGACCGTAGAGGCGAAAAACTCTGCGCTGCCTCAGTGTTCTCTGCGCCTCTGCGGTGGAATGGATTTGAGCTTTGTTCTTACGTCCTTACCTGGGCAGTTTGCGCCAGATAAGGAATGGTCATCGGGCCTTCTGGCAAAACCGCAATCGGCGCGTCC
>CAYRQB010000214.1:9378-10756 GCA_964426025.1 uncultured Heliomicrobium sp.
TCGTGCGGCTGTTCGGCCAGTGCGGCTAGGTAGGCGTTGGCGGCGTGCTCCGGCTCACCGGCGACATCCCAGCAGCGCGCCGTGCTTGCGGCACGACGTTGCCGCGGCATCTTTGTCTGCATTTCGGCAATCGTCGCCGCGATGTCGGTTGTCGGTTCCAGATGTGCGCGGCGAACTTCGTCAGCCGTAATGTCGCTGTGCAAAGCGACGCGAGCTTTTAGCCGAATCATCGCCAGCAATTGAGCCTCCCATTGATCGTACATGGAAAAGCCCGGAGCCAGTATCGTGTCCAGAATCGCCTGCGGCGAATCGTGATCGAACAACAGGGTTTTGAAATTGCCGTGCGCGGGAAATCCGTCGTTGCATTTCGATGCCGCGACAATCAGACCGTCCTGCCCGACAATTTGAGCGGCGGCGGACATGCCTTTGACGGCCTGATACAAATTCTGATCCAGCGGATAACCGCTGTTGGTCGTCACGACAATCGGAAAGCTTTCGGGACAGGCGACCATCACTGTTGATTTTGAATGCTCGCAACCTTTCAAATGCGCGGCCATCACTTCGCCGCAGAAGAACGCAGTGATTTCGCGCTTTCGATTCAGGGTGACGTTGATGCAGAAATCCACCGGCAGCAGCGAGCCGTTCGCGCGAATCTGGCTTTGCGTCGGATTGCCTTCCAACACTCCCCAGGTGCTCATCGGCGAACCGATAACTTCGGCTCGGTGGTAATGCATGATCGAATCAATGTCGGCGACGGCAGGGAAGATGCCTTTGTAACCGCCGGAAAAACCGGCCATAAAGTGCGGCTCGATGAAACCCATGACAATGCGTTTATCAGCTTCGACGTATTCGCGGTTGTAGAAAACTTCGCGGCCATCAGGTGTTTTCCCGGCCAGCTTCATCGTCGTCGCGTCGTGCGAGTTGTGATTGACGATTCGATACTGCGCGGCAACGTCTTTGCCGACCATTTGTTCAAGCTCAGCCGGAGTGTTGACGCGATGCGAACCGGTTCCGTTGATGATGACGAAGTTTTCCGCCGGAACGTGATCGAGTTCGGCGAACAGCCAGCCGAGCAAACGATCCGACGGCAACGGACGGGTAATGTCCGGAATGACAACCGCGACTTTGTCGTTTGCGCCGATCAAATCCTTCAATGGTTTTGAATTGATCGGACGGCGTACGGCTTCGACAAAGCCCGCGGCTTCATCGTCCAAACCCGGAATGAATCGCGGAGCCAGAACTGTGACGTTGTCCGATGGAATTTCTACTTGCAGTCCGTCTTTGCCGTATTGCAGATGAGTGAGCATGGAATTTCAACAATCCTCGTAACTGCTCAGCCGCGTAGCGGCTTTTGAATTTAGGCAGGTCGTTTACGGCC
>CAYRQB010000215.1:0-10602 GCA_964426025.1 uncultured Heliomicrobium sp.
GCTAAAACCGCAGGCAAGACTCAATCGCCGATGAACCGAATCGGCCTTTATAAATTTCATCAGACTCGTATATTTATTTGCCTACCGAGCGGTAGGCAAGATAGGATGCAGATCGTCATAATACGGTAAAGACTCTGAAAGAACACACCATAGCTACAAGGAGACAAAGATGAAAAACAACTTCCGTCGAAACGGTCGAGCCGTAATTTTGATGGCTGGTTTGCTCGCTCTGATGATGTTTGCGACTGTGGCCACCACCTCAAACGCCTCGCAGGTGACATTCACAAAAGATATTGCGCCGATTCTGTTCAAGAACTGCGCCGAATGTCATCGTCCCGGAGAAATCGCTCCGATGTCATTGATGACGTACAAGGAAGTCCGCCCATGGGCCAAATCCATCCGCGAGCGAGTGCTCGAAGGTTCGATGCCTCCGTGGAGCGCCGATCCTAAATACGGTCATTGGGCGAACGATCCGCGCCTGTCGAAAAAAGAGATTGATACGATTGTTCAATGGGTCAATGCGGAGGCGCCAAAGGGCGATGACAAGGATTTGCCGCCCGCGCCTAAATTTGCTGAAGGTTGGACAATTGGCGAACCCGACGTGGTGATTCAGATGGCGGAAGAATACACGGTTCCGGCAGACGGCACAGTTCCATATCTTTATTTCTCGATGCCGACGAACTTCACCGAAGACAAATGGATTTCCGCGATGGAGATTCGTCCGGGCAATCGCAGCGTTGTGCATCACGTCATCGCTTACGCGCAGGAAGCTAGCGTCAAAGACACCGCCCCCGGCGGCGAGGGCGAATTGCGACGTGGCCGCTCGCATCTGGGCGGTATCACTCCGAACAAAACCGGCATCGTTTACAGCCCGGATTCGGCCCGTCTGATCAAAAAGGGAAGCAACATCGTTTTCCAGATGCATTACACGACCAACGGACAGGTGACGAAGGATCGGACAAAGATCGGTTTTGTCTTCGCCAAAGCGCCGGGCAAGAAAGAATTGATAACCGGCAATGCGATCAACACCCGCTTCGTTATTCCGGCGGGCGAAGGCAATCACGAAGTCAAAGCGTCGAAAACTTTCGATGAAGATGTTCTGATCACTTCGTTCATGCCGCACATGCACGTTCGTGGAAAATCATTCACCTACACTGCCGTTTATCCCGATGGACGTTCGGAAATTCTGCTGAACGTGCCGGAATATGATTTCAACTGGCAGCACACCTACATTCCGAAAGAACCGATTGCATTGCCGAAAGGCACTCGGCTGGATTGCGTTGCCTATTTCGACAACTCGCCGAAAAACAAGTTCAACCCGGATCCGTCCAAACCTGTGCGTTGGGGCGATCAAACCTGGGAAGAAATGATGATTGGTTGGTACACGTACACGCGCGGCAGCGCTCCTTCCAAAACCACTGCATCGTCTGCCTCGTCCACGGGGCAATGATTCTTGCCACTGGAATATTCATTCGACGTCTCCTTCCAACAGAGCCGGGGCTTATGACAAAGCCCCGGCTCTGTCCAGTGGCGTCTTACTGAAACTGTCTGCAAAAAGAAAAAGGAGCCTCGCAAACCATGAAAGTCATGGAAAAAGGGCAAGGCAGCAGTTCTTCCTCCATCAACGCCGGCGACGAGCAATATCCTTCCAGCGTTTATGCCTGGTACGTCGTCGCGGTTCTCACCTTCGTTTACGTCTTTTCGTTTATTGACCGCCAGATTCTGAATTTGCTGGTGCGCCCCATCCGGCGCGATCTTGGAATCAGCGATACGCAAATGAGCCTGCTGATGGGGCTGAGCTTTGCTGTTTTCTATACTTTCTTCGGACTGTTGCTGGGCAGGATGGCCGATTCCAAAAGCCGCCGCACGATCATCGCTGCGGGCTTTGCATTGTGGAGCGTTTTCACAGCCGGTTGCGGCATGGCGAAAAATTTCTTTCAGATGCTTTTGCTGAGAATGGGAGTCGGCGTTGGCGAAGCCGCGCTGTCTCCGGCGGCTTATTCGCTGATCACTGATTACTTTCCGCCCAGACGTCGCGCCACCGCTCTCGGCATTTACTCGATGGGAATTTATCTGGGATCGGGGCTGGCGTTCATCATCGGCGGCAAAGTCGCGGGATTTGCGGCGACTCAGGAAATGTGGATCCTGCCGATTGTCGGCGCGACGCGTCCGTGGCAAGTGGTCTTTTTCATCGTCGGTTTGCCGGGCGTATTGCTCGCTTTGTTGATGTACACGGTTCGCGAACCGGAACGCAAAGGCGTGCGGATGGTCAAAAATGCCGTTGGCAAATCCGTCACCGCTCAGGTTCCGTTTGCAGAGGTGATTGATTATCTGAAGCAAAATCGCAGGACGTTCATCTGCCACAACGTAGGATTCGCGTTGCTGTCGTTTTCTTCGTATGGGACAAGCGCCTGGGTTCCGACTTTCTTTGTCCGCAATCACGGATGGACGGAATCGCAGGCCGGGCAGGCTTACGGATGGGTGATAGGAATTTTCGGAACGCTTGGAGTGGCGCTGGGCGGACGTTTCGCCGACTGGCTTTCAGATCGCGGTTATCATGATGCCACCATGCGAACCGGATTGATCGTGTCGGCGGCGTGGTTTCCATTCGGCATTCTTTACCCGCTTGTGTCTGATCCTTACATCGCTTTGGCATTGTTGGCTCCGGCGGCTTTTCTGTCGTGCGCGCCGTTCGGAGTGGCGCCCGCCGCCATTCAACAGATCATGCCCAACGCCATGCGCGCCCAGGCTTCGGCAATATATCTGTTCGTGATCAATTTGATAGGACTTGGAATCGGTCCGACCGCCGTGGCAATGACCACCGATTACATTTTTCACGATGATCAGTCGGTCAGATATTCGCTGGCGATTGTCGCGACAATCGCTCACATCATTTCGACAATATTGTTGTTTGTCGGTCTGAAGCCGTTTTTGGCAAGCCTTGATCGCCTGAAGCAATGGACGGCGAGCCAAGCCCGAATCTGATTTCGTTTAACAACTTCAAACATCCCGGAGGACTCCAGCTATGTGGATACGCAAAGCGCTTAGAGATTTGAAGAAGGGCGTTGATTCGCCAATGCCCACTCAGGTGGTTTCGAACGAAGAGTTCGAGCCGCGCCCGCAAACCCAAAAACAAAAACAGGTCGAACATCTGATCGGCGAATTGTCCGAAGTTCGGGCCAAAAAGCTGGGAATGCAGCGGCGCGATTTCATGCGCACTTCGATGGGGTTGGCAACCTGCTTCCTGGCGTCGAATCTGGCTTACGGCAAAAATTACTGGGAAGTTGACGAAGCCGAAACATGGGAATCGGCGGCTTACGACGAAAAATGGCCAAAGAGCGAATACTTCATCGTTGATGTACAGGCGCATTTCACCAACGGTCAGGCGCTGGGTTTCCGCAACAACGAATTCATGAAAAACATGGGATTCGATCTGAAAAACGACGCCGAGTCCTACAGCCTGAAAACCTTCGTCAAGGAAATGCTCTTGGACAGCGACACTTCGATTGTCGTCATTTCCGGCGTGCCGACTCTGGAAATCAACAAGGACAAAGACGGCAAGATTCTGGAAGGCAGCGCCAGAAGCCGCGGCATTTTGCCAAGCTGGTTGATGGCCGAAGCCGCGCGGAAGATCAACGAATTGGCCGGGGGAACCCAGCGCGCGCTCAATCAGGGCAATCTGGCTCCGAATCATTACTGGGATAAAGTCGCCAACAAAGTTGACAAGGCCGCGACCATCGAACAGATGGAACGCGAGATCAATCAATACAAGATCAGTTCGTGGAAATGGTATTGCCACACCGATCCCGGACGTTCAGGCAACGGATTCCAGTGCGACGACGAAAACGCGCAATGGTTCATGGAAGAATCGCGCAAACGCGGCATCAGACTCATCAGCGTTCACAAAGGTTATTCATACCAATCGCGCACGCTCGGCCATCTGGCCAACCCGAAAGACATGGAGAAAGCCGCGCTGAACAATCCCGATTTCAACTTCGTCGTTTACCATTCCGCCATCAAGCACGGAAAGAACGAGCGAGGCATGACCGGCGGTGATGTCTGGTTGGATAAAGAGCATAACAATTACGATCCGACGACCGGCGATTTTGAATGGCACAAAATCCTGATGGACATCAAAAAGCGCAATCCGAAGATCAATAACATCTACTGCGAAGTCGGCAGTTTCTTCAACACGCTGGCGATTGTTCATCCGGAACTTTGCATGCACGGAATGGGCAAGAACATCAAACATTACGGCGCCGATCACGTCGTCTGGGGAACCGATTGCCTGTGGTGGGGATCGCCGCAATGGGGAATTGACGCCTTCAAACGATTCCAGATTTCGGACGAAATGTGCGAAAAGTTCGGCTACAAGAAAATCACCCGCGAAGACAAGGCGAAAATCTTCGGACTGAACGCCGCCAAGCTTTACAAGATTGATGTCAAAGCCAAACGTCAAGCTCTGCCGGCGGATGCGCTGGAAAAAATGAAGGTCGCTTATCTGGAAAGCGGCGGCCAGCGCAGCAATGCGGCTTACGGCTGGGTTCGAGCAGACGATTAAGCGCGAAGCTTTCACCTGTCAGAATGGACGATAGAGACATCAAGATAAGAATTTTCCGCCCACGAAGAAACACGAAGAAACACGAAGGAAAGCAGAAAGGCATTGCAATTCTTCGCGAAACTTCGTACGACTTCGTGGGAAAAACATCAGGGTGACATTTTTCGTCGGACTACTATCCATTGCTTTAACGTGGCACAATTGAATCACATATAAAATCAATCACGTTAATCATTCTGATAGGAGGACAGCAAGAAATGCCATCAATGCCCAGCGACGAAAGCATGCAGCGGATTCGCAACCTGGTCGAAAAATACTGCGAAAAATCCGGCACTACGACTCATCCCGACAAGGACATCACCGAAGCGGTTGTTTTGGGGTTGGCCAGACATCGAGACGATTTCGGCAAACCTTTGTGCCCCTGCCGTTTTTATCCCGACAAGCAGGAAGAGGTAAAACATCGAACCTGGATTTGCGCCTGCGACGACATGCAGATTTACAAATATTGTCACTGTCTGCTTTTCGTGAACGAGGAAGGTTTGCCGATCACCGAATACCTGCCGGAAGATCATGAAGGACGCATCGCTTACGGTCTGGTCAAAGACCCGACTCCTGACAAAGGCCGCCCGCTTCGCAACAAAGCCGAAGTGCGCGAAAAAGAGCGCCAGGAACGGCCTTCGTAATCAACATTCATCATTGAGCCAGTTATGAAAACCATTGCCTCCATCTTCATCGCTATCCTGATTGTCGCCAGTTGTTTTTTCGTCGCCAAAACAACGGCGAATCAATCGCAGAAACCGAATCGCCCGCAACTGACCCAAGCCGACATTGACCGTTGGATGACGGAACTTTCCAACTGGGGACGTTGGGGCAAACAGGACGAGCTTGGCGCGATCAATCTGATCACTCAGGCCAAACGCAAACAGGCGGCGGCGCTGGTCAGGGCGGGTTTGACGGTTTCGCTGTCGCACGACACCAACGTGGAATCCGCGCCAGACAACAGCAATCCCTACACTCACCAGATGATGATGACCGGCGAAACAGATGGCGGTCAGTGGAGCGTGGACACGATCGGAGTTTTATTCCACGGTTATCAGCACACGCATCTGGACGCGCTGTGTCATATGTTCTGGCAGGGAAAAATGTACAACGGTTTTTCGCAAACCGAAGTCACGCGAAAGGGCGCAAACAAACTCAGCATACTGAACCTGAAGCAGGGAATCGTGACGCGGGGAATTCTGATTGATGTTCCGCGTTTGAAAGGCGTCGCATACCTTGAACCCGGCACGGCCATTTATCCCGAAGACCTGGACGCGTGGGAAAAGAAAGCGAAACTGAAAATTGCGCCGGGCGATGTCATTTTCATTCGCACCGGACGTTGGGCGCGCCGCGCCGCCAAAGGTCCCTGGGACATCGGCAACAATTCCGCGGGGCTTCACGCTTCATGCGCCAAATGGATCAAACAACGCGACGTGGCCATACTTGGCAGCGACGCCGCCAGCGACCTTTTGCCTTCGGGCATAGAAGGCGTCACGCATCCGATTCATCAATTGACGCTGGTGGCGATGGGCGTTCACATTCTGGACAACTGCGACCTCGAAGCGCTCAGCGAAACCTGCGCAAAACTGAATCGCTGGGATTTTATGTTGACAGCTTCGCCGATTGCCGTCACTGGCGGAACAGGTTCGCCGCTCAATCCAATCGCTGTGTTCTGACAAAGCGATACTCTTGTTCAATCAAACATAAAACGTAACTGCTCAGCCTGTTCTTCGTCGCGGAGCGACGGTTGATATTAGCCCGGCGTTTCAACGCCGGGTAGAGCAAGAAAGCCCTAGCGTCGCGTTAGCGACGGCTGAGTTCAATCGTCGCTGACGCGACGATGGGAAATTGGCTCGCTTTCAGTGGGTTTCACCCGCGGCTAAATTCAAACGCCGCTACGCGGCGAAGAGGCCTGAGCAGTTACCATAAAACAATTTTCCCGGAGCTTAGCCTATGTCAGCGCGTGTGAAACTTGCCTGCGTTCTGATTGGTACGGCGTTGGTCTGGAATCTTTCCGTCAATGCCGGATGGGTTCAGGTCAATACCGACATCATCGAAAAATACCGAGCCGAGTTGCAAAAGCAGGCGAACGACCCCGAACAGAAACGCGAGCGTGGAACTCAGCCGCAGGATTGGTTATTCGCTTTGCCCGAAGGCGTCACTTCGCGACAGACGATTTTTTACAGCGACGGGACTCCGTGTTACGCCAGAATTTTCTTTCCTAAAAGTTTCAATGCGCGCGGCAAATGGCCTGCGGTTGTGGTCGGGCACGGCATCAACGCTCAGGCGGTTGGAATCGAAAAATACGCGGCGCGATTTGCCGAACGCGGTTTGGTGGCAATGGCGATTGATTACCGCACCTACGGTTACAGCGGCGGCGACGTGTTGTTGCTTGAACCGGACACGACGACCGATGATCGCGCTGTCTGGGAAAAGAATGCTCGCATCCAGATCAAACGAACCAACCTGAACAATTTCCGTGAAGCCGAAGATTTTCGATCGGCTATTTCTTACTTGCAGGGTGAACCCGGCATTGATGCTTCACAGATAGGCATCTGGGGATCGAGCAATGGCGCAAGCGTGGTTCTGATGGTTGCCGCACAGGATGCGCGCGTCAAAGCTGTAGTGGCGCAGGTCGGCGGAGCGGGTGGGCTTGGAGCCAGCGGTCCAGCGCCGATTGCGCCGCCGTTGCTGGAAGACGGAATCAAACGCGCTCGCACAGGGCAGGGCGACGAGGTTGACGGAGGTTTTTCATTCCGCAGCAAGATTGACCGTTGGAGCAGTCAGGTAAACCGCGAGTTTCGTCCGGCGGCTTTGCTCGACCGGATTCCCGAATCAACCAAAATTCTGTGGATTCCAGCCGAAAAGGATGAACTGATTCCGGCGCGCGGAGTTCAGGCGGCATCACAAGCGTTCAAGGGAACTTCTCAAGTGATAGTCGTTCCTTACCTGACTCACTTTCAGATTTACTCGTACGCAGGTTTTGAAGTCAGTTCCAATCTGGCCGCCGATTGGTTTTTGAAGTATCTACGAACAGAGAAAGAAACGCCTGAACGATCCGGCCTTCAATCAAAAAAACAGTTCGCAGCATTCAAAGCTCCCGCGTCTGTCACCGCGCATCAACCTGTTTCTTTGTCCGACGGCGTGACGGCCAAAGATGTTTACTATTACAGCGAGGGTATACGCTGTTTCGGAAAACTATATTTGCCGAAAGGATTTTCGACAGAAGGCAAATCGCCCGCTGTCGTTCTTGCTCCGGGTTGGGGACAGACTGCGGCGGAGATCGAAAAGTTTGCCGAACGATTCGCTTCGCGCGGTTTGGCGGCGATGGCAATTGATTATCGCGGATGGGGCAGAAGCGGCGGATTTCTGCAAACCGTGGATCAGGTCAGAACCGATGACCGGCTGCGGTTTTCTCAGTTGACCGCCAGGATTCGCATCGAGCGCAAACGGCTGATTCCGCAGGCTCAGATTTTGGACATCCGCAATGCGCTGTTTTATCTGCAGGGCGAACCGGGCGTTGATCGCGCGCGCGTAGGCGTTTGGGGCGCGGATTTGGCCGGAGGGCACGTGATTGCCGTAGCCGCTACAGACGCTCGCATCAAAGCCGCAGTGGCTCAGACGCCGTTCATCGAAGGCAAAGACACGCCACGCAAGGCCAACTCTTTAACCGGTGAATTGTTGCTGGCCGAACAACATCGCGCGCGAACCGGTCAATTGCCGCTGGCCGGAAACCTTCGCTCGCCGCGCGATTTGGAAACCAGACTGGCGCTGGCCGATTATCATCCTTTCTGGCACGTCGAACAGATTCCACAGCAAACGGCTGTGCTTTTCGTCATCGCCGACAAAGACAATTTGACCAACAACGAGACAAACGCCGTCGCCGCTTCAAAGCTTTTGAAAGGCGCGACCGATGTCGTCAAGCTCAACGGCGTGATTCGGGGTCTCACTGGCGGCAAAGCTTTCGATGCGGCTGCGAACGCGGCGGCAGACTGGTTTCTGAAACATTTGTAAAACAACCCTGACTGTTTCGGGTCAGCGACGGGAGTGTTTGATTTGCAAAAACAGGCTTCCGGCACAGCGTCAATCCATAAAGTTGCGATTGCCAGTTTCATCGGCACGACCATCGAATGGTATGACTTCTTTCTTTACGGCACGGCCAGCGCGTTGATCTTTGGCCGTCTGTTTTTTCCCAACTACGATCCGCTGACGGCGACATTGGCTTCGTTCGGAACTTACGCCGTTGGTTTTGTCGCGCGTCCGATCGGAGGCATCGTCTGCGGGCATTTCGGCGACCGCATCGGGCGCAAATCCATGCTGATCCTGACGCTGCTGATTATGGGCGTGGCCACGTGCCTGATCGGTTTGCTTCCCACCTACAACCAAATTGGCATTTGGGCGCCGATTCTGCTGGTTGTCTTGCGCATCGCTCAAGGGTTCGCGGTAGGCGGCGAATGGGGAGGAGCCGTGTTGATGGCCGTCGAACATTCACCCGTCGGCAAGCGAGGCTTTTACGGAAGCTGGCCGCAAGTCGGCGTTCCCGTCGGATTGCTGCTTTCGACCGGCGTCTTCGGACTGATTTCGAAAATGCCTGAACAAGCCTTGCTTTCGTGGGGATGGCGACTGGCGTTTTTGTTGAGCATTCTGCTGGTCGTAGTCGGGTTGTATATTCGGCTGGCCATTCCCGAACCGCCGGCCTTCGCCAAAATCAAATTGAGTGGTCGCGAAGCGCGAATGCCAATTCTTGAAGCAGTCCGGCATCATCCCAAAAATGTCCTGCTGGCAATGGGCGCAAGGATGGTGGAAAACGGAGCGTTTTATCTTTACACGGTTTTCATCCTGACTTACGCCACGTTGCCGCGCATTGGGTTTTCCAGTTCAACAGTTCTCACCGCCATTGCGATTGCCGCCGTCGGAGAAATCTTCGCCATTCCAGTTTTCGGCTGGCTGTCCGACCGGTTTGGTCGCAGGCCGGTTTATCTGTTCGGAGCGATCTTCACAGGTCTTTTCGCTTTTCCGTTTTTCTGGATGGTTGAATCGTCGGCAACCGCTTTGATGACGCTGGCGGTTATTTGCGCGCTGATGATCGGCCACGCGTCAATGTACGGCCCACAGGCGAGTTTCTTTTCAGAACTTTTCGGCACGCGAGTTCGATACAGCGGAGCTTCGCTCGGTTATCAAATGGCTTCGGTCATTGCCGGAGGACTTTCTCCGCTGATCGCCACCGGATTATTGAGACGAACAGGAGCTTCATGGCCGATTGCGGTTTTCATTGTATTGATGGCGACGATAACAACCATTTCTGTTTCTCTGGCGATTGAAACCGCTCACGATGAATTCAGTGAAGGCAAAGAACCGCCTTCAGCGATTCGCCAATAAGCGCCATCCACCGAAATTATCTGAAGCCTGTTCGGATGACACTTCGATCAAGCCAATGGTTTCACGCGAAGCCGCAAAGTCGCCAAGAAAAAAGTGATTGCTTAGCCGCCTTCCAGGCGGCTTTCCCGAAGGGCTGATAGGCCAGCGATTTGATCGCTGGTTCGGCTGGCAGCAACTGCTTAGCCCGTTTCCAACGGGCTTGCCGGTTAGGCTTTAGCCGATTCTGGCTAAAGCCTTTTGACAAGCACGCTGAAGCGCGCTGAAGCTGCTATCACCTGCCTACCAGCCGTAAACTGGCTGGCCTAACTGCCCTACCGGGAAAGCCCGATGAATCGGGCTGAGCAGCTACGAAAAAAAATTGGATTCCAACCATCACAAGCAGATTTCACTTATGCCAAATTTCCTTTGCGTCCTCGCGGCTTGGCGTGAGTTCTCAATTTCCAGATGCTTCAATTTGGCTTGGCATCCCGACGGCCACTGCATTGCCCGAATCAAACTTCTCGGTTACATTCACGGCTCTTCAATTCGCAACGTTCCAAAGCAATTTAACAACACATTCGACCTAAAGACTCAGGGCAATCGCATCATAGGCGAAAGCGGTGATTGACTTTACAGGTAGTGATTAG
>CAYRQB010000216.1:0-10545 GCA_964426025.1 uncultured Heliomicrobium sp.
GACACCACCGAACTTCCTGATCGGTCTGAAAATCCTTGCGCGTCAGCTTGACCGCCGCGGCAGTTCCGTTTGTGCCATTTGTTTGTTTTGCTTCGCTCATAAACTCTTTTCTCGTTGTTTACAAATACTCTTTGACCTTGTTGACAACTTCGGAAACCTTGAACGGTTTGCCTTTGACCTTTGGCAGGCTGACAGCATCAATCAGGAACTGCGAACGGATGAGCATCGCCAGTTGTCCCATATTCAGTTCGGGTATGATCACTGTCTCGAAGCCTTTCAGCACATCGCCCAGATTCTTCGGGAATGGATTCAGGTAACACAGATGCGCGCTTGACACCGACTGCCCCTGCTCCTGCAATTGTTCGACAGCAGTTGTGATTGCGCCGAAAGTTGATCCCCAACCCAAGACCAGAACTTTACCTTCAGGCTTGCCGAAGATTTCAATGTCTGGAATGTCTTGCTGCATGCGCTGAATCTTTTCAGCGCGCAGATTGACCATCAATTGGTGATTTTCTGGATCGTAATTGACGTTGCCTGTGATGTTGGCTTTTTCGATGCCGCCTATGCGGTGTTCAAGTCCCGGAGTTCCGGGAACCGCCCAGGGACGCGCCAGAGTTTTTTCGTCGCGCAAATATGGGAAAAAACCCTCGGTTTCAGTTCGGAGTTGCACCTGCATTTCGGGCAAGCTTTCAATTGACGGAATTTCCCACGGTTCGGAACCGTTGGCGATGTATCCATCAGACAGATAGAAGACCGGAACCATGTACTTAGTCGCCAGCCTGATCGCCTCAACCGCCATCTTGAAACAATCGGCGGGCGTTGACGGAGCGACAATGCCGACCGGACATTCGCTGTTGCGGCCAAACATCGCCTGGAGCAAATCAGCCTGTTCGGTCTTTGTCGGCAAACCGGTCGAAGGGCCGCCGCGTTGAACGTCAATGATCACCAGCGGCAATTCGGTCATCACGGCCAGACCGATGGCTTCGGACTTCAAAGCCACGCCGGGTCCGCTTGTTCCTGTCAGACCGATGTTTCCGGCAAAGGCTGCTCCGATGGCAGCGCCGATGGCGGCAATTTCGTCTTCAGCCTGAAAAGTCTTGACGCCGAAATTTTTGTGTTTCGACAATTCGTGCAGGATGTCTGAAGCGGGCGTGATCGGATAGCTGCCGTAAAACAGCGGACGTCCGGTCAATTGGGCCGCGGTGATGAAGCCAATTGCCGTCGCTTCGTTGCCGGTGATGTTGCGATACTTGCCCGGTTTGATCTTGGCTTTGCCGACGTGGTAATGCGTCGTGAACAGTTCCATCGTGTCGGCGTAATTGAATCCGGCCTTCAGCGCCAGAACGTTGGCTTCGGCAACTTCCGGCCTCGCCCCGAACTTGTCGCTGATCCATTTCAGCGTCGGTTCCATCGGGCGGTCATAAAGCCAGTACATCAAACCCAGCGCATAGAAATTCTTGCAGCGCTCCTGCTGTTTGAACGGCAGCGCAGAACCTTCCAGCGACTTCAGAGTCTGAGAAGTAATCGGCACTTTGAACAGCCTGTATGCCGACAAAGAACCGTCCTCAATCGGGTTGGCCTTGTATCCGGCCTTCTTCAGATTGTTGTCGTTGAACTCATCGGTGTTGACGACGAGAATTCCACCATCTTCCAGATCGGGCAAATTTGTCTTCAATGCCGCCGGATTCATCGCCACCAGAACGTTCGGTTCGTCGCCCGGCGTGCGAATATCTCGACTGCTGAAGTTGAGTTGATACCCGGAAACTCCCGGAAGACTTCCGGCTGGAGCGCGAATTTCCGCTGGGAAATCCGGCAAAGTCGAAATGTCGTTGCCGATAATTGCCGATGTGGAAGTGAACTGGCCGCCAGTCACCTGCATACCGTCGCCAGAATCTCCGGCAAAGCGAATCGTAACGGTTTCAAGTTCTTTGATTGGCGGCTTGACGATTGCCAAGTCTTCGGTTGTCGTTGCAGACATTTTAGCTAATGAACTCCGTAATGATATTTGACAGCTTCTCCTGCGTCTCTGGCATTTCCGGTTGGAAAACGACCACTGCGACCATTGACGACTGTCATATCCTACTCTTCCTTGCGAACCTTCGCCAAACGGGTTTTATCGCAATAAGTGTGAAAGCGATGATGAGGCTCCGGTTGGGTGAATGACTGGATCAGTCCTGGTCACAATTGGTCAAGCCAATTGGCAGCCGACCGAATCATAGCATGCCAAATATGAAAGTACAGTCCATAGATCACAGGTCGTTTAAGCTCCAAAAAAGTTGAGGGCGACATTGCCGCCGCCCTCATTAAACAAGTGAAAAGTTTCGGATCGAAATCAGAATTCCAGCCTGATTCCAAGCCGCATATTGAACGGAGAGTGATAACCAAGCCGCAATTGCGTGTTGGTCGCAAACGGTTGCAGGAAGTCGGGGTTTAATTGCCCGGCCTGCGCTTCGCGGAATTGATCGCGCAACCGTACGCGCTGGGTGTTGGTGACGTTGAAGAAGTCGCTGATAAAGGTCAGCTTCACTCGCTCGGTGAATTGCCACGGATAATCAACGTGCAAATCCAAACGGGCGTTGAACGGCGTGCGTCCCTGGCTGGCGCGGCCTCCGATCGGAATTTCGCCGGCGTTTTGATAAACCGGCTGAGCCAGATACTCGCTGACCGGAACGCCTGATTCCATGTGCAATCCCGCTCCCAGATTCAGCCCTTGCAGACTTCTGCCAAAAACCTGTCTGCCGAAAGCGTAACTGCCATAAACGTTCACGACATGGCGGCGGTCGGTGTTAAGCGGCCCAATCGCGAACTGGTCGCCAAGCAAATTGAAATCGCCCGCCGTGAAATCGAACAACGAACTGATTCCAGGATCGGTCTGGTTGTTGTCGTTTCGCAGATGACCTTCGTAATTTCCGCGCAAACTGGCTATGCGCCAGTTCGACAACAATTGCCAGCCGTTGGTGAAGCGTTTGTTCAATTCGATTTCAACCGCGCGGTAAATACGCTGCGGATCAGGGAAACCGTCCGATTCGCCGTCAGGCGTGTTGATCGCGTTGCCGTTGGCGTCAATGCCCCGCGGCCCGAAACAAACATTGCCTAAATCCTTGCCGGTAAAGTCCGTCACGTTAGTGAAATATACCGGATTGCCCTGAGCATCTTTCAAACACCCGGCAGGAGCCGCCGCGCCCGTCGCATACTTGAAAGGTTGCAGATTGGTTGCGGCGTCAAGTTTCTTGCTGGTGTTTGCCATGTAGTAAACCTGACCGACTCCGGCCAGAGCGGCTTCCGGCGAAACCGATGCGGCGTCTTCGATGATGCGTTTCAATCGGCGATCAATGTACCGAACCGAAAGAACCATGCTTCCTGGCAATTGCTGCTCGACGCCGAAAGTATGCTCGTCCGTGAAGCCCAGCTTAGTGCCCGGCGCGACAATGCCGAAAGGATTGGTGATGGAGAAAGTTGCCCCGCAGGCAATCCCGCCAGCCGCTCCGCACAGGTTATTGGCAGAATTGATAACAGGATTGACGGTTCCGAACTGATTCAACACCACGCGACGTTTGCCCTGCGCGTCAACGGTGAATTGGGGCGCGAACCGAACGCCAAGATAATCCTGTTCCTGTGACAACGCGCGTTCTGCTGCATCCAGCGGCAGGAATTCAAAGAACCGGCCAAAATTGTAATAGGCCTTAGTGTTGCCTTTGCCGAACGGATCAACCGTCACGCCCAATCGAGGCGCCCATTGCCCGGTAAAGCTGTAACCGGCGCGCACTCCATTGATCGGCGAACCGTTGATGCGTTCCTGTTCCTGACGCAAACCCAGCAATGCCGTCACAAACCGGTTGATGCGCCAGGTGTCCTGAATGTAGGCAGCATGGTAATTGCCGTTGGTGTCGAAATTCGTGTTGCCGAATTCAGCCCGTCGCACCTGCAACGAAACAGGAACTTCCGTGCCGTTGGGCAAAGTCAGAATCGGGCACAAAGTGCATCCGGCTCCCTGCGCGCGAAGATTGAAATCCGCGTTGAAAGTCTGCCCGACGTAAATTGCCGGAGTCTGAACCGAGCCATCGGCGTTGGTTGCGGGAATTTGATATTTGGGACCGCTGCGGTCGCGCAGCCCTTTGTAATAGGATTTCTGGAACTGATAACCCAGACCGAATGTGTGCGTGCCCAGCAATGTCACTTGCTTGGATGTATCGAAACCTGTCCGGTATGTGTTGCCTTCAGTCGGTTCAAAGAAGCCGAGACCGATTGCCCGGAAATTGCCGCGCACGGGATTGGTGCGATCTGTGATGACGTTGAAATTGTCGAAGCCGGTTTCGTCGAATGTGTTCCGGCTGTGACTGAAAAACGCGCTGAGCGTCCAGGTCGGACTGAGCGAGCCGTTGTAACGCAAAGAGGTGTTGCGCGTACCGAGTTCCAGTGTGCTGTTGGCGGTCGTGTTGTCAATGTTGAGCGTCGAGAACGGCGCTTTGTTCGTCACCGTCGGATCGCCGAAGATCGAAAAGTTCAGCGTGTGGCTGGGAGTGAAGTTGTAATCAACTTTGCCTGCGTAATTGAGCGTGCGAAAACGACGATGAGTTTCACCCAACAGCCTGTCAAGCCCGGATCCAGCCGCTCCGCGCACGACTTCTCGCCGAACGGTCGGGTTGAACGAACCGAAGAAAAACATCTTGTCTCTCAATCCCGGAACGTGGCCTCCCAGATCGGCGCCGACATCGTAATTTTCATCGTGCAGCAAACGACCGAATTTGTTCGTGCGAGTATCGTCGGCCTGTCTGCGCAAAGCTTCGAACTGCTTCGGCTGAGCATAACCAAAAACCGATCCGTGATAATCGTTGCCGCCCGATTTGGTGATGATGTTAACGATGCCGCCTTGCGATTGGCCATATTGCGGCTCGAACCCGCCGGTCTTCACCTGAACTTCCTTGATGAATGCTGTGTTGATTCCAGTGCCCAGCGAACCATAGGAACGCGTAAACGTGCCAAGCCCGCCGAAAGCCGAATCAGTAATGTTGACGCCGTCAGCGATGTACAGGTTATCCAGCGCCGATCCGCCGGAGATGGAAGGATTGGCTGTCCCTCCGGTCAAACTGTCAGTCGCTCCCGGCGCGAGGTAAAACAGACTCGTCACGCTGCGTTGCAATGGGATGTTGCTGTAAAGCTGATCGTTCAGATTGGCTCCGACCGTCGTGCTGGTTTGATCAATCGTCGCCGCTCCGGCTGATACTTCGACGATTTCAGTGATGTTTCCGGCCTCCAGCGTCAGCCTGAGCGAAGTGGATTTGCCGACATAAACGGTGACGTTGGGAACCGAAACCGATTTGAACCCTCCCTGCTCCGCTTTGACCGAGTAGGTTCCGGGTAGCAGATTGGCGGCTTCGAACTCGCCTTCAGCATTGGCCATGACAACACGGTCGCCAGTCGGGCCGCTGATGGTAACTTTGGCGCCTGAGATTACCGCGCCCGCCGGATCCATGACCCGACCATTGATTGCGCCTTTGGTAGCTAAATCCTGTGCGAACGCAGTCATCGAAAAGCCAAGACAACATGCCAAAGCCAGACAACATTGCCAGAAAATTTGATACAGAGTTTTTCTGTGTCTCATAAATCCCTCCTAAAGTTTGGAATGATTGGCAACCATTTCCAGTTCACCCTTTGCGGTGAGCAACAAATGGCGCAGCGAAGATGTTTCTCAATCAATCGGCGTGGAAAATTGACGTGCTATTTGGCTTTCGGTGTGGCGCTGTCTTACAGAATCCCGGCGTCTGAACCACACAAATGGGATTGTTGAACTCAGCTTCTAACCGATTGCTGATCGCCATCCACAGCAATTGCGTGAAAAACTGAGTTGTATAAGCGCAAGCAGTATTCCAACTTGCTGAAAGCGGGATTCTGTGACGAATACGGTTTGTAGAATTGTCCCAATGGATGGAGAACCGATCTTTGATGACTTGATGCAGTAGAGAGGCTTGAAGAAACGATTGAAAATCAGGATGGGAGATTCAAATTCTCGGATTTGGAAATAAGCCAAACCCGAACACACTGCTTTCAGACAATCAGACAACACTTCATCAGGTTGTTACAGGTCAGGAAAAACAGCTTGATGGAATGCTGTCAGGGAATTGGTCATGTTAGTCCTGAAAAGCCACGCCAATCCTGTTTCGACAGATTGTCAGGAGAGAAGCAATTGCAGGTCTTCTTTGCCAAGATTGCGAATCAGGCTGTTATCGGCGCTGATGATGGCGTCGGCCAAATCGCGTTTGGTGTTTTGCAATTCCAGAACTTTCTCTTCGACAGTGCCTCGCGCAATCAATCTGTAAGCGAAGACCGTTTGCGTTTGGCCTATGCGATGAGCGCGGTCAACGGCCTGAGCTTCGACCGCAGGATTCCACCACGGGTCGAGCAGGAAAACATATTCGGCTGCGGTCAGGTTCAATCCCAATCCGCCGGCCTTCAGGCTGATCAAAAACAACTTGCAGTCGGGATCGGTCTGGAATCTTTCGACACGGGCTTGGCGGTCGCGAGTGCGGCCATCCAGATATTCATAAGTTATGCCTTCCTGATCCAATTGGTCTCTCAGAATGGCCAGAAAACTTGTGAACTGCGAAAAGACCAAAACCTTGTGCCCTTCGTCAATGACTTCCAGCAATTGCGGCAACAGCATGTCCAGTTTTGCGCTGGCTTCCTTCGAACGTTCCTTGTCAATCAAACCGGGATGACAGGCAGCTTGTCGCAATCGGAGCAGGGCTTCGAGGATGAGGATTTTCGACTTTGCCAGGCCGTCGCGCTCAATGCGGCCAAGCAGAGTGTTGCGATAATGATCGCGCAATTCGTCGTACAACTTTCGCTGAGCCGGTTCCAGTTCGCAAAAAAGCGTCTGCTCCAGCTTCGGCGGCAGGTCTTTGGCAACTTGTTCCTTTGTCCGACGAAGAATGAAAGGGCGAAGCGCTTGCGATAAAAGCTTGCGCGTTTCGTCGTCGGGATTGCGCGCGCCCGAACCTGTCAATTTGAAAACCGAGGCCGTGCCGAGCATTCCGGGATTGAGGAATTCAAACAGGCTCCACAATTCACCCAGATGGTTTTCGATCGGGGTTCCGCTCAGCGCCAGTTTGTGATTGCCCTGCAACAAACGCGCGGCTTTCGATGAAACGGTGTCGGCGTTTTTGATCGCCTGAGCTTCGTCAAGAATGACGTAATCGAACCATAAATCCTTGAACTCGACCGCGTCGTTCCGCAGCGTTCCGTAAGTCGTCAAAATCAGATCGTAATCGTCCAGTTGATCGGAGATGCTGCCGCGTTCCTGCCCTGTGTGATCCAGCACGCGCAGTTTCGGCGCGAACTTCGCTGCTTCCTGCTTCCAGTTGAAGACCAGCGATTTGGGAACCACGACCAGCGAGGGCGGAACCGTTATCCCGGAACTTTTCGATCCCTTGCCGAGCTTTTTCTTGACCTCTGCCAATTCCTTCTCGCGCAATTGGCGGCGCGATTCCAGCATCGCCAGAACCTGAACGGTTTTGCCCAAACCCATGCAATCCGCCAGACAACCGCCAAAGCCGAATTCCTGCAGGAAATCCATCCAGCCCAGTCCGTCACATTGATAAGGGCGCAGTTCGCCGATGAATCCTTCAGGCGAATCAATCGGTTTGATGCCGTCGAATGCTTTTAACTGGTCGCGAGCTTTGGCGAACGCGGCGTCGAAATTCGCTTCCGGCTGAGTAGCCAGCAATGCGTCCAGCACTCCCAACTGCGTTTTCTTGAAGCGCAGATGATCGTCTTTGGCTTCTCCCAATCCGGCCAGCAGTCCGTATTTGCTCAACCATTCTTCCGGCAACATTCCGTAAGTGCCGTCATCGAGTTTGACCAGACTTTCTCCGCGCCTCATTGCCGCAAGCAGAGCCGGAAGCGAGGCCGTCACGCCGTCGAAATCCACTTTCCCGTGAAGTTCGAACCAGTCAATTCCGGAATTGACCTGTATATTGAAACTGCCCGGACGACGATAAACCTTGCCTTCGGCTTCGACGTGCCAACCGCTGCCTAACAAATCACGAACGACGCGCGGCAGTTTGCTGGGCGCCAGTTCCCAGTGCGGAGCCGAATCGTAATAACCGGCTTTGATGAATCGCCAGCCGTGCCCGCGCAATTGATCCGCCGCAGCTTGCTCAAATTCTCGATGACGAAGAATAAAATTGCGGCTGGAGGGTTTGTACACGCCGCGACTGGAATCGTGGCTTTCAATGACCGAGCCTTCGTAATCGAATGACAGTTCGCCGCGAAGCTTTTGCGGCCCCCAGTAATTTTTCTCAGGCTCTTTGATCGTCAAACGCGCGCGCGGTTCGATGATGGTTTCGACGTACAGCAATTCTTCCGGCAGGTCGAGTCTGGGCAATTGAGGCGATTTGAGCAATTCGCCTAACAGATCGTCGCGATTGACGCCGGGCACTGTGATCACGCCCTCTTTGCGCATCAACGAAACCCAGTTGAAAGCTCCCTGATCGTCGAATCTTGCTACTTTTTCTCGGGTGAAAAATAAACCGTCCTCGATCATCAGCGCTGGCACAGACAAATCCATACGTTCCTGGCCACGACGAAGTGAACCCGTAACAAGATATTGTTGGCCCAGGCCTCGTTCGCGCAAATGGATTTCCAGCCAGAACTCATAAGGTTCGCCTTCGTCCAGTTCGAACGGAATCCAGACATCGCCGAATTCGGCCAGTTTCAATCGTCCGCGCCCCGAACGCGCAACCATCGGAATGACGGTTTGTGGCAATAAACCGCTAAGCTGGTATGTGCTTGGAATGGAGTCGTTGCCGTAACCGTAGTTGTAATAACTGCTCTGGCTTGCGTCTTTGCCGCCGGAAAGCAAAGTCAGTATTTCGCGGTCGGCAACATCCGGCAGATTTGGGATTACGGAACGCTGGATTCGTTGAGATTTCGGTTTTCCCCATTCTCCGTCTTTTTTGCGGTCACGGTAATAAACGTCAAGCACAGTCCCCTGAGTCTGCAATGTCATGCCGACATCAATGACGTAAATTATTTCGCGGTCTTCTGGCCATTCATTTGTCGAAAATGAAATCTCTTTCGCCGCTATGCCAAGCTGAGCCAATTGCTCGCGCCAGCCGGCGGCCTTTCTTGTTTTTGTTTGTGACTGTGGAAATTGTGTTGGAGTGATTACCGCACCGGAAGCGGCTGGTCTTTGACCCGGCTCTTCGTCTTCGTCATCTTCGTCGTCCCAATCATCTTCGTCATCATCTTCGTCGTCATCTTCGCTGAAATAATCGAAGCTATCTTCTTCGGGGCTTTCTTCGATCAACGTCAATCGTCCCGCGCCACCTGAACCGCCCTGCAGATAATTTTCAGAGTCTGCCGTCAACAACACCGCCCAAAGATGTTTGCACAATCCGTTTTCGTAATAAGGACAGGTGCATCGGACGCTGATGTCATTGCCTTCTCGCCAAAGCCTGACTTTGTATTTTGAGGTTCCATGAACCTCTGCTTCCAGATTCCAGGGCGAACCATTTATGACCTTGACCTTGCCTTGCCGGAAATACTCGTTTCCGCGAGTTCGAATTTCGGATGAGAATTCACCGGCAAGCTGCAAAATAATCGCCATCAGCCAACTCCTTCAGGGTGATATTTTCGTAACGAAGCATTTTACTCCGCCACTGAAGGAAAAAGTACCCGTTGGCCAAAAAAAAGTTTTTTGAGAGATTTGAATCGTATTCTGTGGATTCAGGTTTTGGTGTTTTGTTCTGCCGCGAACTTCTTTCGATCCTTCTCCAGCCATTTTTCCAGTTCGGCGCTGGCCTTTGCTAATTCGTCCTGATTGATCAAGCCCCGCCTCAAAGCTTCGAAGTAAGCCTTGGTGCGAATATTGAAAGCCAGCTTGTCATAAGCCTCGTCGGGCGTCCCTTCGGCATCGGAGGTCAGAAGCTTTTCGTAAAGCGTGGTCAAACGGCTTTCGACACCACGAAGGCTGAGATGACATTTGCGCGCAATCGCCCAGTTCGACAGACCCAGCGCCAGGTAATAAAGCGCTTCGGCTTCAAAATCGGTCAGCAACGGCTGAGTGAATGCGTCCTTGAAGTTCGGATCAATCATGTCCGCGCCGTCTTCGAGCACGGCGGCGACGAACCGCAGGAAGCGGTTTTCAGGATTGTTCTTGTCAATGAAACCGTAGGCGGGCGGCGGCTGAACCGTGCGGACGATCTTGCGGATTTCGTTGATGTAAATTTCGTGCGGAAACTGAGTCCAGAAGATGATTCGCGCTTCGGGGAATCCTTTCCAAATGGCTTTGGCCGCTTTGACGCCTGACAAACCCGGCATCTGAATGTCCAGCACGCAAAGCTGCGGACGTTCGGCCAACGCCAGCTTGACGACCTCATCGCCGTCGGCGGCTTCCAGAATTGGTTTGTATTCGCCAAACTCGCGCTCCAGCAATTCGCGCAGATAAGCGCGTTGAGCAACATTGTCTTCTGCAATCAAAATAGCCATAACCTGATCTTATTCGGAGCGCGAGTTTTCAGCAACGAAAGCTAAAAACGTCAGCAG
>CAYRQB010000217.1:0-10541 GCA_964426025.1 uncultured Heliomicrobium sp.
TCTCTTATGCCATCAGCGAAGAGGGGCCAGGTATCGTCATTCAATCTTTGACCGGAACAACAGCCGTAATGATCATAACCGGCATAATCGCCATGACTTCGGGGATCAACTTCGCTTCGCTTGGACCGCTTCTTTTAATCGGTTTGCTGGGTTTGATCGTCGTTGGACTGGTCAGGATGTTTGTCAAATTTTCGAGGACGGTCAACATCGTCTACTCGATCTTCGGCATGCTCATCTTTTCAGGCTTGTTCCTCTTCCATTTCTTCAGGTTGGAGAAAAGCGAAAACACGTGGGAACGGGCGATTGATATGACGATCAGCCTTTACGTCACCTTCGCCAACTTCTTCATTTACCTGCTGCAATTTTTGATGGCGACAAGGAAGCGGTAGTTCGGACAATTGAAAACTCTTTCATGACAAAGAAGCGGCGAGTTTTGAAACTCGCCGCTTCTTTGTCTTTGTATTTTGACTTAACCTGCCAACGCTGCTTGCCACAAAGCATGAGCGACTTCTGGATGGACAATGTCGCTATGCGCTCCCGCAAACCCGCCGCCGTTTTTGATGACGTCGCTGCTTTCCAGATTGTAGATTCTGCCGGGTTTGAAACTGTAAGCATCGCTGACTTTCTTCATTGTCAGACCTTCGGCAATTTGATCCAGACCTTGAATGCCGAAAGTGCCGAGCGCTCCGATTTCAGGAAACTTGTTGTTGCCGAATGAAACCTGTCCGGCGATTCCGGCTCCCAGCTTGTAGGAAAACCCCAGAGCGCGGTCGTGTTCCGATTGAGTGGTGACAACCGGGCCTTTAACTCGCGCATTTTTCAGCAGGAAGTTGAAATAGCCTGGCTTGCCTTGATCGTGCGGAATGTTCGGAGTGTAAGCCCAAATCGAAAGCGCGCCCTGCACCAAAGTGATCGAATTGACAGGAGCTTGCGGCGTAGCGTCATTCGGTTTTCCCGCCGCCATTGCAGTAACGACTATGCAACCGAAGCTGTGTCCCATTAGATGAAAATCCACGTTGCGACCGGCATCGGCGGCAATCTTCTGCATTTTCCGCAGCAAAGCGTTCGCTCCGCTTTCGCCGAAACTACGCGCGCGATTTTTCATCGTCCAGAAGCTGAAGGTTCTGAGCGGCGAAAGCAAAGTGCCGAAGAGCGAAAATTTGCCGAAGCTGCCGGTGATCAAATCTTCGTTTTCCTGCTCTACAGCTTCCCTGAATATCTGCTCTGGATCGGGAATCTTGCCGTCCAGGTCTTGCGCGGAAAAATCATCATCGTTGTTCAACCCCAGCGAATTACCCAGTTCGAGATAAGCTGTTTTTACCTCGTCCGGCATTGAGTCGTGTTCGTCAATCGCCGCGGTCAAAATCGTTTTCAGATGTTTGCGTATTTCCGGCGAGTCTCCCAAACGTTTGGCGTAATCATCAACCGTTGCCTGAATTATCTTTTCCACGTCGCTGTTCGGATCGAAGCCGAATGAGCCTCCGTCGGTTTCATCTCCCCAGGGCAAGCTGGGCCAATGCAATCCGACCAGCAGAGGATTGAAGCCGGGTCGCTTTTGTTTCATCGCTTCGATGTCGGCGGCGCAGGTGAACAGGTTTGGCATCCATCTGTCGTATTGCGCGATGGCCGCCGGAACGTCTCCCATCCATCCGTGACTCATGATGATCACGTCCGTGTAATTGCCGTTCTTAAATTCGTTGAGCAACACGTCGCTCGACACGCCTTCTGCGCCGCCGAAGCGTTCGTTGCCGTCTTTGTCATAATTCACCAGGTAATATTTCTGGTCTCTTCCGGGAACTTGTCTGATCAACATTATCGGTTCTCCTTTAAGCAGAACATGGTTCAGCTTGATTACATTCAGAACAGGCTAAAGCCCGTTCCACCTCTTATCCATTATTGCGCCAGATTATTTCTTCGCTGGTGCTGTAAAAGATTCGTTCGAGTTCGAGCGGCCAATGACGGCGCTCTGATCGCAATCGTTCCAGAGTTTCCAGATCGCCGATTTCGGCCAAAGCCTGAAGAGCTTTGATTCGCAGGTAAATTCCTTCCTGCGATTTAGAGTCGTTTTTTTCGGCGATGGCTGTGAACTCTCCCAGCGCAATGCTTTCAAAAACCTTCTTCCAATCTTTCCAGGTTGGCGGATGCAGAAATCCGAGAGCGAGTATGCAACGGCCTTTCTGTGTTGCGGGAACGTCCGGCGAAGTCAGCGCGGTTTCGACGAAATTGAGCGCGTCCGGGTTGGGATGCCGAATCTGGCCAATCAGGTAAATCAACTGTTCGCGGCGTTCGCTGAATTTTATGGGATCGTCCAGCCTGCCCGATTTGATCAGCGGCAGAATTGCATCCTGCATCACTTTGTCAGGATCGAGCATGGCCAGCGCGTCCGTTATCGCCCAGCGTATGACTTCCGTTTTAGTCGCGTCCACCGAATCGTCCAGGAAAGCGGCTATCAATTTGTCGTGAGCTTCTTCGTGACGCAGATCGCCGAGCGCGAACGCAGCCATCGAAGCCAGCGCGTCATTGATCGTGTGCTGTTGTTCGTCATCGGCGGTGTTCGGCTGCCTCATTCTGTTTTCCAGCCAGGTGATTTCGCCCGCATCGCCGCGAATCCATTTCTGAATCACTTCTTCCAGTTGAGGACAAATTCGCCGCAATTCCAAACTGAATTCGTTGTCAGGGTTGTTGCGCGGCGGCAAAAGCCTTCGCAGAGCGCGACCCGCAGTCTGGCGCACGCCTCCGTATTCAAAGTCCAGTTTGCCCAAAGAATTGAGCCTGGTCTTTTCCATCGAAATTCGGACAAGGTAAGGAATCACATCCAATCGCCGCAAACGTCCCAGCGATTCGACCGCGCGAAGCCTTTGGAAGGAACGCGGTTCGTTGGAACTGTCAGTGCGCCAGACCAGCGCGTCCAGGATCAGCGATTCCACATAACCAGGCTTCTTTTTCGATTCCTGCGCCTTTCCGTTCAGTTCGGCTTCCAGCAGGCATCGGGCGGCCAGAAAAACCTGTTCTCCATCTTTCAAAGAATTGGCGTAAGCGATTTTTTCCAGCAGGTCTTTCGGCTCATCAACCAACCCGGCCATCAGCGTCAGCGTGTCGTCCCAACGGCGCAGATGGCTGATACGTCCCAAACCGGCGGTGATTTCCTCCCAGCGTTTCGGATTGTTTTGTTTGCAAAGATATTGCGCGCAGCAATAAGCCTGATAGGACGGATACAAAAACCTGACCGCATCGCCGCCAGCCCGCGCCAACAGGTCTTGTTGAATCAGATTGTCCAACATCTCTTCCAACGCGTATTCGCGGTTGTCGCGAACGTGTTGCATGACTTCCAGCGCTTCCTTGATCGCCAGATTCGGCTGGCTGGTCATCTGCATTCGATAAGCCAGCGCGTACAGCGTATCCAACGCCCGCGCCTGCTGGCCGCGACGAGTGGTAACCGAGCGAGCTTTTTCCTCAATCAGATTTCGTAAAACGCCGACTCTGCTGCCGGGAAAATCGCCTGCCATCGCTTTTTTGATCAACTGAACGAACATCCAGGGCATTCCGGCCAGATCGAAAAGCTGAGTTTGTTCCAGAACGCGGCGAAGTCGCATCAACGCAGCTTCATCTGCCGAAGGTTGCAGTTCGTCCCTTTCCAGTCGCAACTTCTCTTCCAGTTCGGCGCAACCGAAAAGAAAACGAACGATGCGGCGGCGGCTCATCGGCTGCACATCCAGAACGTGAGTGACCTCGCTTTGATCCCAATCCCACAAGCCTCGCGTCATGGTTATCAGGCAGGCGTGACGAGGATAAATGGTCTGAAGCTCGCTGATTTCATTCAGCAATTCACGTCGCTGGTTGTCCGAAAGGTCGTCGCCGTGATCGAAGAAAATTCTGAACTTGCGATCATTCCTGCGCAGCAAAGTATCAACGTCTTTTTCAGTCAGCTTCTGCGGCCAGCACTCGTTCAGGCTTTGAACCAGCAGAGCCAGGTAAGACGACACGCTGCCGGACGGCAATATGCTTTTTTGCAGGTCAACATAGATGGGAAAAATCTGCTGACCCGAATCGCCTTCCAGCGATTTTTTGGCCGTGTCCATGACCATCCATTTCATCGCCGTCGAACGCGCCATTCCGCGTTGACCGGTGATGGCGATGAAAAGCGGCTCTTTGCCTTCCAACTGTTCGAGCAGTGATTTGATCTGACCGTGCAAATCAACCAGCCCCTGCGACGGCAAAACCAGATTCTCCCAATTGGCTTTGATCTGATCCTTGATCAACATGACTGCTTCCAGCGGCAAATATCCGTACTTCCAGGTCGGCCTGAAGACAGGCGATTCGGTGATCGCGCGCAAAGCCAGGCGTTCGCGGTTGACGCTGAACAAACGCCCGCGCGGAGTTCGCATATACAAAACCGGGATCGTCCAATCGGCTTTCAGATCGGCGCTATTTTGATAAAGAAACCAGCGCGACTGGTTCAGCGCCAGATCAATCACTCCGTGTTGAAGCAAGCTGCCGTAAAATTTTCCGGTCAATTCCTTGGCGACGGTCATCGGCACTTTGTCCTGCATGGCGACCACAGCCGGAAATCCGGCCTCGACCAGCTTCGGCCCCAGGCTGGTGTACGGGCGCGGATTTCGTTCGTCGAATTTGGAAGTGTCGCACGACGCCAGAAAAATCAATCGCGGCAATTTGGACTCTTCGCGTTGAGCAAGCGTGGCGACAATGTCTTCATCCTTAACCTTCAGCGCGTTTCCTTCTTCGTTTTCCAGAACCAGATAGGTCGCGCGTTTGTTGTCGCGCTTCGGTCTGGGTTGATCGGGCGTCAAACCGCCGGTCGGCGGCTTGAAATCGCCTTTCTCGAAAACTCCGTGTCCGAGAAAATGCAGCACGTGATGTTTCAACAACTCCTCTTGAACTTTGTTGATGGTCGTTTTGCTGTCCAGGATTTTGAACTTTGAAAGCCTAAGCTCTGCGGGCAGGTCTTTTACTGCAAAACCTGTCTGGCCGGGCAGGATCGTGACGGTGATGTCCTGAACGTCTTTCATCGCTTCGCAGAAATTGATGATCTCGCCTTTGACATCAATCGCGGCAAGTTCGCCTTCAAGCTCGGACAGATCAGCCGGGTTTGAAACAGCCATTAAAACGCGCAGCGGGCGGTCGCTGCGGTCAAGCTGAGGTTCGGGAATCGGCAATCGCGTGAAGCGTGAAAAGGGCGTCAATTCCCAATTCGCCAACGGCAGCGGAATTTTTCCGTTGGCGGTGTACAAACGTTCCCACCGGAAGCGATGAAGTTCGCTGCATTCTTCCGAAATCCATATCTGCACGCGAAGCTGGTTTTCGTCGCGTTCGCGCGCTCGGCCAAGCGCTTTCTGGAAAGCGTCGTGCAATTCGCCCGGCAACAATCTGTCGTAAAGATATTGGCCGTAAGCGTCGCTGCTTTCGATGGACAGCCGAATCAACTCCTGCTCTTCTTCGTCGCCGAGTTTCATTTCGTGGCTGTACCAACTGCCGTCGTCAAGTTCCGCTTCGACCTTGTAAGAACCGTTGGCGTCCTGCGGCCCGAATAAACGAATCCGAATCCAGCAAAAATCGCCTGACTCACGTGCGCTCACTGCAAATCCTCCTTGCGAAGCCTGGCCGCCGGATCGCCGAACAGTATGAAGGCTTCGGCGTCGTTGCGCGCCAACCACAAATCAGTCATGTCTGCGTCCGTCGCTTTGCCGTCTTCGATCTGTCCGCTCAATTGATGTGACAGTTCGTTGGCTCGTTTGACGAAACCAGTCAGGGCGTGACCGAGCGGTTTGCCGCTGAGAATCGTCCACAACGCTTCTTCAAACGGTTGAAGCTGAGTTCCTGCTCCGGCGGTGACAATCGAAGTTTGCCACGCGCGTTCGACGTGACCGAAAACCCCCAGCGCTCCGCCGTTCGGCTGTTTCAGCAAGGCCTGAGGCAAAGGCGAAAAGAACGGTTTGTCCGGAACTCCAATCGGCTTTTCGCCCTGCAACTTGAAACGGTTTTCCGAAGGCGTGCCCGCTCCGTAACAGGCGAAGTGAAAACAAATCATTCCGAAAACTTTCGCGCCCTTGCCGATGTCAACGGCTGACAGGTAATGCTCCGGCTTCAATGCTCCGGCGCTCAAACCGAAATAATCCTGACACAGCAAAGCTCCTTGATCAGTCTTCTGAAGCGGATTGCCGTTCGGCCAGGCGATGCCGTGGCTGGCCGTGAACAGCAGCGACGGTGCAGGCTCTGCGGCTTTGCGATCGAACAGATTGAGCAGAAATTCTTTCTTTGAATCGGCGGGAGCAATCAGTTTGCGGTTATAACCGACCTGCTTGAGCTTTTTGAAGATTCTGATTTGCTGATCGTCCGTCGCCAGCGGTTTGACCAGAAATTCCGAACTGAGCTTCGTCGCGCCGTCGTTGCGTTGACGCGGCCCCCAGAAAATCAAATCCTTGTTGGTCGGCGCGGGCTTTCCGGCTTCGCTTTCGTAACGAATCAGGCTGTCAACGTAGGCTTCGTAATCGCTGACATTTTCGAAATACAATCGCCCGACGGCATAACCTCCGGCCAACCAATGACCGAACTTAAACGAGATTCGTTCGGGACTGCCGACCAGCAAAATGTAATAAGGCATGCGCGTCGGTTGGACGGTTCCGAAATCGGCTTTGTTTTTGATCAGCCATTCGCGCGCGGATTCGCCGTTGTAGTTGTCAATCCACTTGACGATTTTATCTGCGTCGTCGGCTCCGTAATCATCGCGGATCGTCTTCAGGCGATGATCGTAAAGTTTCTTCATCGCGTCCTTGACCTTCTGATCCTCGTCTTTGTGAAAGACGATTGCCCAACCGGTTTCGTCGAAATCTTCAGGCTCGACGAAATCGGGCAAACCCATGGTCTTTTGCGAAGTCTTCTGGCGAATCAAAGCCATGACTTTATCCTTGTCGGCTTCATCTTCATCGGGCTGGTAATTGAGCAACACCTGCGCCGCTTCGTTGATGGTGATCGGCGGAACCAGATAATCGCCGGTTGCGCCGTTGATGCCATTGACTATGACCAGATTGTCCGCCAGATCGTCCGGTTGATGTTCGTCGTTGTTTTGATTTTGGGAGTCATTGTTTGCGGCTGTCATTCCTTGCCTCCGGTGTTTTGTTGTCAGGTGATTCATACCTCGAATCGGGAACGGCTGAGTCTGTCACGAGGTTACAATTTTTTCGGTCAATGCCGTCGGGCCAACGATGTCAGGCAGTATAACCGAACGTCTCCGCCCGTCAATTGAATTGTCTGTGGTGCTGCTCAGCCCGATTCATCGGGCTTTCCCGCAGAGGGCAGTTAGGCCAGCCGGGTTTACGGCTGGTAATCAGAACGATTGACAGGAGTCAGCGCGCTTCAGCGTGCTTCTCAAATGGCTTCAGCAAAAGAGTGTCGCTAAAGCCTGCCTGACAAGCCCGTTCAAAACGGGCTGAGCAATTGAGACCCTGCTTAACCAGCGATCAAATCGCTGGCCTAGTCGCCCTTCGGGAAAGCCGCCTGCAAGGCGGCTGAGCGGTTACTTGTCTGTTTCAATTCTTCCTCTTTACACAATCAAACAACCCGGCAAGAATTTGCGGCGTAAGCTATAGAAATCAGGAAAATGTTTTTCCCGCGGATGACGCGAATTAACGCAGATACTTTGGAAAAGGCTATTCAATAGCTTTAACCTGACCAACAAGATAGTCGGTTCTAAAACCGGTAAAAAATCCTTTTCATTCGCGTAATCTGCGTGATTCGCGGGAAGTTATTTTCTTAAAAGCTATATTTCGCATTCAATATCCGAAAACTGAATTGAAAACATTGACTGAAAGGAACAAATCAATGAACTGCTCGAAATGTGGAACTTCATTGCCGAACGACGCGCGCTTTTGCAGCGTGTGCGGATCGAACGTCGGCGCGGCTCAAGCCGGCGGTTATGCTCAACCTTCTTCCCAGGCTAAATCCGGCGGAGGAATTCATATTGATACCGACGGCAGAGGCAGCGGGCGAGGTTACAGCTTCGAGATTTTATACGGCGGAGCTTTCGCGCTGGCCGTCGTCAAATTGCAAGCCGAACAATCAATCCAGGCCGAAGCGGGCGCGATGGTTTCCATGTCCGGCAACATCGAATTGCAATCGCAAATGAAAGGCGGATTGATGGGAGCTTTCAAGCGAATGGTCGGCGGCGAATCCGCTTTCATTTCAACCTTCACAGCGCGCGGCGGTCAGGGCGAAGTCAGTCTAGCGCCCGGAGCCCCCGGCGATGTCGCGGCCATTGAAATGAGCAATCAGCTTTTTTACGTCCAATCGAGTTCTTATCTGGCGGGCGACACCAGCCTGGCAATTGATACTTCGTGGGGAGGCTCGCGAACTTTCTTCGGCGGCGAAGGACTGTTCGTCCTTCAGGTTCAAGGCAGCGGATTGTTGCTGGTTTCGTCATTCGGTTCGATTCATCGAAGACGGCTCAATCACGGCGAACGTTACATCGTTGACACTGGCCATCTGGTCGCCTGGGAAGGTCATATGCAGTACGAACTTCGCCGCGCCGCACAGGCCGGTTGGTTTCGCAGCATGCTCAGCGGCGAAGGCGTCGTCGCCGAATTCACAGGCCCGGGCGAAATTCTGATTCAGACCCGCAACCTGGCCGCATTCGCCGGAATTTTGAAACCATTCTTCCCCACACAATCCGGAGGCGGCAGCACAATCGGCAACATCTTCGGCGAATAATTCAGCGTTTAGAGTTCACGCTTCAGCGTGTTTAGAATCAGGCACGCTGAAGCGTGAACACTGAACTTCAGTCCGCACTGGTCTGACCGTTGCCCCATTCGGTCAACGATTGTATGATCCTGACCACCGCTGCAATGTTAGTCGAACTTCAACTAACGACCGCAATAAGTTTTCAAACTTCACGACTGATCAAACACCGAGCTAAGGAGATTTTTCATGAGCGAAAAGACCACTCGCAGAGACTTCGTTAAAACCGGCGTGGCCGCCGCTGGCGCAGCCGCAATTTATCACCGCAACGTTCACGCGAAAGTAATTGGCGCAAACGACCGCATCAATATCGGTTTCATTGGTGTAGGCGGGCGTGGCCGATCTTTGCTGCGCGATTTTTCGCTGGCGGCGCAAGCTCATCCGGCGCAGATCGTGGCCTTGTGCGACGTTTACCGCAAACGATTGGGACAGGCTCAACAGCGATTGACCGAAAGCAAGCATCCGAACGCCGAGTTCACGACGATGGATTACCGCGAGGTCATCGCTCGCAAAGATGTTGATGCAGTAGTCATCGCTACGCCCGATCATTGGCACGCGCCGATTGCCATTGCGGCCATGCAGGCGGGCAAAGACGTGTACTGTGAAAAACCAATGACCAGAACCGTTGAGGAAGCGAAAAAGTTTTACGAAGTTTCAAAGGCGACGAATCGAGTCGTTCAAATCGGTTCGCAAACCACTTCCAGCGATCAGTGGTGGAAGGCTCGCAAAGCCATCGCCGACGGAATGATCGGCGATCTGCTGATGAGCCAGGGGTCATACCATCGCAACTCCATCGAAGGCGAATGGAATTACCAGATTGATGAAAACGCCGGACCGAACGGCAAAGGCGATGATTACCTGGATTGGAAGATGTGGTTGGGCAACGCGCCGCAACGTCCTTACAGCGCCGAACGCTTTTTCCGCTTCCGCAAATACTGGGATTATTCTGGTGGCATTGCGACAGACCTTTTCTATCACGTCGTCGCTCCGCTGAATCTGTGCTGGGGCGAGGCTCAGTTCCCGCACAAGGTCATGGCTTCGGGCGGAACTTATGTATTCAAGGACGGACGCGAAGTGCCTGACACTTTCCATTTGATCGCCGAATTCCCGAAAGGACATTCGCTGGTGCTGAGTTCTTCGATGGCCAACAGCGCTCACATACCCGGGCTGATTCGCGGTCACGAAGGAACGATTATGATGGTTCCCGAAGGCCAGTTTGAAGGTCGCGTGGATCACATCACAGTCACGCCTGAACGAATCTTCAAGAAGAAGTTCGTCGAAAAATTCGGCAGCGAAGAGATCAAGCTGATGACCGAAAAACGCGAAAGCCATTACGAAAATTTCCTGCGCTGCGTCAAGACGCGCGAGAAAACCGTGTTGGACCCGCTGACGGCTTACAAGGCAATGACGACCATCGCCATGTCCGTTCAATCCTATCGCGAAGGCCGCGTGCTGTATTTCAACGAAACCACGCAGAAAGTCACAGACAAACCGATTGAAATGACCGCCAGACAGTAACCAGACGGTCGAGGATTCAAATTCCGCAAAGGTGGGATTGACAAGATTTCAGCGTCTTGTTGATTCCGCCTTTTTGTTTTCTCACCAGGCGATTGATTGCGACCGGTCTTGACTGAGTTGAGGCGAACAATGAAACGCGCCGCGGTGAGTCTCCCCCAAGCCTCGCCGCGACGCATTAACCGATAAGAACGAGTCTTACGGTGTAGGTGATTTTTAGCATTGAAGCTGTAGAATTTGAACCGCAAACGGACAAAAAATCGAAAATACCTCTTATG
>CAYRQB010000218.1:0-10513 GCA_964426025.1 uncultured Heliomicrobium sp.
GTTTGTTCTCCCTGTCTCCCTGTCTCCCTGTCTCCCTGTCTCCGATGCCGAACATCACGTAATCGCTCGGCTCTTCCGCGCCGTCTTCGATTTTCGCCACATCGCGCAAATAAACCGGGCGATTGTTGAAAACGCCGATGACGACCGCGCCGACTTCATCAGCCGTGTGCAGAAAGCCGCCGGTTTCAACCAGAAACTCCCGATTGCCCGTGGCGAAACTTCCAGATTGCAACTGCCGGTTCGACTGTTCCAGCATCGGCACGATCATCGCTGGCGCAACGTTGAAACCGGCCATGCGCGATTCGTCCAACGTCACGCGAATCTGCCGCCGCTGTCCGCCAATGATCGTGACTTCTGAAACGTCGTTGATTTCCTTGATCTGATCGTGAACTTGAGCGGCGATGCGCCGCAAAGTGAAAGCGTCGTAAGTATTGCTCGACAGCGTCAGAGCGACGATTGGCACGTCGTCAATCGAACGAGGTTTGACCAGCGGCTGGCTGGCTCCGGGCGGAATCAAATCGAAATTGGCCAGCATCTTCTGATTCAACCGGACGATGGCGTCTTCTTCGTTCTGGCCTACGAAAAAGCGAACCACAGCCATTGCCTGGCCGGGCGACGAAGTCGAATAGATGTATTCGACGCCGGGAACTTCCCACAGCAATTTTTCCATCGGCTTGGTGACGCGCTCTTCGACTTCCCTGGCCGAAGCGCCGGGCATGGCGACAAACACGTCAATCATCGGCACGACGATCTGCGGTTCTTCTTCGCGCGGCAGCATCACCACCGCTCCCAATCCAAGCAGAACCGAAGCCACCACGATCAACGGCGTCAGCTTTGAACCAAGAAACGCGCGAGCGACTTTTCCGGCTAAACCAGTTTCTCTTTTATCACGCATACAAAACCTTTTTTTTTCTCCCACTAAGACACACGAAGAATCACAAAGGATTTGTTTCGCTTCGTGAACCTTCGTGTGTCTTAGTGGGAAAAATTCTTATTGCACTCGATTGCCGTCGTTCAGTTTGGCAACGCCGTCAACCGCTATGCGCTCGCCTTCGTTCAAGCCGGACAAAATTTCCACGCGGTCGCCGAATGTCTTGCCAGTTTTGATCAATCGCAACCGGGCGATGTTCGATTCGTCAACGACGAAAACGCCCGTCAATTGCCCGCGCTGAGCGATGGCTTTCGACGAAATGGCAATCGCTTGTCGTTCGCCGCGATTGAACCTGGCCGTTCCGTACAAACCGGATCGCAACTGCGATTGTCCTGGAATATCAATTTTGACGGTGTAACTGCGGCTCATCGGATCGGCGGCGGGCAGAATTTCCGCAACCACGCCGTCAAATTCATCAGCGCCGATGGCGTCAATCTTGACGCGGACGGCGTCCTTCAATTTGATTTTGCCGATTTGCGATTCTTCGACGGCGGCTTCCAAACGGTAACGTTTGTCGTCTTCAATCGTCAGCAGCGGCGCTCCGGGCGTGGCTGTCGAACCGATTTCGATTTGCTTTGCCGTGACGATGCCGCTGATCGGCGTCACGACACGCGCGTAACCGACAAAAACCTGCGCGCTGGCAATGTCGGCTTTGGCTTGATCCATTTGCGCCTGAACCTGTTTCTTTCTGGCGGCCATCATCTGCAACATTTTTTCGGCGCGGTCGGCTTCGGCCTCGGCCACCAAAGCTTTGGTTTTAACTTCGTCGAATTCCTGCGGGCTGATGGATTTTCTGTCCAGCAAGACCTGATAACGATTGAGCGTTGAGGCAGCCAAACGTTTGTTAGCTTCAGCGGCGGCTTTGGCGGATTGAGCTGCGCTGATGGATTGTTCGACTTCGGCGACGCCTTCCTGAGCCTGGCGCAAACCGGCCTGAGCTTTTTGCAATTGAGCCGCCGCATCGCGGTTGTCAATTTCGATCAAAGCTTGCCCGGCGCTGACACGGTCGCCTTCGCGGACGCGCAAAGACGTAACCGTTCCCATAATTTTTGCCGAAAGCACTGTCGTGGTTTTTGCGCGCACGGTTCCGGTCGCTTCGTAAAAATCGCCCACAGGTTCAATCGCAATCTTTTCGATTTTGATTCCGGCAACAACCGCAGGTTTTTCGGCTGCGGCCTCAGGCTTCTTCCCGCAAGCAGTTTGAGACAATGCGAGCAGACTGATTGCTACAACAATTGAAAGTTTGAGTTTCATAGTTTTAGATCAAATTTCATTTTGTCTGTACGGGATCAACCACGGGGGCACGGGGGGCACGGGGGAAAGAAAAACTGAATTTACGGTTCATCCCCAAATTTATCCCCGTGATCCCAGTGTTCCCCGTGGTTTCTTCTTTCCGTAAACTCAACTGCAAACCGTTTTAGGAAACAAAGGCTTGAACGTCGGTCAGTCTGCCCGTCGCCAACATCACGCCGGCGTAACCGACGTAATAATCGTGACGGCTGGTGAGCACATTCAACCGCGCTCGCGTCAGCGTGGTTTCAGCGCGCAAAACCTCCGTGATCGTCGTCAAACCTTCCTGATAACGATCCTGTGTGATGCGCAAAGCTTCGCTGGCTTGATTGATGATGCGGTCTGCGACTTTCAAACGTTCGCGGGCGGAGACGTATTGCTGGTAAGCGCGAACGACTTCAAAGCGTATTTGATTGGCCAGATGATCCTGCTGGCTGGCGGCCAGATTCGCCGCCGCGCGAGCCTGCGCGATTCGCGCATTTCGTCCGGCGTCAAACAGGTTGAACGTCAGGCTGGCGCCAATCAGATAATCGCCGCTGCCATTGATGTAATTGTTGCGGCTGGCTCCGAAGTTGGCGAACACATCCACTCGCGGCAGATATTCGTTGCGAGCGCCTGTTACCTGCACTTCGCCGGAATTGACCGAAAGTAATGCGCGCTTCAAATCAGGGCGATGTTCAACTGCCAGACGAATCAATTCATCCTGACTGGCCAGGTCGAATTTCTTTTCGTTGAGTTGACCGACAATTTTCTGTGAAGCGCTGACCGGCAAACCCAAAGCAGTGTTGAGCGCGGCTTCGGCGGTGACGATGTCGCCTTCGGTTTGAATCTGTTGCTGGCGAGCTTCGGCCAGTTGCACTTCGGCGGCCAGCAAATCGGAAACGACTGCCGTTCCCGCTTCGACTCGGTCGCGGCTCAGCTTCACATCGGCTTCAGCCAATTTGACTGCTTCGTCGCTGACTTCCTTTTTCGCCTGCGCCAACAGCAATCCGTAAAACGCTCGCAATGTCTCAAACCTGACTTGCTGTTCGACCTGACTGGTTTGCGCGTCGGCCTGCTGTTGCCCAAGCTGCGCGCGTTTGACGCGAGTTCTGGTCTGCCATTGATCGAACACCGGAGCTTTGACCGTCAAACCAAAACGAAAATTGGTCAATGGATCAGGATTGTTTAGCGACGGCAGGTTGAAGTTTTGCTGCGTGAACCGAGCCTGTTCCAACAAAGAGCCGAAAACAAAAACAGGGTTGTTGCCGTTGGTGAATGTCTCGCTCAATTGCACCTGCGGCAATCGTCCGGCGCGCGCTTCGGCGACCTGAGCATCGGCAAGCTCGCGTCCCGATGCCGTCGCCCGCGTCAAAGGATTTGTCCGCAACGCAAGTTCAACAGCCAACGGCAAAGTCAAAGCTTCGCCGTTGGAAATTTGCTTAGCGTCCTGAGCCAGCGCGAACGAACCATGCGCCGACACAGCAACAGCCAACACCCAGGCCATCAACGCAGCTTGAGATCGTTTGTTGATTATGATGCGTTTCATATAGGTTCAAACCCGACCGGAAACCGCAGATTGATCCTTGGCTCCCAACCAACGCAGAAAAGTCATCATCGGACACATATTGGTAAATGCAGACTGAATCAGATTCAACGCGACAAAGCCCGTGAAAAAGAACCAGTTCGGGCTGTGGTAAACGCCCAACAACACACTTGCCAACACGAAACTTCCGGCGATCAACCGCAAATATCTTTCGACTGTCATAACCAATCTCCTTTTGAGTTTTACCGATTTTGTTTTCTGTCTTCACGTCGAAACTCGACGTCACAAGCGTTACCCATTCAGGTTGGCACACCCAGTTTCGGCATGACCCAGCGCATGACAACCAGGTAACCGATGAAAAACGCCACAAACCATGCCCAATCAGGCATTACTGCACTCCCCCTTCAAATCAGATTGATGTTTACAAGTTGGCAATCGCGCGTTGCAACTTTTCGTTGACCTGCCTGGCGGCGGATTCAAGTCCTGGATTGCCCACCACAGACATCATCTTTGCCGCATCAATCGCCGCAACGACAGTTTTATCGGATTCTTCGTAAACAACCACATTACAAGGTAACAGCAATCCAAGAGCCATTTCTTCCTGCAAGGATTGATAGGCGATTGGGGGGTTACACGCTCCCAAAATCACGTAGTCGCCGAAATCCACACCGAGCTTTTCCTTGAATTTTTCCTTGATATTGATCTCGCTCAACACACCGAAACCTTCGGCCTTCAACGTCTCCTTCACTCGTTCGATTGATTGTTCAAATGGCAAATCCAGCTTGCGGCTGAACCCATAACTTATCTCCGGCTCGATTTTTCCGACTGATGCCTGGCTCATATTTTCCTCCTTGTTCGACTCGATAATTTTCGATTGCAGTCCGTTATCTCTGTCTGTATACTGACAACAATTGAACTGTATAACTATGTAGTTATATTGTCAAGATAATATTTACTGACTCAGTGAGAGGTATGAACAAGAATAAACGTCAGATTATGTCGGTGGAGGCGCTGCAATTGGTGGCGGCCAGGTTCAAGGTGTTATCGGACCCGATGCGATTGCGAATCCTGCAATTGCTGGAAGACGGCGAAACCAGCGTATCGGCTCTGGCCGATGCCGTCGAATCCACGCAACCGAACGTCAGCAAGCATTTGAAAACCATGCAGGACGCAGGGCTGCTGGCTCGTCGTCAGGAAGGCAACACAGTTTATTATTCGATTGCCGATCCGACGGTGTTCGATTTGTGCGATGTGGTTTGTTCCAGTTTGGCTGATAGATTCACAGCGCATGCCAACGTATTTTCAAATGGCACGGCGAAAACCAGCGCCAGAAAGAAGCGCTGATCTCAACATCAGACGCATCAAAGTCGCGACTTTGATGCGTCTGATGTTGACCTGTTACTGCTCAAAAACGTTTCGTCAATTCCAGATAAGCGAAGCGGGAGTTTCCGCCTTCGGGATAAATGCTTTTGGCGACATCGCCGCCGCGGACTCCGGCGATGTAAAACGTCAGCGCGGTGGTCGGAGTCAGGTTGTAATCCAGACTCACGTCTACCATTGTGCCAAGTGTTTTATTGCCGTTGCTTGGCCGACCGATGTAACCGAAGGTCTTCTGCTGGAAAGCTCCGCCGCCCAGATACCATTGATCCTTTTCGCTGGCCAATCGCAGGTAATGAACGTCCGTGCGAATGTTCAGTTTGGCGTGAGGCTTAAATCTCAACTGCGCAAACCAGTCTTCGTTGTTGATCAGATCGTAAAACGGAAAGCGCGCGTAAATTCGCGGCGTCGGCAAAACCTGGAAGAAAGTTCCGTGAGTTCCATCCGTCGGATTGGCGTCGCCAGTGCCGTGAAAATAACCGGCTCGAATCCAGGGTTTGATTTTGTCAGCGGTTTTGTTTCCGCCGAATTGATAACCGGCTTCGACGGCAATCGCTCCGGCGCGATGATTGAGATTGCCCCAATCGCCGAATTGACCTGCGCCCCACAACAGAAAATCCGCCTTGCCCGAACCTGCCATGACGGTCGAAATGTAATGCCCGCCAACCGTCGTCAGACGAATCTTTTCATTGTCAGCCGAACGCAATGCCAGCGGGCGATTATCAAGTTTCAACACTCTGCGACCGTCATGGTAATGCAATGCGAACAGGCGGAAATCGCTTTCTGAGGTTTTCGCCTTGATGCCTTTGTTGAACGAGCCGTAGTAAAAATCAACGTCCAACTGATTCCATCCGCGCAATTGAAAGACGCCTTCGGTTGGCCGAGCGCCGACGAAAGTGAAATTGCCGACTTTGGCGTTGCGGGAAAAATGCACGCCGTCGAAGCTGCGCCCGACGTGCGTGAAACCGAATGTGCCGATCAACCGCTGAGTGATGTGATCGCGTTTGATCGTCGCCAATGAAGCGTCTGACGGCGTGATTTCCGTGCCGTCGTTGAATTCAAAACGACCTAACCTCAGGCTGCTGGCCTTGTCATTGCCAATTCCCTTGAAACGAATGAATGCCTGTTTGATGAATGCGCCGCCGTCCTGACGACCATTGACCGCGAAGTAAGTCGCGCCCAATCCCAATTGACCTTGTGGCGCAGGCGCGATGGCGTTGTCTGGCAAACCGATCAAAACCGGAAAAGCGCCTTCCACCTGCCATTCGAATTTTTCCAATTGCTGGCCGAGCGACAACCGCAAAGTCGCCGCTCCGAAGTTGTAGCTGTTTTCGGCGGCGCTGGATTCAAACCAATCCCAGCTTTCAAATCGCAAACGCAGATTGCCGGACAAAGTCACTTTGCCCAGCTTGATCGGTTCAGGCGCTGACGAAGGTTTGGCAGCGGGTGTCGGAGTCGGCACGACCGAAGCAGTCTGGCCGGATTGAGCGTTGACGAAATTTGTCAGAGTAAAAATAAAGACAGCGGATAAGAGTATTGATTGAAATAATCGCGGGTTCATAAAACCTCCTCGCGTTGTTAAAAAGGCGGCGCAATTTTGCGTTGCGCCGCCGAATCAGAAGATTATTTTTTCGCGACCTTCTGCCCCGTGTCGCGAGGTTTGCCGTAAGCGGCCTTGACCGGAGCGGGAGACGGCGCAGGCATTTGTCCGCGCAAAGCGTTCTGTCCCTGTCGCGAAAAGTTGATGGATTCGCCCAGAATTCGCGCGGCTTCCTGCGGCGCGTGGAATCCGGTCGAGTTTTCGGCTTCGACGAAATCCAGATAAAACTGCGCTTTGCGTTGGAAGTTCTGAGCCGTGGTCATGCCGTTGTCATTGCGATTGATCAATTTCGCAGCTTTCAAATCGCCGATCAGATCCATCAACGAATCCATCGCAATGTTGCGAAGTTTGAAATGGCGCTCCTGAATGTTTTCAACGCGAGCCCGCAATTCTTCTTCCGGCCATTTGTGACAGGTCTGACATGAACGATTGATTTTCAGCAACGGGCTGTTGACGTGATGGTCGCTGATTTTCAGCGCGCCTTCGCGTTTGTAAGGCATGTGGCAATCGGCGCAGGAAACTCCTGATCGAGCGTGAATGCCCTGATTGTAAAGCTCGAATTCCGGATGCTGAGCCTTCAGCGCGGGCGCTCCGGTTTCAGCGTGAGTCCAGTCCTTGAAACCGACTTCTTCGTAATAGGCCATGATCTCGTCAACCTTCAATCCCTTCGCCCACGGATAAACCAGGCGTTTTTCAGGCCCTTTGAAGTAATACTCGACGTGGCATTGGCCGCAAACGAACGAGCGCATTTCCTGTCGCGTGGCCATCGCGTTCACGTCGTAATTCTGCACGCCTTGCGAAGCTTTGTAAGCGCGAATGCCTTCGATGAAACCGGGACGCGTGACGCGCAATTGCATGTTCTGCGGATCGTGGCAATCAATGCAGGCGACCGGATGCGAAACTTTGGTTCGCGCTTCCGTATAAGGCATTTGATTCATCACCTCGAAGCCTTTGATCAAATCGCCGCCGCCGAGTTTTTTGTAAGGCACGTACACCGAAGCATGGCAATGCATGCAGGTTCCGGGTTGTTTTGCCACCACCTGCCGTTCGGTGTAAGTCTGGTCTTCCAGCATGAAAGCGTGACCGCGCTCTTCGCGAAAATCTTTCGAGAAGGCGTAACCGGCCCACATCGTTTTCAATCGCGGGTCTTCTTCGATTTTCGATTGCGCGACGATTGAACGCGGATCGAAGTTGGTCGGCGTGTGCGGCAAGGCTTCGCTGCCACCGTAACGCGTGCGTATCTGATCTACAGTCTTCTTGTAATCGTCGTATTGCAGCGGAAAGTTTTTGCCCCAGACCGCCGGGTCTTCAACTTCGTCATTTAATTCAACGACTCGATAAAAAGGATTTTTCCCTTCCTGCCGCCGTTCGAAAATGTTGATCAGCAAAGCGACTCCGCCGATGGTCGCCAGCGTCGCAACCAAAGCCGTCAATAAAACAAAACGTCGTCTGCTCCAAACAGAATTTTCTTTCGTCTGAGTTTTATCAGTCATAAATTCTCTCGATGTTTGTTTAAGTTAGTGCATGTGTCCAACCGAACGATGGCAGCGCACACAGGAAGTTTGTTCATCGCCTTTGGCTGAATGCGCAGAGCCAATCGCCTGAGTGATGTCCGAGTGACATTTCAAACAGGCTTGTTCGGTGATAGCCAGGTTTCGTTTTCCAATTTGGATCGGTTCGTGAAAACCGCCAGTGGTGAAGTAAAACGAATGCCAGAAACCGTTGGACGCTTTGGTCGCATACTTTCCAACCACGCCCGGCGGCGTGTGGCAATCGTTGCAGGTTGCAACAGCGCGATGCGAGGATTTCAACCAACCGTCATACTGTTCGTTCATCACGTGGCAATTGGCGCACGAAGCCGGATCGTTGGTCAGGTATGAATAACCTTTGGCGTATACGAAAGTGTAAATGCCCAGACCGGCAACCATGCCGACCAAACCGGCAAGAATGATTCTTCGCAATTTTCGGATTTGCATTTTTGTACCTGTCAGCTTGTGGGAACTTTTCCCCACAAAGTCAGCTTTGATCTATGTGACGTGCAATAGGCGTGCCTGCGGCATTTTCGCTGATTTATTGCGAATTCTGAAGAAAATCGGGACTGGCCGGAAAAAGAATTCAGGCGTGGCTGAGGATTATTCCTCACCTTGATCGTCGCGAATCAAACTTCAGCGCACGAAAATTCCGAATCTTCGTCTACTGAAAGAATGGGCAGATTTTGTCTGAATGGCTTTTCGCGCGGCGAACCGACTCGCGCAAAAAGCGCTTTGCCAGCCAACGCCAGATACTCGACGCCGGAATGTTCCAGCGAAAGCGCCAGCGGTTCAGTCATTGCCGAAAGATGTTCGTTGATGAATTGTTGCGCGGCTTCGCGCGTGACAGCGGCGTGTTCGTCGTCGCTGATTGCTTGGGCGTAAGCTTCTTTCAATTTCAAATACGCGATGAAGCCGGTTTCGACTGAAACGTGATCGGGCGCTTCCACAATCGCAGCCTGATCGGGATGATAGGCGAAAGCGTCGTAATAGCTGGTCAGTTCCGATAGCAGATACCCCGGCTGCGCCCAATCGCGGTAACTGAGTTCGCGTCCCGGAGCAGGGCCACCCGGACCAAAAATCGAATGGTATAAACCTTCGCTCGCTTCCTGCTTCGCTGCTGCTGCCGCAGCTTTCAAGTCAGCGTCCGAAATCTCAGTCGCCAATGATTCGATCTGTTCGCTCCAGTTTTGCGAAGGGCATTCAAACAGCAATCCCAGCAATCGCCATTCGGCTGCTTCGCGGAGCAATTGATTTTGTGTGGTGGCCGTTGCCGTTGCGGTGGTCATTTTGCTTCCGCTCCTTTCATCAAAAGTGGAACCCAGCCGGTGCGCATTTTGCGCGCGCCGGTTTCCTGCTGCGCGCCTTCCCAAACGGCAAAAGCGACTTGCGTGCGTCCGCCCGGAGCCAATCCGTTCGGCAGCTTGCGCGTGATGACGACTGACCAGCCTTTGTCGGATTTCATGCCTTTGCCTTTTGAACCCGCCGGAGGCGCTGGTGAAAGTGTGCCGGGGCCGTCGGCGATCAAATCTTCAACCGGAGCTTGGCGCGGGCCTACGCGGCGATTGCCCAACGCGCGAGCCGGGGCGTAGCGTGTCGCCATTTCCTGTTGCGCGGCGGAACCTTTTTCCAGCGAATTGGCTTCAAACGGGTAACCATCCACGCTGGCGTTCGGGTAAATCTCTTTCAGCGAGTCCGGTCGGCCATCCACTGAAGCCTGCCAGTCGGCACGCCAGTAAGTGATTTCAACCAGCTTGCCCTGTCCGCCCATTTGCGGATCGGGAACGTTGGCTTCCAGCTTGGCGGGAACCTGCACGGCGCAGGCATCCATAAACCGCGCAGGGCCGGGCAGGTCGTCTTTTGATTTGTCGTCCCATTCCAATCGGAACGCGACTTCGCTGCCGTTGGTAATGGCGCGCACGCGAACTTCTTCGGTCGTCGCTTTCATCAAGCGTGGCTCGACCAAATCCTGCAACAACAACTTGGCCGGATGTTCAGGGACTTCATCCCAAGCCGCGTCGGTTGGCGTAGCGGGAACTGTGTTCGATTGAACGGCGACAACTTCGGTCGTCGTGGCGACGGCGCTTCGACAACCTGAAACCGTCAAGCCGAACAGTGCCAGCGCTATGAAAAATCGAAAAGTGTTGTTCATAAGAACGCCTCCTTACGGACAATTCGTGCGGGTAATCTGATAGAGCCGGTCATAAGGTTGGCGCACGTGAACCGGTTCTTTAATCGGCACGCGCACAGCCTCGCTGCCG
>CAYRQB010000219.1:0-10489 GCA_964426025.1 uncultured Heliomicrobium sp.
ACAACAAGGCGGCGACAAATTCTTCGGCGAACCGGCGCTGAACATGGACGATATGATGCAGACCGACAGTCAAGGACGCGGTTTCATCAATATTTTGGCCGCCGACAAATTGATGCAATCGCCGAAGCTGTACGCCACTTTCCTGCTGTGGATGCTGTCGGAGCTTTTCGAGAATTTGCCCGAAGTCGGCGATCTGGAAAAACCCAAGATGGTTTTCTTCTTCGATGAAGCTCATCTGCTGTTCGACGATGCGCCGGATGCCCTGTTGCAAAAGATCGAACAGGTCGTGCGATTGATTCGATCGAAAGGCGTAGGCGTTTATTTTTGCAGCCAGAACCCGCTCGACATTCCTGATGTCGTTTTGGGTCAACTCGGAAATCGAGTGCAACACGCTTTGCGCGCTTTCACTCCGCGCGATCAGAAAGCCGTCAAAGCCGCCGCGACGACTTTCCGCCAGAATCCCGACATCAACGTCGAAACCGCCATCACAGAACTCGGCGTAGGCGAAGCGCTGGTTTCGATGCTGGAAGAAAAAGGCACGCCCGGCATAGTTCGCCGCGCGCTCGTCGCCCCGCCGTTTAGCAAACTCGGCGCAATCACTCCAGCCGAGCGGCAAAGCGTGGTTCAATCATCAATCATCGCCGGTCATTACGAAAACTTCGTGGATCGCGAATCGGCTTACGAGATGCTGAAAGCCCGCGCCGAACAGGTTGCCGCTCAAGTGCAGGTACAGGAAAGGGCTGCACCGCAAAAACAGGAATCTTCGCCGGTGATGGAAGTGGCCGGAGAAATGCTGGAAGGGTTTGCCAAAAGCGCCGCGCGTTCGTTGGGCACAAGCGTTGGCCGTCAAATTCTTCGCGGAGTGCTGGGCGGAATTTTCGGCGGTTCGAGCAGTAGAAGAAGTCGTCGTTAATTTGCGCCGATCAACAATCAGCTTCGAGCGGAAGCCGGTTTACTTTTTCGCTGCCGGTCAAACGCGAAGCGACTTTCAATCTGGAAAGCATGACTCCGGCGACGATCAGCGTTGCGCCGACGCCGCGCCAGAAACTGAGCTTTTCGCCGAACACTATGTACGCGAAAATCGCCGCCGTCGCCGGTTCCAACGTGTAAAGAATCACGGCGTGAGTTGGATTGACTCGGCCTTGCGCCCAGGTTTGAACCAGCGCTGCGACGAATGTAACCATCAGCGCCATATACCCGATTTGCCACAGAAACTGACCGTCAATCGGATTCGGCCTGGTTTCCAATCCCAAAGCTTTCAAGGTCAATAAAACTGCTGTCGCCATCAGCGCTACGGTCATCACCTGCACGGCGGCCAAAGTTCGCACGTCGCCCGCCGCGGCAAACGCGCTGGTTGCGGCAATGTGCGAAGCCCACGCCACAGCCGCCAGTAAAATCAGCACGTCTCCCCAATTGACTGATTCGCCTCCACGCGGAAAACTGAGCAGCGAAAATCCTGCTATCGCAATCGCCAACCCAACCAGATGATCGCGCGTCGGTTTGGTTTTGAAGATGACAAAACCAATCAGCGGAGTGAAGACCAGATACAAGCCCGTGATGAAACCCGCTTTTGACGCCTGCGTGAAGCTGAGACCTACGACGTAAAAAGCAATCCCGGCAAAACTGAACAGGCCAAGCAAAGCTCCGTTCTTGATTTCGCGTGCATTCGTTCGGCGCAAATGTCCGGCAAAAACCAACCCGAAAAAGATTGCGGCAATGCCGAATCGCAGGCTGGTGTAAAAAGCCGGCGAATGCGTAGCCAGAACCGCTTTGGTGACGACGTGCGAAGTTCCCCACATCAATGCCAGTGCGATCAAAGCGGCATCGGATAAGGCTCCGGATTGCCGTGGGCGAGTTTCATTGATTGAATTTGAATCGTTCATTGTTCTTTAGCCAAATTATCGTTGCGATCAACGCCGTCAACTTATCCCACGGGTTGCGGGTTGTCGTCTTTGAAATATGGTTGAACTGCCACCGGCTGGCCAACCGCGCCAAGCGCCGATTCAAGCAGTTGCCGCACTGCACTGATGGCCTGCTCTTTGGCGATTTTGATGATCTCCGGCGATTTGCCCGCTTCTTCTATCTTCGGACGAATCATCTTTTCTGTCGCTTCTTCCAGTTCGTTGCCGGTTTCGCCTTCCAACCGCAGGAAATCCAACCGTCGTATGATTTCCGCTCTGCCCATATCGGGATCAATCGCAACGATTTTGACATCCGGCAACGGCACGCGAAGCAATTGTCTTTGTTCGTCAAATTCCATGCGCCCCTGATCAATGTCTTTCAGGTTGATGGCGTAACTGATCGTCGCCGGAACGATGCGAATGACTTCCGCATCGCCGTACCATTCTTCACTGCTCTGTCGGATAACGACCTGAACATAAGCTTTCGTCGTCACCAGACTGCTTTCGCGCTCTATCCTCAACAAAGCGGTTCTGGCGCTTCTGACGATTCTCTCTTCGGGCCAGAACAGGTCTCTGGCGTTTCTGCCGGTGTACATCATCACCGTCATAACCATCACAATCATCGTCACCAGCAAAGACAGTAGCGCGGTAATTTTCCAGAACTTTTCTGAGAATGTCGCTTTGGGTAATTTTTCTGTGTCTTCCGTTGCCATTGTCTGTCTCCTATTGTCCAAGCTCACGAACGAATGGATTGCTGTTCTGCCAACCTGTCCGGCCAGTCAATCTGAAATGTTCCAAGCGCCGAATCGTGATCTCGCAAAAGATAGGATCAATATCCATCGTCAAACAACTTCGACCATTCATTTCCGCCGCCAGCAAAGTCGTTCCCGAATGCGCAAAGAAATCCAGCACCGCATCGCCGCGCAAGGAACTGGCCTGGATGATTCGTTTGATCGCTTTCAGAGGTTTTTGCGCGTAACAACCGTTGACGTTTTCTTCCATGCGGTAAAAAACCTGCTGCACGTCAATCCAGACGTTGCCCGCTCTGACAGTTTCCGACCGCCCGCGTTCGGTGTTTTCAGTCAACTGTCCGCCGACGGATTTGTAATAACCGCGCACGGCTTTGGGAATTTCTGTGTATTGCGGAGTGAAGGTCGGATCGCCCTTCGCATAACAGAGCAATTCCTGACGAACGCTCATCCAGTTTTTCTGCGTGCCGTATCCGCGCTGGTTTCTGAGCGTGATAAAACTGCGGGAACGAAATCCGGTTTCACGCATCATCAGCATCAGTTCGGGCAAGGGGGCAAAGCCCGCGCGCTGATCGGCTCCGATCCACAAATACAAACTGCTGTCGTCGGTCAAGACCTGTTCAGTGTTGGCGACGACCTTTCCGCACCAGCTTACGAACTCGTCAACCTTCTTTTGCTGGAAGGCTATGAAGTTGTAAGGCAGATCGTGAATCGCCAGCGGCGATTTTTTTCTGCCGCAAAGCTTCAAAACATCTTCGCGCGACGCGGCGTCCAGGCAGCCGACGCGATGACCGCGATGACGGTCGCGCCAGATTTCGCCGGGCTTCAAACGGCAATACGGCAAAAGCCTTTGCCTGAGATGTTCATCACGGTCGAGCCGCGCCAATGGATGTTTGAGCATAAACGGTTCGGGCTGAGAGTCTAAATCGAATGGCTCAAGATTGGTATGAGGATTGGTTGATGCAAAAACTGAAAAGTATCAATTGTCTTCGGTGAAGTTTGATTTTTTGCGATAACCACGAGTGGTCAAATCGGCCAGATGCTGAGTCGAAAACCGCTCGCGCTTGCTCTTCTGCGGTTCGCGCAGAGCGATCCAGCCGAAGGCATACGGCAACATGAAGTAGTGCAACTTTCCGCCAGCCGCTTCGAAAACATGCGACAAAAACATCAACGCAATTTGCGCCAGACCTCCGGCGGCGACCGGTTCGGGCGTGGCTGGTTCGCCAATGTAACGAGCGCCCATCACGTGCATCGGTTCATAATTCAGGATCGCAAACAACAACAGACCGGCGAAAAAGCTGGCCAGCGATGAAATATCATTCTTTCGCCAGGCGACCATCAGGCTGAAGAAAATGATCAACGTAATGATCAGGATCAAATACGGGGCGAAGATCGGACGTTGCCAGGTGATTTGCCGTCCGCGCGACACCACGCCTACGACAAATGAAAAAGCAACGACCGCAGCGCACAATCCATAAAATGGCCACCACTCTTTTGACTTCGCTCTGGCCGAACGCAAATCGGCATACCATAACGCGAACAGACTGATTGCCCCGCCCTCGAAAATTCCCTGACAGATCAACGCAAGAACCGGAGACATGGTGAAACCGAAAATCGTGGCGGGAGCAATCGAGTTCAACTCTCCGGCCAACACGCCGAACTTCCCTATCACGTTCAACAATGCCCCGATGCCGAACATCAGCAAAAAGCGATGGTCACGATTGTAGTAATGGAAATATGCTGCGACGGCGAGGCTGATCACCATCAGGATCAAACGGGTTTCGTAATAACCCGAATGATCGAAGTTCCTGAGCATCAGATAGTCCATAATGAAATCCGCGAACAAAGTTGGGGGCAACTTGCCAGCGTGAGCAGATGCTGAATTGAATTTGCAAGCCGCGATTCTACTCGCTTGGCCGACAAGGGCAAGCAGTTTTTCAGATTGATGGCAATGACCTGTCCGTTCCGGCTTAGATTGAACAAGCTCGATTAAGTACAATGCGATTTCCTGGCTGTCATTTTTCAACGTTATGGAGAAACAAATGGCGAATCGTTTGGCAATTATCGGAGGCTCGGTCGTCACGCCTCAAACAATCATCGAAAACGGTCTGGTGTTGTGCGAAGACGGGAAAATTCAGTTTGTCGGTTCAAACAAGGACGCCACGCCCGAACCGGGATCGCAAATCGTCGAAGCTGCGGGTTGTGTCGTGATGCCCGGTTTCATTGACACGCATTTTCACGGCAGCGGTGGCGACGACGTGATGGCCGACGGAGCCGAAGGCATCAGACGCATTTCCCGCGCGCTGCTGAAATTCGGGACGACAGGTTATCTGGCAACGACAATTGCGGCTCGTCATTCCGATCTGATGAAAGCCGTTGAAGACACCATCGCCGCCGAAACCGCCGACAACCGCACGCCGGAAGCCGCAGAAGTTTTGGGTTTGCACATCGAAGGTCCATACATAAATTTGAAATTCAAGGGAGCGCAGCCCATCGAAGGCATTCGCGATCCGAATTTCGACGAATGCCGCGAACTTCTATCGGCGGCTGGCGGTCGAATCAAAATCATGACGATGGCTCCGGAATTGCCGGGCGGAATGGAACTGATCGCTTTTCTGAAAGCGAACGGCGTCGAAGCCTCGCTCGGCCATTCGGAAGCCGATTACGACACGGCTCTGGCCGCGATTGAAGCCGGGGCGACGCGGGCGACGCATCTTTACAACGCCATGTCCGGCGTTCATCACCGCAAACCCGGCCTGGCTTCGGCTTGTTTGAACGAGCCGGGAATCCAGGCCGAACTGATCTGCGACGGTGTTCACGTGCATCCGCGAATGGCCGAACTGGCCTGGCGCGCAAAAGGGCGCGACGGTTTGACGCTGATCACGGACGCGACTGCCGCGCAAGGCGTCGGCGACGGAACTTTCACGCTCGGCGATTTTCAGATTCAGGTTCGCGGCCCGCTCTGCACGTTGATGGACGGAGTAACGATTGCCGGATCGGTGCTGACCATGAACCGCGCGATCGGCAAGGCAATTGATTTCACCGGGATGAACCTGGTTGACGCCGCGCACATGGCTTCGCTTGCCCCGGCGAAAGCGTGCGGAATGGCCGACCGCAAAGGCTCAATTGAAATCGGCAAAGACGCCGATCTGGCAATTTTGAAATCAGACTTTTCGGTTTCGCATACTATTCGCGCGGGCGTCGTCGCTTATCAAAACCCTGCCTGAAAATCCGAACCGAGATTTGCAAGCCGTTTTCGGTTCGTCGTTCCTGTCATTGGCAAGCCAACTCGCCAGCCATTTCATGAATTTGTGAGGGAGGAACGACGATGAAGTATCTGTTCGGAATCTTTCTATATCTGGTGATGATTTCCGCCATCGCCACAGCACAACAAAGCGTAGAGTCGAAACCAGCGCGCCAAACTCCTCCGCCCGCCATCAAACCAACGGCTGAGGTTTTGATGAAAGCGCAAGCAGCCGCTGACAAAGCTCAAAGCAGCCGCGAAGAATCGTCAATCGAAGCATTGAAGAAGTTGATCCGGCGCGAAATTGCCAAATCGGTTTCGATGCCCGTTGTCATCTCAGTTACCGAAACCGGCAATTCCGAAGCAAGCAACAAAGAATAAGCTTACGAAGAAGATTCCGCAGGGTGTTTATGGTTCAGCGATTAGCCTTTCGTCCATCGGCTCTTTGGTGGGATCAATAATCGGAGCGTATGGTTCGGCCTTCAAATCGCGCCAATGTCGCCAACAAACGATCAGCAAAGCGACGATTGGGATGCTGAGAAAAACTCCTGTCACTCCGCCAAGCTCCGCGCCGCAAATGACAGCCAGAATTACCGCCACAGGATGGATTTCAATTCCTGCGCCGATCAGTCGCGGATAAATTAGGTAATCGTGGATGACACGGAAAATCACCAGAAAGCTTGCAACGATGACCGCGCTCTGCCAGGAATGAAAGCTGGCCACCAGAAATGCTGCTATTCCCAACGTCAATGGTCCGACGACCGGGACGAATTCCAGGATTCCGGCAGCGACTCCGAAAACCAGCGGATACGACACTCCAAGCAACCACAACCCGACTCCTTCGGTTACGCCGACCAAGACGCAAGCTATCAATTGCGCTCGAATGTACGCCGCCATCGTTTCGCTGACATCTTTCAGAAAAACCGTCAGCCGGTAACGCATATCAAATTCGGGCAGCGACAACAGAAATCTGTTGCTGACTGCCTTGGCGTCTTTCAGAAAGAAAAAGCCTATGACGGGGATCAGAACCAGCCAGGGCAGAAACAATGCCAGCCGCACGGTTCTGCCGACTATCATCTTTATCCATTCAATCAGGCCGAGCCGGGTGGAGGTGATCCAATCAAGCAGGGATACTCGCCAGCCGGATGGCAAACGGTAACGACTCGGCAGCGTTTCCAGCGAACGGACATAAATATCCAACTGCCGCGCGTATGCCGGCGCGTTGTCCCAAAAGGCGCTGATCTGATCCGACAACAGCGGCGCTACGCTGTCCGCCGCAACCGCGATCCCCACCGCCAACAGCAGATAAACAATTGAAATCGCCAGCGAGCGAGGCAATTGCAACGAAGAATTCACGATTCGCAACGGGCGTTCGACCAAATCCACCAGCGGCGCTATCAGGTAACAGAACATTGCCGTGAAAGCCAGCAGCAGAAGCACCACCCTCAGCGCGTATAGCAACCAGATCAACGAAGCTGTCGCCGCGACGAGCAAGACAACCGTCAGAACGATTTTGCGCACTCGCGCCAGATCGGTTTGAGCCAGTTTGTTTTCTGGCTGTTTGCTTTTTAATTGATCGTTTTGTTCCGGCATAAACTGCGGCGATTATACAAACTCGGATTTGGTTTTGAAGCCGCTATTGCCATACTCAGGCTGATGGGCGAAGATTTCGTCTACTCCGGCATTTTCAGCGAAAGAGATCATCCGCAGTGAAACCCAAAATTTTAGTGACAAACGACGACGGATATTTTTCCGAAGGAATTGCCGCGCTAGCATCGGCGCTGGAATCTGTCGGCGAAGTGACGGTCGTCGCTCCGGCTTCGGAACAAAGCGCGACAGCGCATTCAATCACGTTGACCCGCCCGTTACGCGCACGGCAATTGGACGAAAGGCGATATTCGGTTGACGGCACGCCGACGGATTGCGTGTTGCTGGCCATCACGAAAATTATGCCCGAACGACCGGACTTGGTAGTTTCGGGCATCAATCACGGCGCGAATCTGGGCGACGATGTAACTTATTCGGGAACGGTGGCCGGAGCGCTTGAAGCTTCGATTTTCAAATTGCCCGGCATTGCCGTCAGTTTGACCGCCCGCGAAGGGGATTTCACTCACGCAGCGCAGTTCGCCGCCAGACTTTCGCGGCGAGTTTTGAAAGAAGGTTTGCCGACCGGAACGATCCTGAACGTCAACGTGCCGCCGGGCGAAGTTCGCGGCGCGCGCTTCACGCATCAGGGAACGGCATCGTCGGTTTCTGACATCATCGAAGGCATTGACCCTCGCGGCAAACATTATTATTGGATCGGCGTACAGAAAGTTTCCTGGAACGAAGACAAATGCAGCGATTTCGCCGCCGTCGAAGAAGGACTGGTTTCAATCACACCGCTCAGAACCGATCTGACCGATTACCGTTTGCTGGAACATTTGAAGGATTGGGAAGATTTCCTGCCATATGCCGGTTAACAACCGCAACAACCTGAACGGACAGGACAGTCCGGCATTCGCGCGCGAACGCGCAGAGATGGTCCAACGGCTGCGCCAACATTACCGCATACGCGATGAACGCGTGTTGGAAGCGATGGGAAAAATTCCCAGACATTTGTTCGTGCTGGACGTGATGCGCTCGCACGCGTATGGAGATCATGCTCTGCCGATAGATTTCGGCCAGACGATTTCGCAACCGTTCATCGTCGCCCGCCAAACCGAACTGCTCGAAGTCACGAAAAACGACCGCGTGCTGGAAATCGGCGCAGGCTCAGGTTATCAAACCGCGGTGCTGGCCAAGGTCGCGGGTCAGGTCTTTGCGCTCGAACGATTGCCGGAACTGGCCAGACGCGCTCAGGATTTATTGCGGCAACTGAGCATCAACAATGCGACGGTCAAATGTTTCGACGGGACTTATGGCTGGAGCGAGTACGCGCCATACAAGGGAATTCTGGTCGCCGCCGGATCGCCTGAAATTCCCAAACCGCTGGTGGATCAATTGGCGATAGACGGGCATCTGGTGATTCCCATCGGCACGGAAAAAGAACAGCGCCTGATACGCGTCACCCGAACCGATGATGGAACCAAGACGGAAGATTTCGGCGCTTGCCAGTTTGTGAAGTTGATTGGGAAGTATGGATGGGAAAATTGAAACGATAGTGGCGGGACAATTTGCAAATCGCCCCGCCACTGTCACCAACACTAACTGTTGGCCTTCCTCATTTTGCTGTGACTTATCCCGTAAAGGAAATAAATCAACAAGCCAATGGCCAGCCAGATAATAAACCTGTACCAGGTTTCGATCGGCAAACTCAGCATCAATCCCAGACATAACAAAGCGCCAAGAATCGGGAAGAGCGGCACGAACGGAACCTTGAATGGACGTTCGCGATCAGGCGCAGCTTTTCTAAGAGCAATCACTCCAAAGCAAACCAGGACAAACGCGAAGAGCGTTCCGATGTTGGTCAGGTCGGCCAGCGAACCGATGTCCGTGACCATCGCTACTACGCCGACGATGATTCCCGTCCAGATTGTGGTGATGTGCGGAGTGCGAAAGCGCGGATGAATTTTGGAAAAATAAGTCGGCAGCAATCCGTCGCGCGCCATGGCCATGAAAATTCGCGGCTGTCCCAATTGGAAAACCAGCAGCACAGAAGTCGAACCGGCCAAAGCTCCCGCGCTGATCAAAGCCTGTAACCAGGGTTTGTTGATGACGGCAATTGCCGAAGCAATCGGCGCGGCGTCGCCGGCAAAAGTCGAATAATGCTTCAACCCGGTCATCACTCCAGCGACGCAAACATAAAGTATCGTGGTGATGACCAGAGAACCGATGATACCTTTTGGCAGATCGCGAGCCGGATTTTTGGCTTCTTCGGCAGTGGTTGATACCGCGTCAAATCCGATGAAGGCGAAAAAGATGATGGCCGATCCGGTTGTGATTCCCGAAAAGCCGTTCGGCGCGAACGGTTGCCAGTTCGTCGGGGTGATGTAAAAAGCGCCGAAAGCCACGAAGAAAACCAGAATCGCGACTTTGACGACGACCATGATCGAATTCGCTCGCGCGCTTTCGCGAATTCCGTAAACCAAAAGAACTGTAATTAATAAAACTATCAGCAAGGCCGGGAGATTAAACGCGATTTCGTAACCTCCGATGGTCGGAAGCGTGGTTGAAGAATAGTATTGGAGCGATTCGCTGTTGTCGGCAATCATAGCCGTCGCCGTGGTGTGATCCGAAACCAGCCATAACGGTAACTTCAACTCGAACAAGGCGTAAAGGAATTTGACGAAGTAGCCCGACCAGCTAACCGCGACGGCCATGTTGCCTACTGCGTACTCCAAAATTAAGTCCCAACCGATGATCCAGGCCAGGATTTCTCCGAGCGTAGCGTAAGCGTATGTGTAGGCGCTGCCGGACACAGGAATCATCGAAGCCAGTTCCGCATAACAAAAAGCTGCGAAGGCACAGGCAACCGCAGCCAGTATTAATGAAATCACAAGCGCGGGACCTGCACCCGGTCTTCCGAGTTGCACGTCCGATCCCGTCAAACCGGCAACAATGAAGTTCATCAGCGGCGTTTTAATCTTGCTGGAAAACGTCTCACCGGCAGATGC
>CAYRQB010000220.1:0-1814 GCA_964426025.1 uncultured Heliomicrobium sp.
GGAGGGGCTGTGCGGTATTAGTGGATTTGTTCTGTAGCGAGTCAGCCGGAAAATGCGTTGCCACCGTCCGATCATCCTGAACCCCGAAACCCCGCCCAAGTTTGATTGGGATATTCATCGTTTCAAAAAACTTTGGTCCAACCACCAAGACATTGCAGGTGACGTTTTCGTCTGAGTTAGGCAGGTAGCCAGGAACAGTCACGGCATAAGAAATAACGCCGCCAGTTAGGATACCTACGCTGGAAAATGAGGCCGAATGAATTCCAGGTAAAGCTTCAAGCCTTGAGAGAACTTGCTTATATAAGTTAACTCGCTGAGTAATGTCATAATCCCCGCCAGGGTCTATGAAGAACTGAAACACATGTTCACGGTCGAAACCTGCGTCAAAAGCCTTCAAGTTCTGCAAGCTGCGCAGAAACAGTCCGGCCCCCGCGAGCAGGAAGAGCGAAAGCGCGACCTGAGTCACGACCAGTGCCTTGCTCAATGGTAAGCGCAAGCTTTTGGTGCAAGCGTCCTTCAATGACATAGATAGATCAACTCGTGTTGACCGGATCGCGGGGACAATGCCGAACATCAGGCCAGTAAAGATCGATACTATAAGCGTGAAACAAAGCACTCGCAGGTCCAGTGTAATATCAAGCGCAATCCGGTTTTGCTGAGGAAGATAATTAAGCAGTATACGCGAACACCAGTTCGCAAAGAGTAAGCCAAGAACTCCACCAACCATTGCCAGCAGGAGACTTTCAGACAGCAATTGCCGAATCAATCGCCATCTGCTTGCTCCTATCGCCATTCTTACCGCAATCTCTTTCCGCCTCGCTGCTGCACGCGCAAGCAACAGATTAGCAATGTTAACGCAAGCTATCAGCAATACTGTAGCGACGGTGATCATCAGGATCAGCAGCGGCTGGCGGAACTGTTCCCGTAACCTAGTCCAGCCGGAACTCCCTGATTCAAGGTCAATACGCCGCTCGAAATGCTCTCGCCGTTGTGCTGTCGTCCAGTTTGATAGGTCTGAGCCAGCGACTTCGTTCAGGTGTTGACGTAGAATCAAGTCAGTATCGGCTTGCGCTTCCGAAACGGTCACTCCCGGACGCAGTCGTCCCATTGTCAAAAGCCACCATGAATTGTTTTGTTTGAGAATCGGATCATTTGTAAGAGTGATTGGCCACCATATGTCAGGTTTTCTGCCGATCTCTATACCAAAGAAGCCTTGTGGCGCAACGCCAGCAATTGTCAAAGGGGTATCATTGAGAATAATCTTGCGGCCAACGACATTTGGATCGAGACTGAACCTCCGTTTCCAAAAATCATAGCTGATGACTGCGACCGGATGCGGATTGTTTATTTTGTCATCCTCATCTAAAGTTCGCCCCGTGACTGGATTTACCCCAAGCACATTGAAGAAGTTACCGGAAACCCGCTGTTGTTGAGCAGTCTCAACCTCGCCACCTCCCCCCGGCTCATTTATAGTCAGCTTTGCTCTTCCTACACCGCTTGCGGCGAGCACACCAGTGAAAGACCGATTGCGGTCGCGGAACATTTCATATAATGGATAGTTCATACTGTGAATTGATCCACTAGTGCCGATAATAGAAAAAAGCATCAACTTTTGCGGCTCTTGAACAGGCAGTTTTTTTAACGTAACCGCGTTAATCAGGCTGAAGATGGCAGTATTGGCCCCAATGCCTAAGGAGAGAGAGAGTACGGCAACCATGGTGAATATTTTGCTTTTCAAAAGCATTCTCACACCAAAACGTAAATCTTGGATCATCTCTCCCTCCAATAGTTCTGGAAATTCTGCAATGGTTTTT
>CAYRQB010000220.1:1914-10461 GCA_964426025.1 uncultured Heliomicrobium sp.
AAACCTGAGCAAACGATAGTAAACGAATAAGAAATCACCTCATCTTCAGAACAATCAAAGTGATGTCGTCGCCCTGAGGCAGGCCGCTGGTGAAGTTGATGACTTCGTCCAGGATGCGTTGTTTGATTTGCTCTGCGCTCAGATTGAGGCTCTGTTTGACCAGTTCTTCCAGACGTTCGTCGCTGAACATTTCGTTGTCGGCATTGACGGCTTCGGTGACGCCGTCAGTGTAAATGACCAAGACGTCACCGGGGTTCAATCGGGTTTGGCGAGGTTTGTATTCGATGAAATCGAATGCCCCGAGCAAAACTGATTTGGTCGTCAGCATTTCGGTTTCGCCCGTTGTGCGAGCCAGTATGGGAAGGTTGTGTCCGGCGTTGATGTAAGTGAAATGGCCGTCGCGGTCCAGCACTCCGCAAAACAGCGTGATAAACCGGTTCGAGGCCGAGCGTTGAACCAGCATCTTGTTCAAACTGGTGATGACATCGGTCAGCGGCAGATTGTTGGCGAATTGCACCTGCATCGCGCCCTGAGCCATTGCCGCCAACAAGGCGGCGGCGACTCCTTTGCCTGACACGTCGCCGAGCGCGAATACGAAACGGCCATCTTTAATCGGAATCAAATCGTAAAAATCGCCGCCGACGTAACGCGACGGGACGCTGCTGGCGGCGACTTCAAAATGCTCCATCGGTTTGATGATCGAAGGCGACAGGGTGACCTGAACCTGGCGCGCCATGCCCAATTCCTGCTCCAGGCTTTTCTTCTCCTGCTCTTCGTGCATCAGCCGGACGCTTTCCAGCGACTTGGTCGCCTCGAACGCCAGCGATTCCAGCAGCTTCAATGAAGTCTGAGTCAACAAACCGCCCGCCACGTTGCTGTCAACGTACAGCACGCCGATCACATCGCGTTTCAGCACGGATGTCGCGTCCATGTTTTCAGTCATCTGAAAACTGCGAAGCGGTATGCAGGCAATTGAGCGCAGATCGAGGTTGCGGACGCTGTCGCGTGGAAGCCCGGCCATCGTCACACGGCTGTCATTGATGATCACGCTGCGGTTTTGTTTGAAGGCTTCTTCGACCACCGAACGGCTCATTTCAAAATCGTTCCCGACCAGCCAGTTGCGTTTGCGGTCGCGGGCGACTTTGAATTCCAGATTGCTGTCTTTGTTTCGCAGCATCAGAAAACCGCGCTCGGCCTGTGTGATTTCAATCGCCGCGTCAACGATCAGACACAGCACGTCGTCGGGCGTCATCGAAAACTTGAACGCCTGATTGACTTCGACGAAGCGAGCCAGCTTTTGCAACTCTTCGTTGGCGGAAGTGATTGGGGAACGTTCCTTTGACGGCGGAGAAACGGCCAGACGCGGGCTGCTGTCGAAGATGGCCGAAGCGTTGGCGATAGTGTCATCCAGAAAAACGATTTGCTGCTCTTCGTCTCCGCCGATGCGTATGCGGTCTTGATGTTGCAGCGCGCAACGTTCGACGCGCTGATCGTTGACGAATGTGCCGCGTTTGCTGCCAACATCAATCAGGTAATAAGTCGCATCTTCGTAAACAATCTCGGCGTGTTGGCGCGAAACCGTGTCTGACAACAGTTGCAGATCGTTTTCCGCTTTACGCCCGATGGTGAAAACAGGACTGGTAAGCGATATAAAGCGCGTCACTCCAAAACGGTTGATGATCTTCAGTTGCGCAGGCTTTTGCATTGAAGAAACTCGCCCACGAAGCCACACGAAGTTTCACGAAGATAAGGCTGTCTTCGTGTTCGCTTGGTGTGGCTTCGTGGGAAAATCGTCAGAAAGAAGAGATTGCCGCTTTTTCGTCCTCGTAAGTTTCCAGGACGGAAAGCAGGCCTGTGATTGAAAGAAGCTGCCTCGCCATTCGCGAAGGTTTCAGGACTTTGAGCTTGCCGTTGACTTCCTTGACGCTGGTGAACGATTTGATCATCGCGCCGATGCCCGAACTGTCAATCGTCGGCACATCGGCCAGATTCAACAGCAACAGTTTGCGTTCGTCGGCGATCAATTGTTTGACCGTGTCGCGCAAACTTTCCTCGCTCTTGCCTATGATCAGGCTTCCGGTCAAATCAATAATCGTCACATTACCGTTGGTTCTGATGTGGATTTCCATCTTTGAAATTTAACTACTCCCTATGTTCGAACTGTCTTGGAGATCGGAACGCTCAGGCATCGTTTACGCGTCAATGGCATTGAGTTCAGGCTTTGGTGGGACAAGCTGGCAGCTTGTCCCACCTATTTCAATGTCATTGCGCTGACGCGCGCCGATTATAGCGCAAAACTCAATCCGGCAAGGTGAAGGAAAAGCTGCTGCCTTTGCCGACTTCGCTTTCGACAAAAACCTGGCCGCCGTGCAATTCGATTATGTGTTTGACAATGGCCAGCCCAAGCCCAGTGCCTTTCGCCCCGGATTCCGTGCTGGATTGAACCTGGAAAAATTTATCGAAGACCTGCGGCAAGGCATCGCCTGGAATGCCTCTGCCTGTGTCGGCGACGTTGAAACGCACCGCGCCGCGCTGCGTTTCGGCTGTGATCGTGACCTGACCGCCGGTTGATGTGAATTTGATGGCGTTCGAGATCAAATTGGTCAGAACCTGTTCGATGCGCTGGCCGTCGCAATTGACTTCAGGCAAATCGAAACCGATCTGATTCCTGAGCAACACGCCGGCTTGAGCGGCGACGGTGGCAAGCTGTTCGACAACGGCTGCGGCCAGCGAATGCGGGTCGAGCATTTCCCGCCTGAGCCGCATCATTCCCGCTTCCATCTTCGACAGGTCGAGCAGGTCGTTGACCAGTTGCCGCAGTCTGTGCGCTTGCAATGCGATTTGCCGTATGTGTTCGGATTGGTCGGCGGCAAGTTCGCCGTAAATTCCAGTTTCCAGCATTTCGGTGATGCCGCTGATGACGGTGAGCGGAGTGCGAAGTTCATGAGTGACCATCGAAAGAAAAGCGTCTTTCATACGGTCAAGTTCGCGGAGCTGAGAATTGGCGGCGGTCAGCGCTTCGTTCATCGCCAGAATTTCCTGCTGGGAATCGTTGACCGTGCGCAGAAAATTTTCTTCGACTTCGGCCAATTTCCGCCGCAACAGGTCGCGTTCGCTGCGCAGCCGCTGGTTTTCTTCGAGCAGAACTTCGCTCATCAGGCAGTTATGATGAATGTGTTTCGTCCGCCGATAACGTCCGAAAAATCTTTGTTGTAAGTCACGTCAACACGTCGGAACTGTTTGATGACATCGCCGATTTCGGCGGCGGTCACGAAACCGTCTTCGGTGTGAGCAATAGCCCATTGTGGAATGTGTTTGGCGCGCGCCAGAAAATTGCCGGCCAGTTGCAGATAATATTCTTTGGAAACCACGTCGTCGCCGAGCTTGCCTCGTTGATTGGCGATCATTTCGTGCCAGGCTTCGCCGTGACCGCGCACCCAGTTTTCACGCCAACCGACAACTGTCTTTTGCAGGTTTTTCAATCCTTCTGGTCCAGGGAAACGAACGAACATCAGATCGGCTCGCGCTCCGCGAATGAATTCGTGAGCGTCGCGATTGACGCTGTAATTCTCCTTGCCGTTGTCAAACACTCGCCGCTGTTTGTGCCACAGGGCGATGAAGACCTCCGACAGCGGGCGGCGCAATTCGGCGGTTTCCGGCGTGAATGAAAAGACGTAATCGCCGACTCCAAGCGCCAGCATCATCGCCAACGCGCGGCGATGTTCGTTTTCGATTTGCTGGATGTTCAGCCAGACATTGTCGAACCAGACGGCATCCATCTCGCTGAAACCATCGGCGAGCGCAGGATTGTGCAACCGGCGATGCGGAACGTAGGCCTCATCCAACGTCAGCGAAATCTCTTCTTCGGTCAGCGCGTCGCCCGGATTTTCAACCAATGCGCGAGACGCCCACCAGGCCCATTGACACAGATCATTATCCAGAACCTGTTTGCCCCAGAATTTCAAATACCAGCCGAGATCGGGTTGGCCTGCAAAAGGAATGGCGATGGAAGCGAACTTCATGCGGCGCAACACGCTCAGTTCAAAGCCGAGCCAGCGACGATTGATTGTTGAATTGATGTGCATAAGTTTGAATGAAAAAATCCCGTCTCAGCTTTGAATTTTCGTGGCGGATTCCGTTTCGCCTTCGGGCTGTTGATCCCGGTCTTCGATTTCCGTCGCGACCGCTGATTCCTGGTCAGAATGTTTCTGCGGCGGCAGTTCAGCAGTCGGAACCTGTTCCGGATCCGCCAAACCGGTTTGATTGAAAGTTTCGACCGATGGTGTTTCCGCCGATTCGCTCAATCCGGTCGCGGGCGTTGATTCCCCGACGATTTCAGCCTGATCATTTGTCCCGACACCCGATTCGTAATTCTCCGTTGACGATTCGGAAGATTGTAAGGTGGCGACCTGAGAATATCTTTCCTGTATAGCTTCAGCCTGTATAGCTTCAGTGGCAAAGGCATCTTCACCGGCTTCGACATATTCTGTTTGGGAAATGACTTCAACCGTCGCCACATAAGAATCTTCGCCCGGCGCGACATATTGCAAATCCGGTTCGGGTTGAACGCTCCAGGTGTCGGCTTCGCGCTGTTTGCGCTCTTCGATGACCACGGCCAGCAGCAATCTGACCACTTGCGGATCGAATTCGATTCCGGCTAAATCCGCAATCACCTGCTCGGCTTCGACCAAATCGAAAGCTTCGCGATAAGGACGACGCGAAATCAAAGCGCAATAACTGTCAACCGCGCGAAGGATTCTGGCGCCGGGCGGAATTGACGTTCCGGCCAATCCGTCGGGGTAACCCTGACCGTTCCAGCATTCGTGATGCCAACGAATGAGCAATTGAACCTGTCGCGACAATCGCAAATCCGCCGCCGCCTGTTCGCCCAAAATCGGATGACGCCACAAATCAAGCGTTTCTTCCCAACTCAGCTCGCTGGGGGAAAGCAAATAGTTTCGCTTCATTCCCCGTTCGCCTATGTCATGAGCCAGCGCGGCGAATTTCAGCGCGCTCAAATCCTGGCCATGCAATCCCAATTGCTTGCCGATGGTTTCGGCCAGACGCGCAATCATCACCGCGTGCGGTTCGGTGTAACCTTCCACGCGGTCGGTTTCCAGCGCCAGCTTCAATAATCTATCGCCGATTGGACGCTCAGCCTCAGCGAAGATAAACGGCGCTTGTTGTGGTTGCATCAAAGCAATCTCCTTGTCGAAAATCTCTTACCGCAATTGCCCGGAGAAAATGAAATCGGACATTCGCACTTTGTAGGCGATACCAGCGCGAAAAATCAAGCTATCGCAAAATTTATTACAGCCCAGCCTCGTTGCCAGTTGCGCGTGTTTGGGTACAATCTGGGCTTGATATTCAAACTCCACGATACCGGGATGCACAGAACTTCCACAACTATTTCAGGATGACGACCCATAGGCGCTTCACAAGTGACAGTCGGGCAACCGCGCAAGCCGGCGATTACAATCTCTTTTCCGCAAACGAAATGGAAATTGTGCTGCGAATCAAATTGCTCGACGCTCGACATAATCAACCGCCACGCCAAAGGGAAACGCAAGAACGATGAGGATCACCCCGCAGATTCGCCATGCAGTATTGGCCGATGTTGAAATGCTGGCTCAATTGGCGGCTCGCACTTTTCTTGACGCTTTCGCAGACATGAACACGCCTGAAAATATCCGGGCGTACATTTCCGACGCTTTTTCAGTCGTTCAGCTTACATCGGAAATCAACGATCCGCTGTCCAGGTTTTTGATCGCCGAAGTTGACGGCGTTCCCGCCGGTTACGCCAAATTACACGCCGGATCAGCGCCGGGCGCGATTGCCGGGTCAAAGCCGATTGAGTTGGTGCGGTTATACGTTGATCGCAAATTCCTCGGCTCCGGCATTGGAAACGATTTGATGCAGGCGTGCATTGACGAAGCCCGCAGCCTCGGCCATCGAACGATTTATCTGGGCGTGTGGGAGCACAATCATCGCGCGCAGTCTTTTTACTTCCGCTGGAAATTCAGGGTCGTCGGCAATCACATTTTCCAGATGGGCGACGATCCGCAATTGGATTGGCTGATGGAACGCGAACTGTAAGCGGGATTCACTGAAGATCATGAAATCAATTTACTTTCCAATTCTGATGACCGTCTTCGGAGGCGTGCTCTATCACGTCAGCCAGAAAGCGATTCCACATACGGTTCATCCATTTGCCGCCGTCATCATTGCCTATTCGGCTGGCATTCTGGCCTGCGCAGCCGGATTGATTTTAGACCCTGCCGGACGCTCGTTTACTGATTCGATCAAGCAAGCTAACTGGGCGATGATCGGTGTCGGGCTGGGCGCGGTCATAATTGAAATTGGTTTTTTGCTGGCTTACCGACACGGATGGAACATCAATGCGGCTTCGGTTGTTTGCAATATTTCAGTTGCGCTGTTGCTGATTCCGATCGGCACGCTGGCGTTCCGAGAACATCTTTCGTTTCGTCAGGCTGCGGGAATCGGCTGTTGTCTGATTGGTTTGTACCTGCTTTCCGAAAAATAAACCTGGGACTCCGGCGTCCTCGACTGCTGTGTAATTCAGCGAAGCACTCGATTTCTTCTTTCTCAACTCATTCAATGAATCTACATCTCGCTGTCTGGTTGCTGCTGTGTTTGATCTGGGGTTCGACCTGGATTTTCATCAAACTCGGTTTGGACGATTGGCCGCCATTCACCTTTGCCGCGCTGCGTTTCTTGTTGGCGTCGGTAATTCTGTGGCTGCTGGTCTGGATTCGCAGAGACAAGTTGACGATGGCTAGACGCGACTGGATGTTAATTGCCTGGCTGGGAGTATCTTCCTTCGCGTTGAATTACGGGCTGGTCTTTTGGGGAGAGAACAGAATTTCTTCAGGTTTGACCGCGGTGCTGCAATCAATGATTCCGGCATTCGGACTGATTGCAGCCCATTTCATGTTGCCGAACGAACGCATTACCGCCGCCAAGTTGGTCGGAGTCGCGCTGGGCATTGTCGGAGTCGCCGTCATTTTTGCTGACCAAATGAAGATCGCCGGAACGTCGGCTTTGTGGGGATGTGCGGCGATCATTGTCAGCGCGCTGGTCGTTGCGTACACCAACGTGGTCGTCAAACTTCGTTGCGGCCATTTGCCAGTAGCTCCGACAGTCGCCGGGCAGATGACCTTTGGAATGATTCCGCTGTTCATCGTTGGATGGTTTACCGAGGGCAGCCCGCTGAATTTGCGCTGGACCCCGCTGGCCGCCGGTTCGCTGATTTATCTGGCCGTCATCGGATCAGTCACGGCGTTTTTGTTGTATTACTGGCTGGTTAAGCGGATTGACGTGACCAAAACGATGCTGATTTCGCTGGTTACGCCGGTCATCGCCTTGCTGATCGGATGGCTGGTGCGCGGCGAAGCATTGAGTTGGCGACTGGCTTTGGGCAGCGCGGCTATCATTTCCGGCATAAGCTTGATCGTTGTGCGGCGTCGCAACGAAGTCCTGGTATAAACTCAGATCACTTTTTCGAGGAGGCTTTTCAATGTTCAAACGAGTTTTGATTGGTTGGTCGCTGCTGTGTTTGCTGTCGTTTTTTGCCATCGCGCAAAAGCCGGAGTTTGCTCCGGGAGTGCGTTACGACGCGAAGATTCCCACGCTGAAACAAGTGACCGGTTACGATTTCGCCGAGCGCGTCACGCCGCCGGAAGAGATCATTCGTTACCTGAAAGCTTTGCACGAAGCCGCGCCGGATCGCACCAGGCTGGTCAAGTACGCCGAGACCTGGGAAAAGCGAGAGCTCTGGGCGTTGATCGTCGCCGCGCCTGATCGCATTCGGCAATTGGATCAAATCAAAGCCGGAATGAAACAGTTGGCGAATCCGACGGCTTCGACCGATGTCGCGCGGCTGGCGCGAGAACTGCCAGTGGTCGTCGTGTTGACACACGGAGTTCACGGCAACGAAATTTCTTCGGGCGAAGCGGCGCTGGCGGAAAGTTATCACTTGCTGGCTGCGCAAAACGACGCGACCGTTGATCTGATTCGCCGCGAAGCCATAGTCATCATTGATCCGATGCAAAACCCGGATGGCCGCGCGCGTTTCGTTTTTCAAAACCTGCTGGGTCAGGCAATGACGCCCGACGCCGAACCGGCCTCAGCCGAACACGACGAACCGTGGCCGGGCGGGCGCAGCAATCATTACCTGTTCGATTTGAACCGCGACTGGTTCGCGCAAAATCACCCCGAATCGCAAGGCCGAGTGAAGCTGTTGCTGGAATGGTCTCCGCAAGTCGTCGTTGACCTGCACGAGATGGGCGGCAATTCGACTTATTACTTCCCACCTTCAGCCGAACCGGCCAATCCGCATCAAACTAAAACTCAGGCAGATTGGCTGGGGATTTTTGGCCAGGCCAACGCAGCGCGATTTGACGAACGCGGCTTCGCCTATTTCAACCGCGAAGTTTACGACGCATTTTATCCGGGCTACGGCGTTTCGTGGCCTATGGCTCAGGGCGCGATTGGGATGACGTTTGAAAAAGGTTCGGCGCGCGGGCT
>CAYRQB010000221.1:0-10437 GCA_964426025.1 uncultured Heliomicrobium sp.
TGAGTTTCGACTTCATCGGTATAAAAAACCTTGGTCACTCCATCCAGGCGCAATAGAGGTTCGGACATTGTTATTCTCCTCAAGTGGTAGTTTTCAGATAGCCAATGTCAGGTGTTAGTGATCCGTCAGCCGCCAGGGTTTCATCAACAGCGAAAAAACCTGTGATTGGGCGACGGCACGCCTTCTGACATCCGATCTAATTCAAACGAATTCTGGTTACGTTATCGCCCAACTGCGATGTGTCGGAGACAATCACCCGGTCGCCGACTTTCAATCCTTTGACGACTTCGATGGTCGTCACCGAACTTCGCCCCAGTTCGACGGGAACTGATTCCGCGTGTTGACCGTCGGCCTCAAGTTTGAAGAGCTTGACTGTACTTTTTTCCTGGCCGAAAGCCGGGCGTTGAATGTAAATGGCGTTTGGCAACCGCTCGAGTTCGATGGTTCCGTCAACGCTCATATCGGGACGCGCGCCAGGTGGCAATTCGCCGTCCAGCGCAACGTCAACCGCCACGGTTCCATTGACGGCGGCAGGATCAACGCGAATGACGTGTCCGGGTATGACGCCGTTGCGAGTGTCAATTTCCGCAGGCAATCCGATGCGAATGTCTTTGAGTTGTGTTTCAGCTATTCGCACTTCGGCTTTCAGCTTGTTCGGATTCGACACGCGAGCCAGGTTTGCTCCGGGCGTCACCTGCTGGCCGACTTCGACCGCCAGTTGCTGCAACACGCCGTGCATACCGGCGCGAACGCGAAGGTCAGCGACCTGCTTGCGCCGCAATTCAACCAGCGCGCGTCGCTGATCGAGCGTGGATTGACTGACTGCCAATTGCGTCTTCATCGCTTCGGTGGTCATGGCGATTCGCTTCTTTTCCAATTCGTTGCGCGTAGCCAATTCCGCCGCGCGAATCTTCGTCCGTTTCAAAACCAGATCGGAAACCAGACCTTCCCTGGCCAGAGTTTCGTTGGCTTCGGCTTCCTGTTTGGCCTGCTGGAAATCTGATTCGACCGTCGCCGCCGCAGCTTTCTGATTCAGCAATTGAGTTTCCAATTCCACCTTGCGGTTGTTGTATTCGGCTTCGGCGGATTTGAATTGCAACTCGGCATCCTGCAATTGCTGCTGCAATTCCTGATTGCTCAACTCGAATATGATCGTGTCGGGCGCGACGGTTGTGCCCGGTTGAACCAAACGTTTTTCAACTCGTCCACTGGTCACCGCTGGAATCCAGACGATTTCTTCAGGAACCAGAGTTCCCAACCCGCGCACGTTGCGCAGCATTTCTCCCTGTTTGACCGTGTCAATGATGACGGTCGAACGTTCGACCGTCGGCGCTGCCGGTTTCAAACGGGCCAGCCCGACGCTGACAGCGCCGATGGCTGCCAATGCCAGAACAAAATACATGGCACGCCGAATTTTCTTATTGCGCGCCACCGACTTATCACGAGGTTTATCCATCAAGCCTCCACAATGGGCGTTCGCGGACGCCAACACTCTTCTAAACCAAACCAGAAAACTTTTAGACAGGATTTACAGGATTCAACAAGATGAAAAACCGTGTTTGATCCGATCTGACGCCAATCCTGTCTACTTTTTCCCCTATCCAAATGTTACGTGTTCTGATTTAGCATTGAATCACTCCCTCATTTGTCTTAGCCAATTTCCGTGCCAATTCGGAAATCGAAAAAAGCCAGGATAAATTACCGCTTTGTTGAGTTTAACGTTTTACCAGCGAAGTGATAAAGAAACCGCCTGTTCGATTGTGGGATTTCGATTTCCCAAAATTGAAGCACAAAGGTTCTGGCAGGGTATAAATGGTAACAGCCGGGCAAGATGCCCGCGCGACACTAGGCGAGCAGGATGCTCGCGCTCCGATTGGAATTCAATTTCCCAAAACTGAACCCGACGGCAAAATTTTTGCCTTTCGATTTTTGCCATCCGCCTTTTGCCTTACAATGACCGGCGTATGCTTCAACTCAACAATTTGACCAAAGATTATCCGACGCCCGACGGACGTTTGCCGATTCTTGCCGATGTCACGCTGAAGTTCGAGCGCGGCGATGCCGTGGCGATTATGGGGCCGTCAGGCTCTGGCAAAAGCACTCTGCTTTATCTGCTCGGCGCGCTCGATCCGCCGACGGCTGGTTCGGTCACGCTGGACGGACAAAATCCTTTTGAACTGGACGAAGCGCGACTGGCCGCTTTCCGCAACGAAAAGATCGGTTTCATCTTTCAGGATCATTGCCTGCTGCCGCAATGTTCGGCGCTGGAAAATGTGCTGACGCCGACGCTTGTCGCCAAAGGAAACGGCAGTTCCGCCGAACGCGCGAAAACCTTGCTCGCGCAGGTCGGGCTGGCCGAACGAATGCATCATCGTCCGGCGGAACTTTCGGGCGGAGAAAAACAGCGAGTAGCCATTGCCCGCGCGCTGGTCAATCAGCCGTTGCTGTTGCTGGCCGATGAACCGACGGGCAATCTGGATCACGACACGGCTGAAACCGTCGCCGAATTGCTGCTGGATTTGCATCGTCAACAGCAAACCATTTTGATCGTCGTCACTCACAGCGCGGAACTGGCCGCCAAATTCCCGCTTCGGTTTGAATTGATCGAACGACAACTCAAACGAGTTTGACCCAAACTCGCCAACCAGTGAGGAACCAACGATGAACCGTACGACTTCACTTTTATGCCTGCGCACAGTTGTTTTCGTTATCACCTTTCTTTCGATTTCAACGCTGTCAGCGACAACACAGGAACAGGGCAATGGAATTGCCGCCGAGGTTGATAAAATCTTCGCTCAATACGACAAGCCTGTTTCGCCCGGTTGCGCGCTGGCCGTCATCAAAAACAACCAGATTATTTACAAACGCGGTTACGGAATGGCCGACCTCGATCACGACGTAGCGATCAAACCGGACACGCCCTTTCACGTCGCTTCGGTTTCCAAACAGTTCACGGCGTTTTCGATCCTTCTGCTGGCGCAACAAGGAAAACTGTCGCTGGACGACAAGGTTCAAAAATACATCACCGAACTGCGCGAATTCGATCATCCCATCACCATTCGCCATTTGCTGCATCACACCAGCGGGCTGCGCGATCAATGGAACTTGCTGATTATGTCCGGCACGCGATTGGGCGAAGACGTAGTTCGGGATGACGACATCCTTGATCTGGTTTCGCGCATGAAGGAATTGAACTTCAAACCCGGCGATCAGCACTTGTACTGCAACACCGGCTACACATTGATGGCGTTCATCGTCAAAAGAGTCAGCGGCCAATCTTTGCGCGAATTTGCCGAAGCCAACATTTTCAAACCGCTGGGAATGACGCGAACCGTTTTTCGCGACGATCACGCCATCGTTGTCAAAGGGCAGGCGTATGCGTATGGCCCCGGCCCGAATTCCAGTTTCAAATTGAGCGTGCCGAATTATGACACCGTAGGCGCAAGCAGCCTCGTGACCACCGTTGAAGACCTGGCCAAATGGGATCAGAACTTTTACGACAAGAAAGTCGGCGGCGATTGGGTCATAGAACAAATGCACATTCGCGGCCAGCTTAACAATGGCGAGCAGCTTTCGTACGCGCGCGGTTTGGCAATCGGAACTTACAAAGGGCTGAACGTCGTCGAACATTCCGGCGGAGACGCCGGTTACCGTTCGCACTTGATGCGTTTTCCCGACCAGCGATTTTCCGTCGCCTGTTTGTGCAATTCCGGCGTAACCAATCCAAGCCTTTTTGCGCGGCGCGTGGCAGATATTTACCTCGCCAAAGAATTAGCCGCGCCGCCGCCCAGCCCCGCTTCAACAGCGCCACCCGCCATCACGCTAAGCGAACAACAGCTAAACGCCAAAGTCGGCGCTTACTGGGATTCAAAACTGGAAGAAATTGGCCGCGTTTCTTTGAAAGATGGCAAATTGCAATTGTCTATTTCAGGGATGAACGCCCCCTTAGTGCCGATGGACGCGAACCGTTTCCGAGCCGAAGGCCCACCAATCGAAGCCGTTTTTGAATCTTCCGCACAAGGCGCAGCGACAAAGTTGACAGTGAACGTTGAAGGCCGTGCGCCGCTGGTTTTCAACGCCGTGTCGCCCGCCGACACGTCCAAATTGAGCGAATACGAAGGCACGTATTACAGCGACGAAATTGATTCGACCTACCGCGTGATGCTGAAGGACGACAAACTGGTGGTTACACGCAAGAAATTTGCTCCGACTCCGCTGACGCCCGCATTTCGGGATGCGTTCAGTTCGCTGAGCATTCTGGGAACGTTCCGCTTCACGCGCGACGCGCAAAATCGCGTCAACGGGTTTCGCCTGAGCGCCGGTCGCATTCGCAACTTCCGTTTCGTCAAACAGTAATCATTGAAAGTAGCGGGGAGTCTGTAGACGGAAGTGATCTCCGACCACCGACTCCCGAATTCCGACTCCTCGTATGAACTTCTCCACGCTTGTCAGAAACAATCTCAAACACTTCCGGCGAACCAATCTCGCAGTCATTTTGGGCGTAGCCACCGCGACAGCCGTGCTGGCCGGAGCTTTGCTGGTCGGCGATTCAGTCCGCGCCAGTTTGCGCGATCTGGCTTTGGCTCGATTGGGCAACACGGATTTGCTTGTCGCTTCGACCGGATTTTTCCGCGAAGCTTTGGCCGACGATCTGAAATCTCATCCAAACTTCGCCGCCGGTTTCAATGACGCCTGCCCGCTGGTCGCCATCGAAGGCGTAGTGACTCACGGCGATTCAAACGCTCGCGCAGGCGGCGTAGCGGTTTACGGAGTTGATGACCGCTTCTGGAAATTCAATGGCTCAAGCGTCGTCCCCCCCAAAGGCAACGACGTTCTGGCAAGCGCCGCGCTTGCCGCTGAACTGAACGCCAAACCGGGCGACACGATCATCCTGCGAATTGAAAAGCCATCGGCCATTCCGGTCGAATCGCTGCACAGCAACAAGGAAAACCTGGGCAGCACGATTCGATTGACGATGCGCGAAGCATTGCCCGCCGGGACCATCGGCGAATTTTCTCTGCGCCCGCAGCAAGGCGCAGTTCGCGCAATCTTCCTGCCGCTGGAAAAGCTGCAACTGAACATCGAACAGGACGACAAAGCCAACGCGATTCTGCTTTCGGCCAAAAACGATCAAACCCAAGCCGCGGCTGAAAGTTTGATCAAAGAAAATTTCACGCTGGCCGATCTGGGTTTGAAACTGCGCGCGTTGGACGCGCAACAAGCTATTTCGCTGGAAACAGACAGCGCTGTTATCAGCGACACGCTGGCCGCTCAAGTAAAAGCGACGGCTGAAAAACTGAATCTGCGGCCAGCTTACTTTCTGACTTATCTGGCAAATTCGATTCGATTCGGCGAAAAGGAAATTCCTTACTCGCTGGTAACTGCGACGGATGAATTTTGGCCACAGAATAAAGATGCTTCCGCGCGCGGAGTAATTCTGAACGATTGGGCAGCGCGCGATCTGGGAGCCGAACCCGGCGACGAGTTGACGTTTGAATATTACGTCTGGAAAGAAGAAGGCCGTCTTGATACTGAAAAGAAAAGACTGAAACTAGAATACGTTGCGCCGATGCAGGGTTTGGCTGCCGACCGCGATCTGGCTCCCGAATACCCTGGCATCACGGGAGAGGAAAGTCTTTCCGATTGGGATCCGCCGTTCCCGATTGACCTTAGCCGCGTTCGCAAAGTTGACGAAGATTACTGGGACCAATATCGCACGACGCCGAAAGCTTTCATCCCGCTCGAAGCCGGTCAGAAACTGTGGGGAACTAGATGGGGCAAACTGACTTCGATTCGTCTGCTCGCGAACGAAGAAACCGATCTGGTTGCGGCCAGGCAAAATTTTGAACAACAGCTTCGCGCTTCGCTCGATCCGGCGCAGATGGGATTAACGGTTCAATCCGTCAAATCGGAAAGCATGCAGGCTTCGCGCGGAGCGACGGATTTCGGCGAATACTTCACTTACTTCAGCTTCTTTCTGGTCGTTTCGGCGTTGCTGCTGACGACGCTGTTTTTCAAACTCGGCATCGAACAGCGATTGCGCGAAATCGGTTTGCTGCGAGCCGTCGGTTTTTCGATCAAACAGGTTAGCTCGCTGTTTTTGCGCGAAGGCCTGCTGCTGGCCGTCATCGGCAGCGTCGTCGGTTTGATCGGAGCGATTGTTTACGGCTGGGCGATGATGTTCGGTTTGCGAACCTGGTGGGTCGGAGCGGTTGGGACGACGATGTTGCGGTTGCACATTTCGCCGACCTCGCTGGTCATCGGCGCGGTTTCGGGCGTCGTCACCGCATTGCTTTGCATCTGGTTGACGCTGCGCTCGCTCAAAAAAACCTCGCCGCGCAATCTGCTGACTGGAATTACCACCGACAAACAATTGCCGATTGATAGCGAGTCCCCGCGTCGCCGCGTCGCCGCATCACCGCGTCTGCTGGCAATCGTCTTCGCGTTTCTCGGTCTGGCGATGCTGGCGGGTTCAAAATTCATCGGACAGGTCGGAGGCTTTTTCGGCGCGGGAACTTTCCTGCTCATCTCTTTGCTGTTCTTCTGGTCTGCGTGGCTGAAAAGCGACAAGCGCGAAACGATCACAGGTCACGGCGCGTTGCCAATGACTCGGCTGGGTTTTCGCAACGCGACAATTCGCCCCAGCCGCAGCGTGTTGTGCATAGCGCTGATCGCTTCCGCGGCTTTCATCATCGTGTCGGTTGACGCTTTCAGAAAAGATATAGGCGCAACTTCGCTTGACCCAAAATCCGGCACGGGCGGTTACTCGTTGATGGCCGAATCCCTGCTGCCAATCGTTCACGATCCGAACAGTCAGCAAGGCCGCGAAGAATTGTTCCTGACCGATTCGGAATTCGCCAACGTCCGACTGACGCGTTTCCGATTGCGACCGGGTGACGACGCCAGTTGTTTGAACCTCTACGCTCCGCGCGATCCGCGCGTGCTGGGCGCGAGTGAAGAGTTCATTAAAGCCAATCGCTTTTCGTTCGCCAATTCGCTGGCCCAAACCGAAGAACAAAAAACCAATCCGTGGTTGTTGCTCAATGACGAATCAGCAATCAGCAATCCGCAATCAGCAATTCCCGTCATTGCCGATGCCAATTCGCTGACTTACGTTTTGCATCTGAAAGTCGGTGATGAAACTGCGTTGACCGCCAGCGACGGCACGCCGGTCAAATTGAAAGTGGTCGGCGCGCTGGCCGACAGCCTGCTGCAGGGTGAGTTGTTGATGTCGGAGCGAAACTTCATCAAGCTGTTTCCTGACCAACAAGGTTACAGAGTCTTTCTGATCGAAGGCGGCGATGCGACGAAAACAGCAGCCGCGCTGGAAGACAAACTTTCCGATTACGGTTTCGACGCGGTTTCAACCGGCGAAAAGCTGGCCAGTTTTCATCAGGTCGAAAACACATATCTTTCGACTTTCCAGACGCTCGGGGGTTTGGGCTTGCTGCTGGGAACATTCGGATTGGCGACCGTGCTGCTTCGCAATGTGCTGGAACGCAGAAAGGAATTGGCTTTGATGCGAGCGGTCGGTTATCAATCTTCGCATTTGTCGTTGATGGTCGTAGCCGAAAACGCACTGCTGCTCGGTTGTGGATTGCTGACCGGAGTTTTGTGCGCTGCGCTGGCCATCGCTCCGGCATTCATCGCGCGCGGAGGCAATGTGTCTGTCACCTCACTGACGTTACTGTTGCTGGCTGTATTGTTGACGGGCTTGGCGGCTTCGCTGCTGGCGGTTGTCGCGGCTGTTCGCTCGCCGTTGCTGGCTTCGCTGAGAACTGAGTAAGCTTTCTGCAACGACGGGTTATGAATTCGGGTTACAATCTGTTTCGATTTCAATTTTGAGAGGCGGGTTATGACTGCGTTACCGAAACAAAAATACACAATTGAAGAATACGTTGAACTGGAAAAAAACTCAGAAGAGAGATTCGAGTATTTCAACGGCGAAGTTTTTTCGATGGCGGGCGGCAGTCCTGACCATGCAAGAATCAGTGGCCGCATATTTTCCCTTCTGGAAAACGTATTGATTGAAAGCCAATGCGAAGCGTTTAACTCTGAAATGAGAATCAAAGTTCCCGGTGCCTGGCCGTATCGGTATCCGGATGTTTCGGTCGTGTGCGGCGAGCAAATTTACGAAAAGTTTTTCGGTGTCGAAATGCTGGTCAATCCGATCCTGCTGGTTGAAGTGCTTTCCGAATCAACTGCCGCTTATGATCTGGGAGAAAAATTCACCGCCTATCAATCCATAGAAAGCTTCCGGGAATACCTGCTGGTTTCGCAGGAACGGCCTCACGTCATCCATTACGTCAGGCAGGAAAACGGCTGGTTGCGAACTGAAACAATCGGCCTGGAAAACGCTGTCGCGCTTGAATCGCTGGACGTGACCCTGCCGCTCAGTGAAATTTACGCGCGCGTAAATTTTCAATCCAAACAACAGGAATCATAACCGTGGAGAAGGTAAAAGCTATGTCGTTCAGCAAACTACGTATCATCCTTTCTGTTTCCTTACTCGTCTTTGTTACTCAAATATTATTTGCACAGGATATGACTCAATGGCGAGGCGCGAACCGCGATGGCGTCGTCGCAGGTTTTGCCGCGCCGAAAGCATGGCCTGAGCAGTTGAAATCGAAATGGAAGATTCAGGTTGGCGTCGGGCATTCGTCGCCGCTGGTTGTCGGCAAACAGGTTTTCCTGCATTCGCGGCAAGGCGAAAACGAAATAGTCGCGGCATACGATCTGGAAAGCGGAAAGACTCTGTGGTCGGACAGTTACGCGGTGGCTTATACGATGAACCCGGCGGCGCGCGGTCACGGCAAAGGACCGAAATCCACGCCGGTCGTCAGCGCGGGCAAACTGTACACGTTGGGCATCACAGGCATTTTGTCGTGTTACGACACGGCCAAAGGCAAGCTGCTTTGGCGAAAAGATTTCGGCCAGAAGTTCGGAGCCAAAGCTCCGCTGTTCGGAACGGCCATGTCTCCGGTGGTTGATCGCGGACTGTTGATCGTTCATGCGGGCGGAAACGATCAGGGCGGCATGGTCGCATTGGACGCAGCAACCGGCGCTGAAAAATGGGCTTGGACTGAAGACGGTCCCGGTTACGCTTCGCCGATCGTCGTCGAAATCGCGGGCAAACGTCAGGTCGTCACTCAATCGCAGAAAAACATCGTCGGCATCTGGGCGGACAACGGCGGTTTGCTGTGGAAGATTCCTTTCGAAACCGAATACGTGCAAAACATCGTCTCGCCCATTCAATACAAAGACCTGCTGATTTTTTCCGGCATCAACAAAGGCGTTTTCGCCGTGCGCGTCGGTTGGAAGGACAAATGGGTGACTGAAACCGTCTGGCACAACAAAGAAGTTTCAATGTACATGAACTCGCCTTTGCTGAGCGGCAATCTGCTTTTCGGCATGTCACATAAAAACAAAGGGCAGTTTTTTTGTCAGGATGCGGCGACTGGCAAAGTTTTGTGGACGGGCGATCCGCGCCAGGGCGAAAACGCTGCAATGCTGATTGCGGGCAATATCATTTTCGCGCTGACCAACGACGCTGAGTTGATCGTCACGGACACGGCATCGAAAGGCGCGAACGTCATCAAAAAATATAAGGTCGCCGATTCGCCAACCTGGGCGCATCCGGCCATCACAGGCAAAAGGATTTTGATCAAGGACGAAAACTCGCTGGCATTGATGAGCCTGGAGTAAGCGGTGCTGAGCAAGTTGAATGGCAGTACAAAAGCTTAGCCCAGGAAAGGAATTGGCCATTAACCAATAACCATCAGCCATTATCGGTCAGGAGTGAAAACCTTCTCCCTGTCTGTTAATAGTTGATGGTTGATGGTTAATGGTTGATGGTTAATGGCTAATTTCAATTTTGGCGCTCTTCTCTCATCAGACTGTTTACCGATTGGATTGCCAATAGAATTACTTCTTTTTCCCCCACCAATCATTGAGCTTTGGCGGTGACGGTTTTCGCCTGACCTTCGCCTTCGACGATTCTGATGTACTGGTTGATTGTCAGATTGCTCAGCTTGTCAATTTTGCCGCTCGGCCATTTGATTTCCAGCGTTTCGATCTTGTCTGCTTTGCCGATGCCCAGAACTTCGCGCGGATCGTGCGAAGCAAGATAACTGCCGCCGCTGGTTTTCAGCCTCGAACGTTTAACGCCGCCAGCCGTCCAGGTGATGATCGCGCCGATGCCCATCGGATTGCTTTTCGTTCCGGCAAGTTGAACTCCAAGCCAGTTGTTGCGATTGCCGCCGTCGTTGCGCAACAGCACCGGAGCTTCGCCGTTATTGATGATCAGCATGTCAATGTCGCCGTCGTTATCAATGTCGCCGAAGGCCGCGCCGCGCGCCGGAAAATCTTTCTTGAAAACTTCGCCGGATTGCGCGCTGACGTTTTTATACCGGCCATTGACGTTGTCGAAAATCAACA
>CAYRQB010000222.1:0-10397 GCA_964426025.1 uncultured Heliomicrobium sp.
GGCAATTAAAAAAGTAGGTGTTTTGGGCGCAGGTCTGATGGGATCGGGCATCGCGCAGGTTGCAGCGACCAGCGGTTATGAAGTGACACTTGTCGAAGTCAACGACGAGTTGGTCAAAAAAGGCTTGAGCGGAATCGAAAAATCGCTGGCCAGGTTCGTTGAAAAAGGCACGATCATCGCCGAGCAGAAAGATTCGACTCTGGCGCGATTGCGCGGAACTACAAAACTGGACGATCTGGCCGACGCCGACATCATCATCGAAGCGATTATCGAAAACCTTGAAATCAAGCGAGAGACCTACGCCAAACTCGATCAGCTTTGCAAACCAGAGACGATCTTCGCTTCAAACACATCGTCGCTTTCAGTCACTGAGATGATGACGGCGACCAGCGCCGAACGTCAGCAGCGATTCGTCGGAATGCATTTTTTCAATCCGGTTCCATTGATGAAACTGGTCGAAGTCATCAAAACGATTTTGACCGACGAAGATGTTTACGCCGAAGTCGCAACGCTGGCCGAATCAATGGGCAAGACCGTTGTCAAAGCCGGAGACAAAACCGGATTCATAGTCAATCGGCTGCTTGTACCGTTTATGCTGGACGCGATTCGTGTTTACGAAGAGGGACTGGCTTCGGTCGTGGACATTGATAACGGAATGAAGTTGGGCTGCAATCATCCGATGGGGCCGTTGACGTTGGCGGATTTTGTCGGACTTGATACGACTTATTACATCGCCAACATCATGTTCGACGAATTCAAGGAAAAGCGTTTTGCTCCGCCACCGCTGCTGAAACGAATGGTTCAAGCCGGACTGTTCGGGCGCAAATCGGGGCGAGGTTTTTACGATTACTCCGACCCAAAGAATCCAAAGCCAATGAATCTGGTTTGAAGCAAATGACCAATCCTGCGGGCGAAAAGACGATCATCATTGACCGTCGCGAATCATTCGCGACGGTCACGGTTGATCGCACGGCGAAACAGAATGCTCTGAATGCGGCGATGATTGACGATCTGTCAAAAGCTTTCACCGAATTGCAGCAAGACCCGAACGTGCGATCAATCATCCTGACCGGCGGTGGCAAATGTTTTTCAATCGGAACTGATTCGGATGAGCTTTCCACAATGACGCCCGAACAAGCCGTAAATTTTGCTCAGGCTGGCCGGGCGCTAACCTGTCTGATTGAAGATCCGGGCAAACCTGTCATTGCAGCAATCAATGGCGAAGTTGTTGGATGTGGTGGCGAACTAGCGCTGGCCTGCGCCTGGCGTATCGCTATATCGAGCGCAATGTTCGCTCTGCCACAGGTGAAATCCGGCCTGATTCCGGGTTTTGGCGGCGCGGCCAGATTGTCGCGAATAATCGGCAAATCTCGCGCTCTGGAATTGATTCTGCTCGGCGAACCGATTTCATCCGACGATGCTTTGCGAATTGGATTGGTCAATCGTGTCGTAGCTGAAGAAGATTTGCTGATGGTTTGTCAGGAACTGGCTCGAATGATCGGTCGAAACGCTCCGCTGGCAATCAAGTACGCGATTGAAGCGGTCAACCATGGCAGCGAGATGTCCTTGGCCGACGGTCTGCGCCTTGAATCTGCACTCTTCGGCCTATGCTTTGCGACAGAAGATGTTCAGGAAGGCACAAAAGCTTTTCTGGAAAAACGTCCTCCCGAATTCAAAGGCAGATAGAGTATATCGTATGAAATGCATGCCTGTCGGGTTGTAATTCCATTCCAAATTCGCCTGCTATTTCTGATCGCATTAAACTTAACAAGGCTGGGCAACCTGGCTGTTGCTTGACCGCATCGAGGTGGCTCACTATACTCCATTATGAGTGACCATGAATGATTCCCCTACGAGCCATATTATCGAAGGAGCATTGCGAGCTGACGGATTGCGTGTGGCAGTTATTGCCAGCCGCTGGAATGATCTGATCGTCAGCCGTTTAGTCGGCGGAGCGCAGGATGCGTTGCGCAGATTGGGCGCGAATGAAAACGACCTCACCCTGGTTCGCGTACCTGGCTCGTTTGAAATCCCTCTCGCAGCCAAAAAATTGGCCGCCAGCGGGCGATATGATGCGATCATTTGCGTGGGAGCAGTGATCCGCGGTGAAACCCCCCATTTTGACTACGTTGCTGCGGAAGTAACCAAAGGCATGGCGTCTGCTTCAATGGAGACCGGCGTGCCCATTGCTTATGGCATCATCACAGCCGACACGGTTGAACAAGCGATCAATCGAGCCGGCGTGAAGGCAGGAAACAAAGGCTTTGAAGCGGCGATGGCTGCTGTGGAGATGGCTAACCTGTTAAAAGAGCTGTGAAGCAAAGTTGGCTGCTTGATCTGAACTCATGGGATGTTCAAGTATCATCGCGTCCCTCAAACTTTCTTCATTGGAATTAGGAACTCTTACGGAAACACATCAGAAAATTATGGGTGCTCGGCGTAGAGCGCGCGAATGCGCGTTACAAATGCTTTTCTCATACGACGTGACTCGCCCGTCAGTCGAAGAGTTGTTGGAAACGTTTTGGGGGGAATTGGCTGAAGCTTCGGAAGAAGTTCGCGGCTTTGCCAACGAATTGGCGGTTGGAACCATCCTGCATCTCGATCAAATTGACGAGCGGATACGGATACGCACTGAACACTGGCGTATACCTCGAATGGCCGTGGTTGATCGTAATCTATTACGAATGGCGGTCTTTGAGTTTCTCTACCAACCAAACACGCCAAGAACTGTGGCAATCAACGAAGCACTGGAAATTGCCAGAAGGTTTTCGACCAGTGAATCAACGCAATTCATTAACGGGATTCTTGACGCCATCAAACGCGACCTGGAGACTCAACCGGCTCAGGAAATCGCGGCGATGAGTTTGATTCAACAACTCTGATAGGTAGAGCACACAGACAGACGTCACCAATCAACCTGTCTCTGAAAACCATCGGAAGTTATTTCACTTCAATGCTGGCTGTGATTTTGACCGGTTAAGCATGATTGCGACTCGAATCAACGCCGAGGTCCTTGCTATAGTTCCTTCCTTCGTCTGACTTTCGGCCTATTACTTTGGCCATTTGAAGGCACTTCCTACCACTAATGCCCTGCAGGCGTTATAATTCCGCCTACCTTGAACATTACCGAAGCAAAGGAGTGTTGTTAGCTGTGGCATTCATTAGATCAAAATGGTTCTTCTTGAACTTGTTTATGGCCTTTCTGGTAATCCTGTCATTCAACACAATTGTTTTAGCGCAAAGGGCCGATCCGAAAGACCCAAAGAATGCCGAGCTAGGTGTTCGGATGATCGAACAGGTTATCGAAGCTCGTGGTGGCGTGCGCTACCTGAACTTCAAAACTTTGTTGGCGACAGGAATGTTTACGCCTTTTGATCAAGGCATTTCGACCGTCCCTGCTCCGTTCACTTATTGGCAAGTGCCATATGAAAAAGAACGCGTGGATTTTGGCAAAGGCAAAAAGAAAAATCGGCAGATTCAGGTCAATGTCGGCAAAACCGGATGGGTTTATGACGGCGATGCCGAAACATTGAAAGATCAAACAGACAAGCAGATTCAGGATCACCTGGAAAATGGTGAATTCGATATTGACAGAATACTGCGCGTCGGTTGGAAGGCTCCAGGGGTTAAAGCCCGCTTCGCCGGGCGCGAGGAGCTTCGCCCCGGAGAGCGCGCCGACGTTGTTGCCATTGAATTAAAACCTGAACAAACCGTTTTTCTTTGGCTCGATCGCAACACTCGCTTGCCGATCAGCCTGATTTATGAAAAGACAGCGGATGGCGGCCTTGTCAAAAACGAATACAGATTCTTTCAATGGGTGTCGTACGACGGAGTGAAGTTTCCGAACATAGTTGATTATTTCCGTGACGGCATTCAACAGAACCGGGTCAATTACCAATCGGTGAAACTGGACGAGCAGATGGGCGACGATTTGTTTGCCAAACCTGCCAGCGTAAAGGCCATCAAGTGAATTTGTCAGGAACCTTTCCCCCGCCCGTCTCGTTAAGGCTGACGGAGACAAGAGTTAACGGACGGGCTTGAGGTGTAAAATTGATCAGGAGAGACCAACCAACAGTGGGAGCCAGTGCGGCTTTGATTAAATCGGATGCAGAATTGGTGCGGCGATGCCGCGCCGGAGACAGCGCAGCTTGGGAACAGGTGGTTCACGAATACTCGCGCCGAGTCTATAACTTGGCCTACCGGTTCACCGGTCGCCACGAATCTGCAGAAGACTTGACGCAGGAAGTTTTCGTGCGCGTTTACCGTTCTCTGGAACAGTACGATCCGCAAGCTGGAGATTTGGCCAATTGGCTGATGCGGTTGGCGCGGAATCTGATTATTGACGATTACCGCCGCCGTAACCGCACTCCAACCGATCTTGGCGATGACATTGGCGATCACGAATATCATCTTGAGAGCCGTCATGCCGCGCCGGACCGCGGAGTTGAGCAGTTCGAGAAAGCCAAGCAGGTTCACGCGGCGATTGCCAAGCTTCAACCGGATTTACGCGAATGCGTCATCCTGCGCGACATCGAAGAACTGACTTATCAGGAGATAGTGGACATCCTGAAGATTCCGATTGGCACTGTGAAATCGCGAATCAACCGCGGACGCATCGAACTGGCGAAGATCATGCGCCGCATGAAAGTCGTCGAAACCCTTTAGCAGTTTCTGAATCCAGGCTTTCAGTTCCAAGCGGGCACTTGATCGAACTGGCGGCTGGCAAGAAATATTGATTACAGATAGTAGTGGTGTGATGGATTGCCTTAAATTTCAAGATACACTTTCAGATTACCTGGAGGGCGAACTGGATTCGCGCTCACGAGCGGAATGCGCCGGGCATCGTTTGATCTGCGCTGACTGCCGCGAGCTTTACAATGACGTTCGTTCAACGATGCTGGCTCTCAAGCCTTCGACGCTTGATGATGTCGAAAGCCCGCTCGGCCTGGAAGCGCGGATCATCGCGGCGACGACAACCGGCGAAATGCTCAGTTGCAATGAGTTTGACCGGCTGATCGAAAAATATTTCGACGGAGTCCTGCTCGCGCCGACCTTTCACACTTTCCAATTACATTTTGAGAAATGCTCGAAATGTCGCCGCCTGATGGCTGGCATTGAAGAAGCAATAGAAATTTGTCGCGAAATCAAAGAAGCCGAAATCGAAGCGCCTTCGTCCCTGAGCGACCGCATATTGGCCGCGACGGTTGGAAATCGGAAAACCTCATGGCTTCAACAAACCAGAGAATCTCTGATCGGCTTTTCGATCAGCTTTGCGCGCGGCGTGTCAACGCCGCAAGTGGCTGCGGCTTTATTGATATTCGCCGCCAGCAGTTTGCTGGTGCTAACGCGATTCGGCAGCGTCAGCGGCATGGCATCACACGCCACCAATCAGGCTGAGCAATTGGTCAGTCAAGGCCAGCGGGCATTTAACAGTTTTCAATTCACTTCTATTCAAAATAATAGTGAAACCGCCAAGCCAAGGAAAACTCCGACTCAGGAAGCGAAGCTGCCAACTGAGGACAAAACCTCAATCAGCGACGACGACCGGCAGCAGAAAGAAATAAAAACTGAGCGTCCTGCCGGCAAAATTCACAGACAGCAGCGTAAAAAGTGATCTTATTCGGATAGGCAAAGCAGGGATGAGTGACTGCAACCAGTCCTCATCCCTTGCTTTTAGCCAGTGAAGTAACAGAGAAGGAAACTGTTTTTCAGCGAAATGAAATGCGCCTACCACCAAAATAATCTCGCCAGCGCCAGTTGCAGTTCTTGCGACCGCGGCCTTTGTGCGGCCTGCGACCATCGCATTAAAGGCTACCCCTACTGCCAGGATTGCATCGTCGCCGGAATCGAAATGCTGCGGCAAAACGCGGAGGGCGGATCGCATAAGCAGATTTCCGGTGAAGAAAAATCGCCCATGGTGGCGGTTTTGCTTGGATTGATTCCTGGACTTGGCGCTGCATACAACGGCCAACCAGTCAAAGCTTTAGTGCATTTTGTCGTCACAGCCGGTTTATGGACATTGGCTGATGTGTTCCACTCCTCGTTGGAATTGACCTGCGCTCTGGCCAGTCTGGCTGTCTATATTTACTCTCTTTACGATGCCTTCCGTTCGGCTCAACGCCATCAAACCGGCGCTGACCTGCGCGAAGAGGACGAACTTATACGGCAATTTCTGCGCGCGCGAACTAATTTGTGGGGCGGGTTGTTGATCGGAATTGGCGCGTTGACCACATTGCACGTCATCTTCCCGGCTCAAACTCACAGGTTCTGGCCGCTGCTTTTGATTGCGGCGGGGATTTATCTGATCAACGAGTTCCGGCGCAGCAAACATCAAACTCCGGCGACTCCGGCTTATCGAACTCCGCCGCCATCGGTGATCCAGTCCAGCCTGGAAAATCCGACCGGCAAATTTGCCAGCGCCGATCGCCGGTATGATCGCTGATTTCAGATAAGGAACAATGCTCAAACGTTTAGCCACATTGCTGCTTGGAATCGCTTTGATCGGACTCGGCGTTCTGTTGTTCATCTCGCCGGGAGGTTCGGTGGTCTTGCAGTGGCTGACCAAACTCTGGCCGATTTTCCTCATCCTTGCCGGACTGGTCAGGGTCTTCGGTTATCTGATAGATCGTCATCCTCGCTCGCCGGTTGGCGGAATGATGATTACGGCGATTGGCGGAATCCTTCTTGCAGCCAATTTGCGCGGCGATCGTTCTCTGCTGATGCTGTTTGGTCAATACTGGTTTTTCCTTTTGCTGGCGCTGATCGTCGGTCGGGTTTTGTGGCAATACACTCATCGAATCGAAGACGGAAAGCGCCCAAGAGCATTTTCTCCGGGCGCGATTTTTTTGATGGCATTGCTGGTCGTTGGCGGATTGGGATCGAATTACCTGGCGAAGAACAAGCAATACCTCAGCGGCATGCAAGTGAAACTTGGCCAGTTCAGTTTCTTCGGCAGCGAGTTTACGGTTGAAAACGACGCTCCCACACTGCTTTCTTTGTCGCCTGAATCGCGTCTGGTCATCGGCAATTTCAAAGGTGATGTGGAAATTACCGCAACATCCGTAGCAACACCGAGCGCGCGATTGATCAAACGCATTCGCGCCAACAACCAGGACGAAGCGAATCGGATTGCTCCGAACATTCAATTGCAAATATCGCCTTCCGGCAAAAATCTTCTTTTCGCCGTCAAAGCCGAAAATGTCCAAAATGATTTCAGAGGCAGGCTGGTCATAACCCTGCCTCAACAGATGGTCGCCGGAGTTGATGTCAGTCATTTGGACGGCAATCTGAAATTTGCAGGCTTGCGAGGCGATCACCTGATCCGCGACTGCAATCAAATCGAAATCAGCGACAGCAAAGGCAAACTGCAAATTGAAAACTCGCGCGGTTCAACCGAGTTGAGCCGCATCGAGGGTGAAGTCAGTCTGACGGGCGCTCGCGGTAATCTGTCACTTCGCGAAATCGTTGGCGCTATCACGCTAGATGCGTCAGGCGGCAATGCGACAATTGAAGAATCTTCAGGTCCGGTTCAGGCGCGCATCAGAGACACGCGTTTGACCATCAACAACCTGGCGATGAATTCTTCTTCGCCATCAAATCTGCCTGCCGTCAAATTGTCTGAGGCTGGCAACAGCCGCATCAACCTGCAGGAAATCAAAGGCTCTGTTATCGTCAACGCGGAACGTTCGCGAATCGAAGCCGAAAACATCATCGGCGATCTGACTGTCAAAAACTCATCCGAGCGAGTTCAGGTAAATCGCATCAACGGCGCGTTGAAGATCAACGCCGATAATTCCACAATCGCGGTCGAAGAGGTTAAAGGCTCTGCCGAAATCGAAACCACACAGAACGATGTGACCGTTCAGAGTTTCCGAGGCCCGATCACTGTGAAGACGACTTCCGGCGCGATCAGTCTTTCGACCGATCAAATGCCGGCGGGAGCCATCAAAGCCACCAGCGAGCGCGGTCGCATTCGCGTTTCGATTCCTGAAGACAGCGGTTTCAAGCTGGACGCCCAAACCGAACGCGGCAGATTGAGAATCAATGGCTTTGATGGCGTCGAAACATCAAATCGCCAAAAACAGATTTTGTTGGATCACAACCTTTCGGCGACATCGCCAACCATTGTGCTGCGCTCGTCGCAAGGCAATGTCGAATTGCAATCATCCGGTATGGCGCTGGCCAGCCGCGACGAATAAGAAATCATTCGAGAGGTAAAATGCTTGCCTGGATTTTCAAAACGCTGGCCGTGATAACTTCCCTGGTGACGACCGCGCTGGTTGTGGCTGAAAGCGTCCGGCGCGGATTGCTCATCGCCACGACAATTTTTGGCATTGTCAAAATCATCGTCATCTTTTTATTCTTCACTGTGCTGGCCGTCATTCTTTTTTTGCTGTTGAAAGATGTTTTTCGCCCGAAACTCGCCGCAGATTCTCACTGACCAATAAAACCAATGTTGGCCTCGCTCTCGTAATCTCCGGCGAAAAATCTCATGGAGGTTCAATAGCGAGTCATGTCTGCCAATGAATATTCATTTTTGACCGAATGGCGAGTCGCCGCCCCTCAGGAACTTGTTTATGAAATCCTGAAAGAGGGAAAAGAGTATCCGGGCTGGTGGCCTGACGTTTATCTGAAGGCCGATTTCGAGCCGTCCGGCAGACCGGACAGTGTCGGAGACCGTGTCATCTTCTTCACCAAAGGCTGGTTGCCATACCGTTTGAAATGGACGGCTGAAGTCGTCCGCCACGAACGCCCGCAGATAATCGAAATCAAAGCTTCGGGCGATTTCGTCGGTCGCGGCGTATGGACGCTTGAACCTGAAGGCGATGAAACACACATCGCCTTTGATTGGCGATTGCGCGCCGACAAACCTTTGCTGCGTTGGTTGTCGCCGATTTTCAAACCGATCTTCAAATGGAATCACCATTGGGCAATGGCGCGCGGTTATGAAAGTCTTTGCCGCGAAATCGAGCGACGAAAAGCGTCGAACACTGACCATTAACCTGCCGACTCTTCATTAAATCTTGCCTCAAACTGAAATAGTTGTTGAACTGGAAATGCTTTGAGCGGAAAATCCGCTCATCCCGGCAATCCATTTCGTCGCTTGCTGCGTAAATTGGATTGCACGGGCGCTTTAGCCCCCGCAATTTGCAATCTCTTTCAATTTCAATAAAACGACAACACTTCGCTTTCCCGGCGATTGATGCCCATAAGCCGGGGACAAAGAAAAATAGTAGGAGGCAATATCAGTGAAAAACATGAAGTCTATAGTTTTGTGCGCGTGCTTGCTGGCCGTCTTTTCTGTGTCGGCGCTGGCTCAGGAAAAATCGCTTTACGAACGTTTGGGTGGCGAAGCCGCCATTTCGGCTGTGGTGGATGAGTTCGCCAAAAACGTGCTTGGCGACGCGCGAGTCAATAAGAAATTCGCCAAGAGCGATGCCAATCGCCTGGTGACGAATCTGAAAGCTTTCGTCTGTTTCGCGACCGGCGGGCCGTGCAAATACGACGGTTTGAGTATGAAGGAATCGCATCACCGAATGGGAGTCACCGACGGCGAATTCAACGCCGTGGTCGAAGACCTGGTCAAAGCTCTGGACAAATTCAACGTCCCGGAAAAAGAAAAGAACGAATTGCTTGGCGCGCTGGGGCCACTGAAACCTCAGATCGTCGAAGTCAATTCAATGGAAACCGGTACTGCCTTGCCGAAGAAATTCGATCCGGCTCCGGCGCTCGGCAGCAAGGAAGACATGAAAATGAAGAAAAAAGCCGAGAAGAAAAAGAACAAGAGCAAGAACCAATGAATGGTCTCCTGATAGGGGTGAGCTGAAGCTCACGCTCACCTGATTTGGCGCGCGTTCTGAACTGAGGTTCGCAAAACGACATCTCAGAACGCGCGCATTTTTGTGTCCACGCAATCTAAAACATGAACTTTCCTCAAGGCAGTTTGGAGCAAGCCCATTTCCAGTCATCCTGAATATGAGATAATTTCGTATAGGAACTGTGCGCTTCGACGCAGTTCATAAGGAGGGACAGATTATGAAGAGTAGATTTGTATCGGTTGGGTTGATCATTGGATTCGCGCTTGCGGCCTTGATCGTTGGCTCAACGATTCAGACAAATTCGGTTCAAACCGGCAAGGAAGTAATCGTGCTGGCTGACAAATTCGAGCCTAGAAGTTTGACTGTCAGCGAAGGCGACACCGTCACCTGGGTCAATCAGGAAGGCGTTCATGCAATCAGATCGGATACGGACGCTTTCATTTCCAGAAACCTGAAGCCCGGAGAAAGCTTCAGCTATCAATTCAACAAAGCCGGAAAATTTCCTTATCACTGTGCCATTCACGGCAGCCGTGGCGGCGGCGGAATGTCCGGAACAATCACCGTCGAAAAAAAGAAATA
>CAYRQB010000223.1:0-10328 GCA_964426025.1 uncultured Heliomicrobium sp.
ATGACTTGTCAGGAAGTGATGAAGCAATTGGAATCAATGGGCACTGCGCAAAACCGCAAGGTTTACGCGCGTCACGGCGCAGGCGAAAACATGTTTGGTGTCAGTTACGCCAATCTTTACGCGCTGCAAAAGAAGATCAAGGTTGATCAGGCGCTGGCCGATCAGCTTTGGGCGACGGGCAATCACGACGCTCAAGTGTTGGCTACGCTGATTGCTGATCCTGCAACAATCAGCGACAAAAAGGTTGAAGAATGGGCGAAAGATTTGAACAATCGCGGCATCGCCGAAATGTTCATCCAGTTCGTCAGCAAATCGCCGCTGGCTCAAAAGAAGGCTGAGAAATGGAACAAATCGAAAGAGGAATTCATCGGACAGGCCGGATGGGGATTGATTGCGCGAATCGCGCTCAACGATCAAAACTTGCCTGATGACTGGTTCGAGCAATACCTGAAGATCATTGAGAGCGACATTCACAAACGTAAAAACTGGATACGTTACGAAATGAATGGCGCGTTGATCGCCATCGGTTGCCGCAATGACGCTCTGCAAAAGAAGGCGCTGGCCGTCGCTGCCAGGATCGGTAAAGTCGAGGTGGATCACGGCGAAACCAATTGCAAAACTCCGGATGCCACAGCGTACATCCACAAAGTTCAGTATCGTCACAAGAAGAAAACGCTGGCAGAAAAATCTGCCGCGAAGAAAGCTACCAAAAAAGCGACTGCCTGATCGCAGAATATCAATTGAACGTTCCCAGTCAGGAAGCAATCTATGGAATGGAACAGGTTTGAGTGGGATCACGAAGAAAAGAAAAATGGTAACGTCCATCATTTGCGTGATCATTCCATAGAGCCAGAAGAAGCCGAGCAATGTTTCTTTCACGATTACTCATTTCGCAAAGGTGAAAGGCGTTTCGACGAAGTTTACACCCTTGATGGCAGAACAGATCGCGGAAGACATTTAAGGTTGGTCTTTCAAGACAAGGGCAACGGTTTAGCTATAGCTTTTAAGAAAATAACTTCCCGCGAATCACGCTGATTACGCGAATGAAAAGGATTTTTTACCGGTTTGAGAACCCGCTATCTTGTTGGTCGGATTAAAGCTATTGAATAGTTTTTTCCAAAGTATCTGCGTTCATTCGCGTCATCCGCGGGGAAAACATTTTCTTGAATTCTATAGAATCTTCACTGGCTGGGATTTGAAACCTAAGACAAAAAGAAGAAAGAAGAAGCGATGAAAAAGAAGTTCAGCGAATTATCCAAAACGGAGCAGGAAGCCATCGAATTGGAATACCATTCGATGAAGCCAGAAGACTTTGATGATTTAATGGCGGATGCCGAATTTCATACTCCAAGTTCTGTTCGACTGCCTGCCGAGATGGTTGAATCATTGAAAGTTGTGGCTAAATCCAAAGGAGAGCCGGAATATCAGACTCTGGTCAAACGATGGATTGAAGAAAGATTGCAGATTGAATCCAACGCGGATGCGGCTTGAAAACAGGAGCAATCGAAATGAACTTGAAAAGTGAATTTGAAAAACACATTACTCGCCGACAGCTTTTTGGTTTGGGCGCAAAAGGCATTGGCGTTGCGGCGCTGGCTTCGCTGATGAAGCTGGACGGGTTGGCAGATGAAACGCGCGACCCGAAGACTGGCGGCTTGGTTGGCTTGCCGCACTTCGCGCCGAAAGTGAAGCGCGTTATTTTCCTGCATCAATCGGGCGGGCCTTCGCAGATTGACACCTTCGATTACAAACCGGCGCTGGAAAAGCTTCACGGAACCGAGCTTCCCGATTCGATTCGCAAAGGCCAACGCATCACCGGCATGACCAGCGGGCAGAGCGCGTTTCCGTGCGTCAAATCCATTTTCAAATTTGCGCAACACGGGCAATCGGGAACCTGGGTCAGCGAGTTGTTGCCTTACACAGCCAAAGTCATTGACGAATTGACCGTCATCAAATCCATGCACACCGACGCCATCAATCACGATCCGGCGATCACTTTCATTCAAACGGGTTTTCAACAACCCGGACGACCGAGCTTTGGTTCGTGGCTGAGTTATGGTTTGGGCAGCGAAAATCAAAACCTTCCCGCTTACATCGTGCTGCTTTCGACGGCGCACGCTTTGAACACCGACCAGCCGCTGTTTTCGCGTTTGTGGTCGAGCGGCTTTTTGCCATCGAGTTATCAGGGTGTCAGGCTTCGCGGCGGAGCGACGCCAGTGCTTTATCTGGACGATCCGCCGGGCGTCAATAAAACTTCGCGGCGGCAGATGCTGGACGCCGTAGCCAAATTGAACAAGTTGAAGCACGACGATTACGGCGATCCGGAAATCGAAACGCGCATTGCGCAATACGAGATGGCTTTTCGCATGCAAACCAGCGTGCCCGATCTGATGGATTTGTCGAAAGAACCCGACAGCACCTTTGAACTTTACGGTCCCGAATCGCGCAAGCCCGGAACTTATGCGGCGAATTGTTTGCTGGCTCGGCGATTGGCCGAACGCGGAGTCCGCTTCATTCAGCTTTATCATCGCGGATGGGATCAGCATAACGATTTGCCGCGCGATCTGGCTTTGCAGTGCCGAGGAACCGATCAGCCTACGGCGGCTCTGGTCGCGGATTTGAAACAACGCGGAATGCTGGACGACACGCTGATCGTCTGGGGCGGCGAATTCGGTCGCACGGTTTATTGTCAGGGCAAACTGACCGAAGCGAATTACGGTCGCGATCATCATCCGCGCAATTTCGCCATGTGGATGGCTGGTGGTGGATTGAAGAAAGGTTTCAGTTTGGGCGAAACGGACGATTACAGTTACAACGTCACGGCTGACCCGGTTTCGGTTTACGACCTGCAAGCGACGATCCTGCATCTGATGGGCATTGATCACAAACGCCTGACTTACAAATTCCAGGGAAGATATTTCCGGCTGACGGATGTGCATGGAGAACTGGTGGAAAAAGTGCTGGCTTGATCCGGATTGGTGATTTGTGTCCGTGGCGGCTGGCAAATAAAATTATTTTGCATTTCTGCATCCTCAACTTTTTATTGCTGAATAATTCATACCCCTAACGATGGAAAAACTGCGCCGAATTTTAATTGCCGAAGACGATGACGATCATCGCATAGCATTGAAGATGATGCTGAAGCTGAGCAAGTTCGATGTGATTGAAGCCAGCGATGGTCGTGAAGCGATTGACAGCGTTCGTCGCGACCGTCCCGACTTGGTCTTGATGGATTTGTCGTTGCCGGGCGTTGACGGTTTGCAGGCCACGCGCGAAATTCGCGGCGACGCGGAGTTTCACAATTTGCCGATCATCTTTGTCACGGGTTACGACAATCAGGAAACAGCCGACCGCGTGTTTGCCTGCGGCGGCACGGGTTACATCAGCAAACCCGTCGAATTCGATGATCTGAAACGGATGATCGAACGGCATCTTGCTTTGAAGTAGTTTCGTTATTGCCGCGTTGCCGAAGCCAATCAATCAACTGCGGCAGATCGGCGCGGGTGTAAATCGGCAAAGCGCCGATCAATTCGCGCGGCAATTCGGCCAAATCAAATTCGTTCGGATCGTCCGAACAGAAAATCGCGTCAATCTTGCCTTCCGACAACGCTCGCCTTGCCGACGGTTTGATCTTCCCGTGATCTGAACGCACGACCATCACGGCGGAATCAGGCTTGATGTATTTCAACAAGCTAGTGCCTTCGATCAAAACCTTGTCTGTCTTCACTCGCCTCAGAGCTTCATTGATTCCAGCTTCCACCTGATCGTCTGTGACAATCACCCAATGGACGTTCGTCGCCCCGGCTTCCCAATAACGGCCAGTGTCTTTGCCGAAGCCGTAAGTCTCTTCGCGCCCGGAACGAACGAGCGGTTTTTCGTCTAGCAAATCGCTGACGCAACAGGCGTGCGGGTCTTTGCCGCACGAACGGTAATGTCCGCGCGTCAACTTGATCGCTTCCCACTGGTCATTGGCCGAAAGCGCGCTGAGCAAATCGCAAAGCAAAGTAGTTTTGCCTGAATTCGATGAAACGCCTGAAATTGAGATGATGCGTTTTGCCATAAGGTAAAATCTCACTGTTATCCTAAGTCATGGCCGGCCAGGCTTACAAAGCCCGAAACGAATTGATGTATACTCAGTTTCCTCAGTGAGCAATAAATCTGCTGTCAAACAATAACTCTCAGGCTTTTCAGACAAAGAGGAGCAAATTATGCCATCCCAACTTTCAACGCTTTTGAGATCAATTCTGTTGTGCTGTCTTGTTTCTATTTCAGGTCAAACGCAGGCGGCAGCAATTCGGGCAACGCAGGATTCCGCCACACAGGAAAAACAAACCGAAGAACAATTCATCGCCGAAATCAGGCAGAATTTCCAGCAGGATAACTTCGCGGCGCTGGATGCCGCTGCGGATCAGGCGCGCGAAAGCAAAGAGCGTTTTCCCGGCGGCGATTGGAAGCTTTATGTTTTTTACCGGACTCTGACCTGGCCGAATTCCGCCACGTTGGCCAGCGACCAACAGTGGAAAGCTCATCTGAACAGGTTGGAGCAGTGGAAAGATAAATCCACGAAATCTCAGACGGCGCGCATTGCGTTGGCCAACGCGTGGGTTGAATACGCCAACCTGGCATACTCATCAAGGGAAGATTGGATAGATTTGGCGGAGGATTGGACAGGATTCGGCAAACGCAAAGGGGGCAAGGAATTCAGCGAAAGATTGCGCAAGGCTGAAAAAGCATTGGGATTCGACACGAAATCTTTCTTCGCTGGCATAGCCAAAGGCTTGAAGCGGGAAGCAACAGTGAAACCCGATCCTAAACTTCCGTCATCCTGCCCGCATTGGTATTTTGTTGTGATGGCTTTGCAACGCGGACGTCCATCTGACGAGTGGAGAAAATACGATGCCGCATTTGCCAACGGCATAGCCATGGAGCCGGGCTATTACTACCTTTACCAAACCAGAGCATTTGATTTGCTTCCGCAAAATTACGGCGTCAAAGGCGAATGGGAAAATTTTGCCGAAGATTCGGCAAAACGATTAGGCGGCAATGAAGGCGACATCGTTTATTACATGATCGTTTCGTATGTCATGCCTCGCTACGTCAGCAGAGATGGGCACGGAGACTTTTTCCGCGACAACCCTACCATTTGGGGACAGAAAATCTGGGACGGTTACAAACAGATCGAAGAAGGTTACGGCACGAGCAAATACCGGCAGAACGAAATGGCTTTGATTGCCTCAAAAGCTCAGCAATACGCCGTGGCCAAAATTCTGTTTGACCGGATCGGCGAAGATTGGGATGAACGCGTCTGGCAGAAGAAAGCGGTTTACGACGGTTATCGAAATATGGCGAGAGCCAAAGCGTCAACAACAGCGACAACGCTGATAAAAGACCTTTCCGTATTGAAAGCGACTCTGTCGTCCAGCCTCGCCGCTTATCAAAAAAGCCAGGACGTTGTGATCCAGGCCGTGGTTGAGTATCCGGCTTCCGAGTCCGATTCCGACAGCGGGCTTGAAGTCGGGATGGCCGCCTTCGCGTTGGTAATTCAGGATTCAAACAAACGCGGTCAGGAAACCGTGCTGTTGCCACAAGCCGATGGATCGCAGCCGGTCAAATTGATCAAAGCCGGTGGTGTGATACGTCTGACATACCGCATCAACTTTCCGCTGCCAGCGGGGACTTACCAGGCAAAGATGAAGTCGCTGACTTCCAACGAACTCCGGGTTCGAATTGGAGGAACGACCAGACGCTAACAGCAACATACAGCATGCGTTTAATTGTCAATACTGCCCAGTCGGGACATCGCATACAACACTTCGGGAATATCACGATCGGCATCCTTCCAAATTTGGAGAAATTGCTTATAAGCAGAATTCGCACGTTTCAAATCTCCCTTACGTTCGTATGCCTCGCCCAAGCGAAACCGCGCCCAGGCCCAGTTCGGGTTCTGCCGCAGCAATCGGTCGTATTCTTCAATTGCTTCATCCAACCGTCCCAGTTCCAGATAAGCATTGGCCAGCGCGTCCGGCCCAATGTCTTCATACCAGAAGAAGACCGGCGTCGCGCGCCGCGCTTTCTTCAAATGCTCGATGGCCTCATCGTTTCGACCCAACTTGAGCGCGTAATAGCCGCGATGGTAGTAAGGTTGAGGAATTTTCCAAGCAGCGCCTTGAGGATCGGTTTCAGGCACTGCGGCGAAGAGTCTCTCTTTGTGCTTCTCGGCTGCTTGCAGATCGCCGCGGGCCAGAGCGATAAATAGCGGGTCGCCAAAATCGTAATTGATCTTCAGCGCCTCCTGAGCCATCGCTGCCGCCCGTTCGAGATCACCTTTGCGCCAGTACAGTCTGGTCAGCCTCTGCCAACTCACCGCGCTATCCCATAGAGAAGGCGCCAACTCCCTATACTTACGGTATTGCTGCTCCGCCAATTTGTAACGTCCCTGTCCAAAATAGGAATCGCCCAGATGCAGGTGAGCAAAATGGAACCCAGGCTTGAGCGCCAACGCTCGGTTGAGTGCGGCAATCGCGTCATCATAACGCCCGGCTTCATTATAAGTCATCGCCAGGGAGTCATAGGCGTTGGCCTCGTTCGGAGCAAGAGCGACGTAACGCAGATGCGCGGCTATCGCATCTGTGTAAAGCCCAAGCCCGGCGTAATTGTTGCCGAGTTGGTTGTAAAGCTCTTCAGCTTCCGGGTCCATCACCAAGCCGTTTTTTAGCGCCTCAATCGCTTCTTCCGAACGCCCCTGGTATTGCAACTCCAGCCCAAGCCGCCACCAGGCTTCAATCTCATGTGGGTAATGGGCGACTATTTCGCGGTAGGCTCGAATGACTTCCAGATGATCGGGCTTGGCATACCAGGCCAGGACGTAGAGCTTGTCTTTCGCTGTCAGGCGGTTTGAAAGCTTGAAGGCGTGTTCCAGATACGGTCTGGCCCTTTCCTGATCTCCAACTCGGATCATCGCGTAGGCGTAACCAATCCGCGCGTAAGCCATCGCAAACTGCGGATCAAGACCGATGGCTTTCTCCAAAAGCGCAATAGCTTCGGTCGTGTGATACGACTGCGCATGTTCCAACGCCAGCGAGTAGTAACGATAAGCTTCAAGGTTGTCGGTCATCACCTCAGCCAGCGCAGGCTTGTTTTCAGGCTCAGTGAAACCCGCGGCAAGATGCCTGGCTAGTTTGAGCGAGAGCATATCAACCTGCGAGAAAATCTGTTCAGGCCGTTCGGCGATCAAACTCTCGGATGCGATCAACTGTCCGGTGCGGGCGTCGTGCAATGTGGCATCAATCCGCGTCTGGTTACCCAAACGCGCGAAGCTACCCATCACCATTGCTTCGGCCTGAGCGCGCAGTGCAATCTCTTGCGCTTCGTCCAACCGCAGCTTTACCGCGTCCTCGCGTCCGATGCGTTTGAGCAGCAAATGGAGTTGCTGGCGGCTCAAAACGCTGAGCGATTTCGACCGCGACAGATTGGTGATCAGCATGTCAGGCAAACCTTCGCGCAGCCAGCCCAGTTCGTGGTCGCCGGAACGATTTTCGAAATGGAGTACTACAACGAGTCGTTTACCTGGCGAATTCGGCAAAGCGATTTCAGCGGCCTGACGGGAGCTGAGCGTAAGCAAGACCGCCAACACTGTTATGACGATCACTCCGGCAAAGACCGCTGCCATTTGCGAAATACCGCCGCTCAACCAGCGGCGCGCGGGCAACAAACTTTCGTGCGGATCGTCACACACATCCTCTTCGACCTCAACTTCGACCGATGTCGTCACTTCAATCTCAAACGCCGTGGAAAGATTGAGTTGAGCTTTTTCAACTTCGGCGATGAAGCAATAACCAAATTTGGGAATAGTTTTGATGAAGCGAGGTTGGCGCGAGTCGTCGCCCAGAGCTTTGCGCAGGTCAACGATGCACTGAACCAGCGCATCGTCCGTCACCGCCACGCCCTGCCAGACGTTTTCCATCAACTCTTCTTTGCTGACCAGTCGTTGGCGATGATCCAGCAAATACAGCAAAACCTGGTAAACCTGCGGGCGAAGATGCAATTCTTCGCCATCGCGCCGGACACAGCAAAGGTCTGGATCAACCTCAATCTTTCCAATCCGATAAATTGGTCGGGCCGTTACGGTCATCGCCACACCTTGCAGGTTATTCCAAATGAGTTCGGAAGAATATCGTAATTTGTTCGTTACCTCAGCTTGCGCTTCGTGAAAAGTTTGCGGCGGCAATTATAACCGGAGAAAACCGATGAAACGTAAGCGAACAGTCAGAATCACCGCCCGGCGTCAATGGCGTCTCAGTCTCAATCAGATCGGGATTCGGATTCAATGCCCGGTCTGCGGCCATGAAATCGAGTTGTCCACACTGGCTCAGGCTGCGTTGGCTTTGGATACGGATGAAATTGTAGCTGACTTAAACTTTCAGCGGATGCTTCTGGCCAATGACGTTGAATCAGGAGCGATGAAGTAGCAATGCGCAGTTCACGCTTCAGCAGTTTTCAGTAACCAGACAAGCAGAAGCGTGAACTGCGAAACCTTACTCTGTTTTCCCTGGAGGTAATATGTTTTCTCTCAAACGCCCCTTGATGATCATTGCAACCATCGCCTCACTATATTTTCTTGCGGCTGTCGTTGTTTCTCAACAAGCGCAAGACAGAAATTTGCTGAATGAAAGCAAGCCTTACAAACGCTGGGAATGGGCGTATGAACAGCGCGCGTATCCGCGAAAAGAAATTCCTGATGACGCGCTGGAGCTTGGTTGGCGGAGGCTTCAGCGATGGCGCGACTTGCCGCAACGAAAAGGGAGTTTCAGGGCGCAAGGGTTACAACCAAGTCCTGGACGCTGGGTCAACATTGGACCGGCGCCAATTCTGGACGGCCAGTTGGCGGACGCAAATCAACGGCGCCCGGTCAGCGGGCGCGTTTCAGACATTGCCGTTGACCCTACAAACCCAAATCGCTGGCTGATCGGCGCGGCGCAGGGCGGAGTTTGGGAAACGCGCGATGCTGGCGCGACCTGGACGCCTCTGACCGATAACCAGATTTCACTTTCCATAGGCGCAGTCGCTTTCACTCCCACCAATCCGCAGATCATTTACGCCGGCACAGGCGAAGCCGTCTTCAGCGGCAGCAGCCCTTACGCGGGAGTCGGTTTGCTCAGATCAGTCAATGGCGGCGGCGCCTGGCAGCTTCTGGCCGCCAACCAATTCAAAGGGCTTTCGTTCAGCGACATCAAAATTGATCCGGGAAGTCCCGGCACGCTGCTGGCCGCCGTAACTCAGATTGGCAATCCAATCGGACAGACATCGCCGAGTCTGCCCCAAGGCGGCGTGTTCAAATCCACTGACAGCGGCGTGACGTGGACAAGAACCTTGAGCCAGAACAATTTTGCGACCGACCTGGAATCGGACCCGAATGATTTCAATCGCCAATACGCCGCGCTGGGCCGTAACCTCGGCGACGCCAACAACGGCACTTATCGCTCCGTCAATGCCGGGAACACCTGGGCATTGATTGACGGCCCCTGGCGAACCAGAGCCGGAGGAGTCGGGCGAATCGAGCTGGCCATCGCGCCTTCCAACCCGAACGTGCTTTACGTCAGCGTTCAGGATGCTGCCAACGGCACTGCAAATGACAACTGGTTGCTGGGCATCTGGAAAACTGAAAACGCCTGGGCATCGCCGCCTGTCTGGGCGGAGCTAACACCGAACGCCAGCCTGCAAACCGGCGCCGAAGCGCAGTGGTTTTATGACCACGAACTCAGCGTTGATCCGAACAATCCCAACATTCTTTACGTCGGCGGAGTTCATTTGTGGAGATGTTCGGACACCACTGCCCGGCCTACAATCTGGGAGCAACTTGATAACAGGCCGAACAATGCCATCCATGTTGACCAGCACACGATGACTTGGACTCAGGCTTCGGCGGCATCAGCCTCGACGGCGCTCAATCATCAGCCGATGAACTTCGAGGTTAATCAGGGACAGAGCGACGAACGAGTGAAGTTCCTCGCGCGCGGGCAAGGATACAGTTTGTTTCTGACGGCCAACGAAGCCGTGCTGCAGTTGCAGAAATCGAATCGTTCGCCCCGCCGCCCGCGTTCTGCAGTCGTCAGGATGAAGATGGTTGGAGCGAATAAGGCTCCACGAGTCGCCAGCGAAAACCCGCTACCCGGCAAAAGCAATTACTTCATCGGGAACGATCCAAAGCGATGGCTCACCAGCATCACGAACTACGAGAAAGTCCGATACTATGATGTCTGGCCCGGTATTGACCTGGCTTATTACGGCAAAGAGCGGCAATTGGAATACGACTTCATAGTCGCGCCCGG
>CAYRQB010000224.1:0-10224 GCA_964426025.1 uncultured Heliomicrobium sp.
AGGGCGAAAGTGATGACATTACAGAACCGATCCAATGCCAGCGAAATATCGGTGAAGGGCGACTGTCAACGATCTTACGGCAATCAATGCATGGCTTCAACCGGGACATCAAAATATGTCCAAAGCCGTAGCGGTTGAGGATTGGGATGAATATTCGGTTTTGTGATTGGAAATTTAAGGTGTGTCGTCGTTGATGTCTCTCGAGCTACGCATTGAGAAAATGTGGAAGGGAAAGTTGCGGAAACGTCATTTGGAAGGACAGGTCAAGGAGGTTGCGGTCAATTACGAAACGTATCAGAGAGAAGTCCCTCAATGCGTAGCGCGAGAGCAAATTGAGAGCGCCGTGAAGCGTTCATCAATCTTGTGGTCGCACAGAGTCAGATTTCAAACTCGATGAAATCAGCCGTGCGAATAAACTCAAAGAACTCTTTTCAAACTCGATTTCAAAACCCGGCGCGGTCAGTCTTGAATTTCATCCCAGCAAAGACGCGCTGCTATTTGGTTTTGAACTTTTCATATGCCCACGATGTGTAATTCTGAACCGTGATGTCATTCATTCCCATCATACGGCTTATACTCATCCCCATAATTGTCAGCATAAACACCGTCGAGGCTCCAATCAGCGTCAGCAGCAGGGAATACTCAACCACGCTCTGCCCCGCTTCATCCTTTAGAAATTCGATCAATAACTTACTCATAAAGCCCCGATCTTCGTTAAGTGAGGTAACAGTACCGGGGGGCACCGTTTGTCGCTTTCGACGCTCGTAACCAGTGCAACGCTTGTGCCATCGAACTTGAGAACGACGATTATTCAGCTAACTGAAGAAATAGTTAAAGATGCTTTGTTCAGTCAAAATTGCCAATATCGGCTGGAAGCCAAAGTGTCTACAATCGTGGATGTAAGTTTTGCCAGAGGTGTAGACGATTGATGACAAATAAAAGATTTCGCAACTGTTGCTTCATCCGATTGTCAAACCAAAGCGTCACGGGTAAATTTACGCGCATCAAACGCAACCGCATTGATTTTCGATCACAACCGAATTGCAAGACGAAAGGACAAACGGCGATGAACTGGCAGTGGACAGTCCGGCTTCGGCCTCTTTACACATTAACTTTGATTCTGGCTTTTTCTTTGAGCGGCCTGGCTCAGGAACCGAGTTGGCAACGGCTGATCAATTCCGATAAAGAACCGCAAAACTGGTTGAGTTACGGCGGCAATTACGCCGCGCATCGGTTTAGCTCGCTTGACCAGATCACGCGCGAAAACGTCAAAAGCCTGACGCCCGCCTGGATATTTCCGACCGGCGATATTCGCGGCGGATTGAACGCGACGCCGATTGTCATGGATGGCGTCATGTATTTGATGGGGCCGATGAATCGTGTCTTCGCCATCAACGCAACGACCGGCGAACTGATCTGGAAATATTTTTATAAACTCAGCACCAGAAACATTCCCTACAATCCGGGCGCTCGCGGACTGGCGATTGGTTACGGCAAGGTTTATTTCGGCACGCTGGACAATCATTTCGTCGCGCTGGATATGAAAACCGGTCGCGAATTATGGGACGTGGAAATCGAAGACATTCGCCAGTGCGGTTGCAACGTCACTTCGCCGCCTTTGATCGTCAAAGACAAGGTGATAGTCGGCGTCACCGGCGGAGAACACGCTCATCGCGGTTATCTGAACGCTTTCGACGCCAAAACCGGCAAACACGTTTGGCGGTTTTATACCATTCCGGCAGCGGGCGAACCGGGTTCGGAAACCTGGGATCCGCGCATGCTGAAATTCGGCGGAGCGCCAACCTGGCTGGTCGGTTCTTATGACGCCGAACTGGATTTGCTTTATTGGGGAGTCGGAAATCCGTCGTCGGATTTTTACGACGAATTCCGCGCGGGCGATAACCTATACTCGAATTCGATCATCGCGCTCAATCCCGACACCGGCAAGTTGAAGTGGTTTTACCAGGAAGTTCCCCACGATATGTACGACTTCGACTCGGCTTACGAATGCGTGTTGATTGATTACGAAAAAGACGGCAAGAAACAAAAGCTGCTGGTTCACGCCAACAAGGGCGGTTACACCTGGGTGGTGGATCGCGAAACCGGCAAATATCTGAACGCTTATCCGCACGTTGATATTCTGACCTGGCTGAAAGGCGTGGACAAAAACGGACGCCCGGTTGAAATGCAAACGGTTCCGCCCGACAAGGAAACTTTCGTTTGTCCGGGAGCCATCGGCGGACGCAATTGGGATCATTCCACATACAGCCCGCGCACCAGATTCTGGTACAACGTCGGATGGGAAGCCTGCAACATCATCAAACCCGAAAAGCTGGAAATCAAAGAAGGCCAACCGTTGTTCGGCGGAGGCATTGACATCAAACCGCCGAAGGACAAACCGGCTTATGGTCACATCAACGCCTTTGATCCGCTGACCGGCGAACGCAAATGGAGATACCTGACCGACGGTCTGAACGTCGCGTCTCTGCTGGCCACTGGCAGCGATCTGATCTTCAGCGGAGATGTTTACGGAAACGCCTTCGCGCTGGATGCGAAAACCGGCGATAAGCTGTGGTCTTATCGCGTCGGAGCCAGCGTCACCGGTTCGCCGATCACTTATTCGGTCAATGGCCGTCAATACGTGGCGATTCCGGCGGGAATGGGTTCGCTGGTCGGCGGAGTCACTTCCCTGCTCTGGCCGGACAAGACAATGCCTGAAGGCGCTTCGACGCTGGTCGTTTTCGCTCTGCCTGAAACGAAAGGAGTGGCGGGCAATGGAAATTAAATCAGGACTTTTGATCAAACGCAGACGCTGGACGTTTTCGCTCGCCTTGCCTTTTGCCTTCTGCCTTCTGCCCTTTGCCTTGCAGGCTCAACAATCGAATCAGAACGCCAGCATAGAAGCTGGTCGTCGTCTTTACGTAGGATCGTGCAGTATGGGTTATTGCCATGGCTTGAACGGCTCTGGCGGAGGCGGGCCGAAACTCGCCGGGCGAAAACTTAGCGTCAGATACCTGACTCAGGTCATCAACAACGGCGTCGAAGAAACGACCATGCCTGCTTTCAAAGACAGGCTGACGAAAGAACAACTGGCCGATCTGATCGCTTATTTGCAGACGCTGACGACGGCCAACGCCAACGAATCAACCACAGAGCCGGGGGCGCAGGAACATCTGCCAACTTCCGGCAACAAAGCCGCCGCGCAATCGGAAACTGCCGCATCATCGAAACCTGTCGCCGTCGCCATCACCGCAGATGACCGCGAATTGATGGGCAACGCCGCAAGCGGACGCGAGTTGTTTTTCGGCACGAATGAAACAACCAATTGCCGAGTCTGCCACACAGTCAAAGGAATCGGCGGACTCATCGGCCCCGACCTGACTTCGCTGACAGCCAGACCGGCCAAAGAAATTCTGCAAAGCATCGCTTCGCCGCACACTGCCGTTGATGCCAAGTACGCGACTTTCGTCATCACCTTGCGCAATGGTCAGAGCTTCGCCGGAATCAAACGCGACGAAGATCAAACGACGATACGACTTTACGACACCTCGTCGTTGCCGCCGGTTTCGCGGGCGTTTCTGAAATCGGAAGTGGCGAAAACCGAAACGCTGAAAACTTCGCCGATGCCAGCCGATTACGCCAAGAAATATTCGCGCCAGCAACTGCTCGACCTGGTCGGTTTTCTGAAAACCGCTGATTCAGGCGAGGCCAAGTGACGTTGAGCATTTTCAGCCATACGACGGCAGAGGTATGATTTGATTGCTGTTCTGAAACGTAAGGAGGTAAACAATGATTGCTGTGCTCGAACAGATAAAACCTGAAACCGCTGAACTGCTGGCCGCCGAAGCGGAAGCCAACAATCTATCAATAGACGATTACCTGCGAAGCCTGCTTCCTCACTCCAATGGAGTATCAGAATCGAAAACAGAAAAACTGACACCGGAAGAAAAAATTCGGCGTTGGAGGGAATTTGTGAAAAGGCATTCCGTAAGAGGTGTTGTCGCCGACGATTCCCGCGAAAGCATTTATACGAGAGAAGATGAAGCCTTATGAGCTACGCGCTGGACACAAATATTCTGGCTCGTAGCATTGAGCCTGATCATCCAATGAACGATCAAACCAATCTAGCTATTGAAGCCCTAATGGCTCGTGATGAACGAGTGTATGTGCTAGCGCAAAGCCTCTACGAATTTTGGGTGATCGCCACTCGGCCACGCGAGCAAAACGGATTGGGGTTAAGTGCACTTGAAGCTCAACATAAATTGAGCGAGTTTCAGCAACAGTTCACTCTCAAAACCGACCGAGCGGGAATTTACGCAGAATGGAAACGGCTGGTCACGCAGCACGCCGTAATGGGCAAACCGGCGCACGACGCCAAGCTGGTCGCGGCCATGAAAGTTCACGGCATCACTCATCTGCTGACATTCAATGTCGGCGACTTCAAACGTTTTAGCGAAATCACAACCGTCTCTCCAAACGAGGTTCAATGAATCAAATCAATCGCCGTCAATTCGTCAAAACCGCAGGAGCTTTTGCCGCCGCAAGCGCAATCACGGATTTGCTGCCCGAAGCTGTCAACGCGGCGCAGAAAGATTTGCTGCTTTATGTCGGCACTTACACTTCCGGCAAAAGCAAAAGCGAAGGCATTTACATTTACCGCATGAACCCTACGACCGGCGAATTGAAACCGCACGGCATCGCGAGCGGAATTGCCGATCCGTCGTTTCTGGCGATTGATCCGAAGCGGCGATTTCTGTACGCGGTCAATGAAACCGGGAACTTTCTTGGCAAGAAAGGCGGCGGTTTGACTGCGCTGGCGATTGACCAGAAAACCGGATTGCTGAAAAAGCTCAATGAAATCAGTTTGCCCGGCGTCCCCTGCCATCTGTCGGTTCATCCTTCGGGCAAGTCGGTACTGGCGGCGAATTACGGCGGCGGCAACGTAGTCATCTGTCCCGTCAAAAGCGACGGCAGTCTGGGCGATGTCGGCAGCATGGTTCAGCATTCCGGCAAAGGCGGCGATCCGAAACGGCAGGACGCTCCGCACGCGCACATGATCAAGCTGGACGCATCGGGCAATTACGCTTTCGCGCCCGATCTGGGAATTGACAAGGTGATGATCTACAAAGTTGATGCGGCAAAGGCGAAGCTACAACCGAATGGTTTCGCCGCCGTCAAACCCGCCGCTGGCCCACGGCATTTCGATTTTCATCCGACGGAAAAATATGCTTACGTCATCAACGAACTGGATTCGACTGTGACGGCTTTCAACTACGACAAGACGAAAGGCTCGCTGAAAGAACTGCAAACAATTTCAACTCTCCCCGCCGATTTCAAAGAGACAAATTACTGCGCCGATTTGCACGTTCATCCGTCAGGCAAATTCCTTTACGGATCGAATCGCGGCCACAACAGCATCGTCGCATTTGCGATTGACCTTGCTGGCAAACTCTCTCCTATTAATCACACGTCCACTCAGGGCAAATGGCCTCGCAATTTCGGCATTGATCCTTCGGGGCAATTTCTGATGGTGGCCAATCAACAGAGCGATTCGGTCGTCACTTTCCGGATTGATCAAAACTCCGGCAAGCTGACCCCAACGGGACAAATCACTGAGATTCCCGCTCCGGTTTGTTTGAAATTCATTCCGGCGTTTTCCTGACGAACCCGAAATTGAACCTCTGCTCGTCATCACTCACAAATATTTCAGATGAATCGGGGAGAACTTTTAACTCGCATCACAATCTGGATTGCTATTGCCGGTTATGCGCTGAGCACGGCGATCATACTGCTGCGAAGCGAAAGCCTGGTCTGGCAATCGCGCGCGCGTTGGATTTCGACTGTCGGCTGTCTGGGATTGTTGGCGCACACAATCTGCGCTTTTCACTTCTACCACGATTGGAGTCAGGCTTCGGCTCTGCGCGAAACCGCGCGGCAAACCGCCGAAGTCACGGGCAACAATTGGGGCGGAGGTTTGTACATCAATTATGGCTTTCTGGCCGTGTGGGTCGCCGATGTCGCGTGGTGGTGGCGCGGATTGAATGTTTACCGCCAACGTCATTGGTTGATCACCTGGCTGTGGCATGGAGCTTTCATCTTCATGCTTTTCAACGCCACCGTGGTTTTCAAAACCGGCGTCGTGCGTTGGGCTGGAATTGGGATTTGTTTTGGCCTGCTGGCGATTTGGCTGAATCAGCTTCGCGCGAGTCAGCAAACGATTTGAGATAACTTTATGAACATTGCAAAAGCTGAATTGGCTCGTCCACCCGTGCTGCTGGCTCGATTGCCGATTTATTACGGCTGGGTGAATTTGACCGTCGCGGCGTTGGCGATGATTGCAACCTTGCCCGGACGCACTCAAGGTTTGGGATTGATCACCGAATCGCTGCTGCGTGATTTGCAAATTGATCGAGTCCTGTTCGCGCAAATCAATCTGTGGGCGACTCTGGTCGGCGCGCTTTTCTGTTTCGGCATTGGCCGTTTGATTGATCGCGTCGGCAGCCGAGCCGTGCTGACTTCGGTTGTTCTGGCTTTGGCCGCGGTAGTTCTGACGATGAGCGGAGTCAGTGGAATTTTTGCTTTGGCAATGTTGATCACTCTGACGCGCGGACTTGGGCAAAGCGCGCTGTCGGTCGTCAGTTTGACGATGGTCGGTCAATGGTTCGTCAAACGATTGAGTCTGGCTATGGGCGTTTACACCGTGCTGATGAGCATAGGTTTTATGATCGCTTTTCCGGTTGTCGGTTCGGTCGTCATCAATAACGGCTGGCGTTCGGCGTGGAGCGGCATAGGCTTCGCGCTGCTGATTCTGTCTCCGTTGGCCTGGTTGCTGGTTCGCCACACGCCTGAAACTTCGGGCCTGATGCTGGATGGAAAGTCGCTTGATGGTGAAAGGCAGAAAGACAAACCGTCGGAAGCATTGACCGGGTTCACCCTACGCCAGGCTTTGCTGACGCCTGCGTTTTGGGTCTTCGCGCTGTCGAGTTCGGTGTACGGTTTGATCGCTTCGGGCATTGCGCTGTTCAACGAATCCATACTGGCCGAGCGCGGATTCGACGCGGGTGTTTATCACCGCACGCTGGTCATCACGGCGTTGACGGCATTGGCCGGAAACTTCCTGGGCGGATGGCTGGCCGAAAAATGGCGTATGAACCGATTGATGGCCTTGGCAATGGCTTTGCTGGCTGCGGCTTTGCTGGCTTTGCCGCATGTTCGCAGCGAAACGCACGTTGTCGCATGGGCATTGGTCATGGGTTTGGCCGGAGGCTTCGTCATCGTTCTTTTCTTTTCGTTCTGGAGCCGGGCGTTTGGCCGCGCGCATTTGGGGAAGATTCAGGGCGCAGCGCAATCGCTGACAGTCGTCGCTTCCGCCATTGGCCCGTTGCTGTTGGCCGAATGCGTCGAACGAACCGGATCGTATTCGGCGATGTTTTACGTGCTGTCGCTGATCGTAGCGGCGCTCGGCGCCGGCGCGTGGTTTGTCACTTTCCCTGATCGAGCAAGCGACTGATGTTAAGCTGTCGAAACCTATCTGCAAGAGTTACAATTCCGGCGAAGGAGATATTCCCATATGAGCAAAGGAAATCTGGCGCACCAAGACAGCGAGGAGTTTTATCCCGAAGCGCCACACGTGCGGCGCGCGTACATTCCGCCCGATCTGACTTACGAAACAATGTCAGACTTCGGCAAAGAGATTTATCGGCTAAGCGAGGAAATAATCCAAAGCGGCGAAGGCCTTTTGACCGAAGAAGAATTGGAGCGTGAAATAGCTCGCCGCCGAGGCGGCTATTTAAGTGAGGGTGATGAGTAAGCAAATCACAGTCATTGATTCATCTGTCCTAATTACTGCCGCAATCGGACCCAATCCAGCGCAGCGAATGCGGGCAATTTCTTTGATTGCCGATCCCAAACGTGAATTTGCCGCAACACGCTTTTTGAAGCTTGAAGTTCTGCCTATTCCGACCAGGTATCAGAAACGCAAAGAATTGAACTTGTACGAGCGATTTTTCAATAATGTTGTTGCCTGGCTCGATGAAGAACCTTTGATTCAGCCCGCGCTCAATCTGGCTTGCCAATATGGGCTTGGCGCGATGGATGCCTTGCATCTAGCCGTGGCAATTTCCCTGAATGCCGAATTCGTTTCAGCCGAACGCCCAACCAAACCTTTGTATCAGGCTTATCAAAATGCTTTTTCCATCTACTGAGCCAGCCTGCCCAATTGAAATTACGGCAAAGCTTTGATGCGAATGTTGCGAAACTCCACCAGCGAGCCATGCCCCAAAAACCCTATGTGGCCGGTTTTGTTTTTCAGCCCCGGATGTTTTTTCAATACGGATTCTTCCTTCACCAGATTCAAATCGGCATCCAGAATGATTACGCCGTTCAGCGTAACGCGAATGCGGCTGCCGTTGGCCATAATCTCTTCGGAGTTCCATTCGCCCGCCGGTTTCAAGTATCCAGTCCGAGCCGGAATCACATCATAAACCGAACCGTGATGCTGTTCGGATTTGATCTTGCCTTTGTACTTTTCGTGACCGTCGTCCAGGATTTGAATCTCCATTCCGACATAAGCCGCATCGCCTTCCAGCGGAGCGCGAATCCCTACGCCGTTGTTTCCGCCGGGTTCGGTTTTGAATTCAAAGCGGAACACGAAGTTCGCGTATTCCTTTTCCGAATACAGATTCCCGCCGCCGTCCAACGGGCAAACGATGGTGTTGTCTTTGACGACATAACCGGGACCGCGTCCTTTAACCAGCTTCCAACCGTTCAAGGTCTTGCCGTCGAACAATTGCACAAAGCCTTTTTCATCGGCTTTGGCTTTCGCGTCCTGAGCATTTGTATTTGCAGCCATCAGTAGAAGTGAAACCAGCAGCAGACAAACCAGTTTTTTCATAAGCTCTCCGTGATAAATATTTTTGTGAATTTCGCAGCCTCCCGACAATGAAGCGGGGTGTTTGAAGCGTGTGCCAATCATAAACGTTACAGCCTGTTCATAAAATATCCGTAAGCAAAACTGGGTGTGGCAGATTTGTTGACAAAGCGAGGATAGTAAATGTATAGCTGCGCTCGTTCTGCCGGAACTGACCAGCCGTACAGCGTCAGGAATTCATCACAAAATTACCGAGGCCAGAGCTATGACACCGGAACGATGGCAACGAATAGATGAAATTGTGGATCGGGCTTTAGACCTTGACGCCGAAAGCCGCGCCGCGTTCTTGGCCGAAGCCTGCGCCGGTGACGATTCTCTTCACCAAGAAGTTCTGGCGTTGCTGGCTGCCAGCGACAAAGCCGGCAGCTTTATCGAAAAACCTCCGGCTACAGCCATCGGCGAAATGATGGCCGACAAACAGGAACAAACGGGAAATCTGACAGGGAAGGCGTTTGGCCATTACCAGATTCTTTCGCTGATCGGCAAAGGCGGAATGGGCGAAGTTTATCTGGCGCAAGATACGCGACTTGGGCGCAAACTCGCGCTCAAGCTGCTGCCCAAATCGTTTACCGAAGACGAAGACCGGGTTCGCCGTTTTCAGCAAGAAGCCCGTACCGCTTCGGCGCTCAACCATCCGAATATCATCACCGTTTACGACATCGGCCAATTCGAGGGTTTGTATTTCATAGCGACTGAATACATCGAAGGCGAAACGTTGCGGGCATTGTTGGGCAAAAAAGATTTTTCGCGCGAAAGTCTGCTGGAATTGCTGGCACAGGTGGCCGACGGACTGGCCAAAGCTCACAACGCCAAAATCATCCACCGCGATTTGAAACCCGACAATGTCATGCGCACGAAAGACGGGTTTGCCAAAGTTTTGGATTTCGGGTTGGCCAAATTAATCGAGCCGCAATCCGCAACTGCCGACCCAACCGTCACCGCCGCAACATTGCTGATGGAGCAAACAAAATCCGGGATCGTTATGGGCACACCGGGTTATATGTCGCCGGAACAAGCTCAGGCCAAAGATGTTGATTCACGCACGGACATTTTTGCGTTCGGTTGCATGCTTTATGAAGTTGTCGCCGGACGACGACCATTTGAGGGAACTTCGTACCCGGAAGTCATGCACAAAATCGTTTACGAAGCTGCACCGCCTGTCACCGATTTCAATCCGCAATGTCCGGCGGAACTGCAACGCATCATCCGCAAATGCCTGAACAAAGACCCGGAAAAACGCTACCAATCCATTAAAGACATCGCCATTGATCTGCGCGAACTGAACGAGCCGGAAG
>CAYRQB010000225.1:0-10203 GCA_964426025.1 uncultured Heliomicrobium sp.
GAGGTCTGCTTTTTCAGCCTTGCAGAGTCCTGATATCTGGTTGTTAGAAACTCAGTCGCAGTCCGAAGCGGAATAGACGTTCGTCAATTCCTTCGCGTCCGAATTGGCGCGTGCTCTGAATTTCCATAAAGCCGTTCGTCCGCAGGTTGCCATTGGCATCCCGCAGAATCTGGCCGAAGGTCGGACTGTTGCGGTTCGTGTCGCGCGAAGGCGATGAAGCACTGTTGCCCGGCACATTCAAGTGCGGCGTGTTGGTGATATTGAACCCTTCCACACGGAACTGAAGTTTGAGGCCTTCCGTAATGCGGAATTCACGGAACAGTCCCAAATCCAGATTGATCGTTTCGGGGCTGCGCAAGGTGTTGAAGCCCATGGTGCCGAAGCGCACCGTGTTATTCGGGTTCGGATCCAGTTCGACGGGACGGAACGCGGTCGGGTCATAGTAATGCTGACCTGTGCCGAATCCGCCCAGCTTCACCACCGGGCCGATCAGATCAGCCCGCTGCGTATTGCCCGAAGCATTCAGCGAGGTGCCGCTCGCAGTGACCGTGAACGGTGTGCCCGCAAAGGCGCTGAACAACCAACTCAACTGCCAACCGCCCGTTAGCGCCGAGGCGACCGCATTGTCGCTGGCCCAGCGTTTGCCTTTGCCGAAGGGCAGTTCCCACGCTCCCGTGAGTTGGAAGTTGTGCGGGATGTCAAAGCTCAACAAACCACGATTCAAATCCAGGTAGTTCAGATCATTGATCGCCAACCCGCCGTCGTTGGTTTGACCGATGTTGTTCAGCCCGATCACCTTCGACCAGGTGTATGAGGCTTCCATTTGCAATCCGTTAGAAAAGCGCCGCTTCAGCGAGGTCTGCAACGAATCGTAATGCGAACTGGCAAACCCGTTTTGCAGGCTGGTCGAAGCGACACGCCCGAATTGCTGGAAGAGCGGTTGGCTGGCTTGTCCGCCGCCGACGCGCTGAGCATTGATGTTGATCTGCCCGGAACCTCTGGTCGTGCGCGTGCCCACATAACCCGCCGACGCGATGAAGCCCCAGCCGACTTTGCGTTCCAGCACCAGATTCCACGATTGAATGTACGGACGATCAAACCGGTCGCCCAGCGTCAGCACGTTGACGTTGTTCGGCACAGCCACCGTACCGCTGCTGATGTCCGGCGGCGGAGACGGCGGAATCCCGTCTTTCAGCAAACCTGCCGGAGCCAGGGAGTTGGTCGGCACTATATTGAAGGCGAGCAACATCGGATAGTTGGTGCGGAAGGTGCGCGCCAGACTGATCGGATCCCAGGTCAATCCGTAGCCGCTGCGCACCACGGTCGAATCGCCGAGCCTCCATGCAATACCAATGCGCGGCGAAAAGAGTTTCTTGCTCAAACTGACACCGCAATCTTTTGGCACATTGCCCACGCCACAGACCTTCATCATGTTGGTGGCGATGTCGTAGCGTTCGATCCCGCGATCTTCACGTTCCGGCAGCGGGTAATATTCCCAGCGCGTGCCCAAGGTTAGCGTCAGGTTCGGACGCACTTGCCAGCCATCGCGCACATAGAAACTGTAAGCTTTGGCTTTGAAAATGATCGGCGGTTCGACCAGCAACGTGCGGCCTGCGCCCGTGTGATAACCGAGCAGGAACGTGGCCAACGAATTGAACCGCGTGGCGCTGGGCGAAAAGGCTGAACAGGTGCCGTCAGCACGCGTCGCCGTGCAGAGTTGCGTGGGACCGTTTCCGAATTGGAATCCGCCGGAACCCGGTTCAGCGTTGCCGCCGCCGTTCCATTCGGCTTGCAGGTGATTGAGGGTCTGATTGGCAAAATCGAAGCCGAACCGGATGTTGTGATTGCGCCGCGTCCAGTTGAAATTCGACACATACTGCCACTGCGGGTCATCGCGATAATAGGGCATGAAGCTATCCTGCACGCCGAGGTTATTGAATCCACTGATGCGAAAACGCGGCCAGCCCGCCTCGAAATCGCGCGTCCCATTCGTGCCCGGAATCTTCAGCACATCCAGCCCGATGTTCTGGTCCAGGAAGCCCTGCTCCGAATTCGTCCCCTGTTTGGTGTAACCGACGTTGGCGTCCACGATAAAGTTGGTGGTGAAGGTGTACACGCCCGCGACCGTTACGCCGTATGTGTTGCCCGATCCCTTTCCTGTGTTCCCGATATTGCCGACGCCCTGTCCGTCAACAAGTCCCATCGCACCCGGGTTGAGCGATTCATAGGTCAGGAAGCTGAAGCGTCCGTATGTTGTGAACTTTTCGTTGACGTTCCAGTTGACCTTCGAGTCAATCGTCCATTTGTCATAAGAAGTCGGGGCCGTTGCATACAGGTTGTTGGTAAAGCCCGGACGGTTTGGTAAAGGCACATCCTTCAGGATGAGTTTGGCAATCGGATCAATCCGATTGTCAGGAATCCGCGCGTTGGCAAACGCCACTCGATTCTTCCCGATGGCATCGCCGGTTGCCGGATCGTAGATGGTGACTCCCCCCTCGGACAGATCGCCCGCGCGCATCTCTGCCGTAGGCACGGTCTGGAAACGCGCGCCGAGTTGGCGGTCATTAGTGCCTTCGTAGCTGGCGAAGTAGAAAAGTTTGTCCTTGATGATCGGCCCGCCCAGCGTGCCACCATATTGGTTGTAAACTCGTTTGGGTTTGTCCTGCTCCGGGCCACCCGCTGTGAGCGGACGCAATGCCCACGGTCTGGCTTTGGTCAGATGATTGTCGTGATATTCAAAAGCAGATCCGTGCAACTGGTTCGTGCCGCTCTTGATTTGCACATTGACTGCTGCTCCGCCTGCCAATCCCTGTTCGGCGTCGAAGTTGTTGGTCACGACGTTGACTGTCTCGATGGCCTCAAGCGACGGCACATAAGCAGTCACATGCGGCAGAAAGATGTTGTACTGACTCGCCCCGTCAATGCGGACGTTATTGGAACTCGACGTCGTGCCGTTGACGTTGTACTGCAGAGCGCGCGAAGGATTCGTCGGAATTGAGTGCGCGTTGGTCGGCGGTGTCACCCCAGGCAGTGTGCGGAAAAGTTGTTGGTAATTGCGTCCCGGCGGAATGGGCAGGTTCAACAACGTCTGGCTCGTAATTTCGGCTCTTACCTCTGCGCGGTCGGTTTGCAGCAATCCTGCATCAGCGGTGACCGAAATCGTTTCCGTCACCTCGCCGACTTCCAGAGAGACGTCGGTTCGCGTGATGTTGTTCAGCGTAACTTCTACATTTCCCCGCGAATAAGTTTTGAATCCCTGCCTGCTGACAACCACTTCATACCGTCCTGTCTGAACGGTTGTGAAGTTGAAACTGCCATCAGGATTCGTGATGGTTTCACGGGTTTTGTTGGTTTCCTTGTGCGTGATTCGAACTGTCGCGCCTGATACCACAGCGCCAGTGTTGTCTTTGACATTGCCGACTATCGAACCGTAAAGCACCTGGGCATCTGCATTGTTCGACATAAAACATGCCAGAATTAAGGCTAAACAAAACCACGCTGTTGTTTTTACACATCTAGGTTGAGTCTCTCTGCTCATGAACCGCTCCCTTCTTGAAACACAGGATGTAGTTGGAATGGACGCCAATTGGTTTGACGCATAGGATTACTGGTGATCGCGGCTTTATTTATGCCTGCGAAGTCTGATCGTTTAAGAACTACTCAACCCAAACTTTTTTTCACGTCCCGCCCACCAACGCTGACTTCCACACAACTGTCGAAAAAGTCTGGCCAAGTCGCTAATTAGTCTGACCATTAAGATTTTGCCGAAACTCTTCGTCAGCGGTTAACTGCCAAAGCAAACTCTCATATGCTTTTGTGGACGCGTAGAAAGTATCTGTTGATCTGTTCTTTAGACTGATTCAGTTGATTTGCTATTTAGTCGTAGAAACCGTTCATCCCAGATAAGCCTTGACTAAACTCGCGCACGGACACGGATAAAATCCGGTATTGATCGTAAGGACTCTGCTTGACACGAGTTTGATCAGCCAGAGGATTACCCCAGACCTGCCCCAAAAATCTTCAGGCGATTCTCAATTTTTGTTGAGAAGCCGTTGAGAGTTGCCATCGCCAGCAACAAACCCTTTTATTCCATCGGTTTGAAGAAATTTGGCATCCTGTCGGAAACAGACAGAACTTTGCCGCGCGTGTTGGAATGAAAGTCAGGCTTAATGCGGAAAACTCGCTCTCAACCGAATCCCACAGCTAAGTATCTGTGCGACAGTGTGGCTGAGAATGACGAAGCCCCGCATCCTAATGGTTTGACCATATGTAAGCCCTGTTTTATGCTACGCGCGCTTTTAATCGCACGCGATTTCAATTCCTGCACAATTGCACCAACAACTCGGAGGTTTAATGGAACAGCAAGCCAAGCCTGTCAGCCTTGCGTCGTCTGCCGTCTCTAAAATCAAACATCTGCGCTGGTACATTTGCGCTCTGCTGTTTTTCGCAGCAACGATCAATTATCTGGATCGACAAGTTATCGGCATTTTGAAACCGACTCTGCAACAGCAATTTGGCTGGAACGAGATTGATTACAGCAATATCGTTTTCTGGTTTCAGGTTGCCTACGCCGGAGGTTTGCTGATCGTTGGCCGGGTCATGGATTGGCTTGGCACGCGCAAAGGATTTTCATTCGCGGTCATTTTCTGGAGCATAGCCGCGATGGGACATGCATTGGCTCGTTCGGTGATGGGTTTCAGCGTCGCTCGCTTTGCGCTTGGAGTAGGCGAAGCCGGGAATTTCCCCGCTTCGATCAAAACCGTTGCCGAATGGTTTCCGAAAAAAGAACGCGCGTTGGCGACAGGTATTTTCAATGCCGGAACCAATGTCGGCGTGCTGGTGGCGGCGGCAACCGTTCCTTACATTACTTTGAAACTGGGTTGGGAATGGGCGTTCATCCTAACCGGACTGGTCGGTTTCGGATGGCTGATTGCCTGGCTGGCGCTTTACCGAAAACCCGAAGAACATCCGCGACTGGACAGCGAAGAGTTGAAACTGATCCAGAGCGATCCGCCGGATTCCGAAGCCAAAGTTCCCTGGCTGAAACTGTTTCCGCATCGGCAAACCTGGGCTTTCGCACTCGGCAAATTCATGACCGATCCCATTTGGTGGGTTTATCTGTTCTGGCTGCCTGATTTTCTGAATCGCAATTACGGGCTGGATTTGAAAAACATCGGCTGGCCGTTGATCACCGTTTACCTGATTGCGGACATTGGCAGCGTCGGCGGCGGATGGATTTCATCGTCTTTGATCAATCGCGGGATTAACGTCAATCGCGCGCGCAAAACGGCCATGCTGATCTGCGCGTTGAGCGTCGTGCCGATCATTTTCGCCGCCAAAGCTTCAAATCTGTGGGTGGCAGTTTTGCTGGTTGGTTTGGCCGCCGCAGCGCATCAGGGATGGTCGGCCAACCTGTTCACACTGACTTCGGATATGTTTCCGCGCAAAGCCGTCGGTTCGGTCGTCGGATTCGGCGGAATGGCCGGTTCCATCGGCGGCATGTTCATTGCCAAACTGGTCGGTTACATTTTGCAATCAACCGGCAGCTACGTGCCGATCTTCATCATCGCCGCGTCCGCATATCTGATCGCTCTGCTGGTCATTCAATTGCTGGCGCCGAATCTGGAACCGGCAAACGTGGAATAAAGTCTCGCTACCGCAAAATACAAAGCGCCAGAGAGCAAGCCCATTGCTACTTTCTGGCGCTTTTCATTTTCACAATCGGCTTTACTTGATCACCGGCACAGCCACGTGCGATGGAAATTGTTTCGACCGGTGAATGCTGTGAGTTGCTTTGATGTAATCGGCGTCCGTAGCTTTGAAAATGTTCGGCACGAACTTTTGCGGGTTGCGGTCAATGACCGGAAACCAGGTGCTTTGAACCTGAACCATGATCTTGTGGCCTTTTCTGAAGCGATGATTGCAATGACGCATGTCCACCGTGAATTCGTTGATTGCGTTTGGCACAAGCGCCACGGGATTTTCAAAGCTCTTGTGGAATCGTCCGCGAAAGACTTCGTTGGCCACCATCAACTGATAACCGCCCATCCTCACGTCCTTAGGATATTCTTCGGCGTAAACGTCAATCAGTTTGACAATCCAATCCGCGTCGCTGCCTGTCGTCGAAGCGAACAAATGGCCGATGACGTTGCCGCTGATGGTCACATCTTCCGCAAGCGGATCGGTTTCCCAACTCAACACGTCCGGTCGCAAATGAGCAAAGCGTTGATCGCCAACCAGCCAATCGCGCCAGCCCGAACCGCGCGGATCATAAGTCGCTTCGACAGGGCGCGGACGATAAGGAACAGGTTTGGCCGGATCGGAAACATAACTGTCGGCGGCTTGACGGCTGATATTGGTTGGCGCATCAAATGACAATTTCCCATCGGCGTGGAAGTAAAGTTTGCGGTCTTCGGTTTTGTGACGCGGAGGCCATTGGTCGTAACTCCGCCATTCATTCGATCCGGTTTCAAAGACGTTCGCTTCTTTCCAGGTCTGTCCGCCTTTGTCTTTCAGGTAGTAGGCGAAAAACGGAGCTTCGATCATTTGCCGGTAATGCAGCGAAGTGTTGCTGTCGAATTTTATGCGGCCAAGGCTGCTGCCGTCCGCGCGCGCCCATCCGCCGTGATTCCATGGGCCAGCGACAAAGAAGTTCAGTCGTTGTGGATCGTTCTTTTCAAACTCTTCGTAAATTTTGACCGGGCCGTAAAAATCTTCCTGATCCCACCAACCGGCGACGTTCAACGTAGGCACGCGCGATTGTTTCAAATATCCGGCGGCGGCCTGCTCCTGCCAGAATCGGTCGTAATTCGGATGTTCGACAAAATCGTTCCAGGTAGGGATTTTGCCCTTCAAGTATTTTTCGTTGACGTTCGCGAGCGCGCCCAGCCGCAAATACCATTCGTAAGTGTCGTATTTGTCGAATTCAAACCGAGCTTGCTCCTTGTTGGTTTCCATCATCGTCGCGTATTCAAAACCATAGCTCAGCCGGAACGCTCCGTTGTGATGAAAGTCGTCGCCCATCCACATATCCGCCGGCGACGCCTGTGGCGAAGCCGCTCGCAATGCCGGATGCGGAGCAATCGTCGCCATCATCGCCGTCCAACCGGGATACGAAATGCCAATAATGCCCGACCGACCGTTGTTGTTCGGAACGTTTTTGGTCAGCCATTCAATGGTGTCGTAAGCGTCCGTGACTTCATCAATCAGTTTGGGATCGTTCTTCAAAACCGACACCGGAGCGCGCTGCATGACGAATTGCCCTTCAGATTTGTAGCGGCCTCGAATGTCTTGAAAGACGAAGATGTATCCGTCAGCGGCAAGTTCTTTGAATTTTCCCTGCGCCCATCCTTGCCCGGTCGGAGCTTGATACGGCGTGCGTTCCAAAATCATCGGCAACGGCGAAGTCTGATTTTTCGGCGTGAAAATGTGCGTGTTGAGCTTCACGCCGTCGCGCATCGGAATCATGACGGCTTTGAACTCGAAAGCCTGAACGGCATCCTGAGTCTGCGCCTGAAAAGCCGCAGCTAAAATCAGAACAACGATGAATAAGCCGTAAGCGGTTATGCGTTTCATAGTTTTCTCTCCAAATGTGATTGCATTGAAGTCAGGTCATTTTGCAGATCGTTCCTGGAAAACCGGATAAATCCAGGCCAATAGCTTTCGGCACTTCCGGTAATTTGCCGTTCCGCTTCTGCCATCGGATCAAGCTCGAGTTCTTCGGCGGATGGTTTGCGCTGGCGGATGGACTTTTTCGGCATGGCTTCGGGTTTCCTCCTGCTTTCGTGGATTGAATGGACGTTCTGAGCCAGGTGAGTGTGCGGCCTCTGACTGGTGTTATGACTCGACGTCAGGCCAGCCAAATATATGCACCAGATCATTTGTGGCACTGTAATATTGCACGGCTCGCGGGCTGACCAACGCGACTTTGCCCATCCGCGCGCGTTTGGTTTTGAATTCGGAAAGCTTGAATAAACGCCGAAGCAGGCGAGGCAATTCATCCGTCTGGTCGGCAGTCAATTTCAGGCAAAGCAGACAAAATGCCTTCTCAGCGGCTGCGCGTCGCCAAAAATCGCTGTGATTGATCGTAACAAAGGTCGGTTGTTTGGCTTGGCGCAGAAGAGCAGGAATGGCTTCGTCTTTGATAACGGTATCCGGCCTCAAGGCTTTGATAAGAATGACAGGGCCGCGATACCAGGCGGAGATGGCGGCTTCCAATCCAAGGCCTTGTAGTTCTTCATCAAGCACGATCATCCCTGGACTACCATCTCCTGGCTGCGCTGATCAAAGGCCTTCGCCGCCAGCGCCAGCGCTTCTTTCACCGCTGCCACGGGAATCTGATAGCTTTCAGCCACCCGCTCGACCGTGCGCCCGGCAGCCAATAAATTCAACGCATGTCGCACATCAATCCGCGTGTACTTGAAAGTTGGACGCCCGCCGCAAACGCCCGGCGCGATTACTATGTGACGAGTGACCGGATAGTATTCATAAGGCTCGCCGCCAACCACTTCACGCATCAGTTTTTTCGCTGTCTTTCTCATGGATTCGTATCATACAAGGTTTCCGTTTTCGTCGAGAATAATTATGCTTCTTGGCGCTGGTTTGCCGCTTTTTCCAGCAAAGCGGGATCGGCTGCGGCTTCGGCGATGGCGTTGCATCCAACGCGCCCAAACCAATTTACTGACCTGACTCGATGTAATTCGTTTCTCAAGCCCCGTGCATTTTACCCGATGCGGTCAATGCCTGACCATCTTCTGAAACCTGATCATCGCCCGTGGCAATCGCCATCAAGTCTGGCGCTTGACGTTTGGCGGAAATCTCTCTAAGTTCTCGGCTGGCCTGCTGATTCCCCTTTTGAATAACCCGACTGAAAATCCGGAGGTGCTATGTTTTTCCGCAGTCAAAGTGCGCGGCGGTGGTTTGCCGTCGCAATGATCGTTCTGTTGTTTGTTCCCGCGTTGTTTCTGAATCCATCAGCCAAATCATCTAAACCGGCTACGGTCAATTTCCCTGTCGCCGCTTTCCACGATGACGACGAAGGCAAGAAGCCGGGTTTGAGCCGCGAAGAACGCATTCGCGAAGCGCTGCTCTGGCATCAGATCAATCGTCAACGTTTGGAGCAAACGCATCCGCTGGGCGCGGAGGCTTTGACCACTGAAATTGCGGCGCAGGACATCAACGACATTTCGGTCATCGAAGGCGACGCGCGCTTTGTAACTCCGGCCAACGCTTTCGATATGAACGGGCGTTTCGTCCAATTCACTCCGTCGGGCGCGGGATACACGCTTACCGGAGGGACTGCCGTCTTCGACAACAATTTTGGGACGAAGCTGAACCTGACAACAGCGCCCGCGGTCAATCCCAAACCGCAGGCCGATCCGGGCGATGACGGTTACATTCTGCAAGACCTGGGATTCAATTTCAGTTTTTACGGCGTCAGCTTTTCCAGCGTAGCCGTTTCCAGCAACGGCTTTCTGGCATTTCGTCCGGCTGGAACTGCTCAGGATGTTTTTGATGCAGGAGCCGTGCAGGCGGGTGAATCGCTGACTTCGTTGCAGAGCGGGATTCCGCGCATTGCGCCTTACTGGCACGATCTGGACGCCAGCGCCCCTGTGACAACCGGCGCGAACGGCATTTACATTCGCAAAGACGCCGACCGAGTGGTCGTCACCTGGAACAACATTCGCGATTTCCCGAACGATCCGACCACGGACAACGGCATTCATCGTTTTCAGGTGACGCTGTTCAGCAATGGGCGAATCGCGTTCACTTACGATTCGGCGCAACTGACGAGCATGGCAATCGCAGGGATTTCTCCCGGCAATTCAATGACGATTCCGATGCTGGTCAATCTGAGCAATCCGACCGCTTCGGTGATCAACGCTCCGATTGCGGAAATCTTTTCGCTCAGTTTGATGGTTGACACAATCGGCGCGGTGCAGGCTTTTTACGCATCGCATCCCAACAACGACGTTTACGATTTCGTTTATCTGATTACGGATTTCCAGTTCGATCTGGGCGACGCCTTCGCGTTTTATTTGCCGTTGCGCAATGACGCATCCGGCATAGGCCAACCCGTCGGGCAATCGCCGGAAGCTCTGGAAATCGGCAGCCAGAAGATTCAGGGCATCCTGAACCTGAGCAACATCTCGCAAAGTTATCCCGATTCGCCTGTCACACGCTTTCTGGGAGCGAACCACGCGC
>CAYRQB010000226.1:0-10187 GCA_964426025.1 uncultured Heliomicrobium sp.
GTTTGCGGCGAATGCGGTGATGCTGTTCGGCGATGTTGACCAGTTGAAAGTAAACCGAAAAAGCGCGGATCACTCCAATCGCTTCATCCTGACTCAGACCGTGCAGCAATCGTTTCAACTGCCGTTCGGTTTCGGGTGAATGCGCGGCGCGCAATTGTTTGCACAACGCTCGGACACGCTCTTCGCTGTCGAAAAGTTTTTTGCCTCCCAATCGCTTCAGGGTTTCGCCCAGCAAATCGCCCAGACGACGTATGTCATTTCGCAGCGGCAAATCTTTGGCCGCCACGGTTGATTTGTTTTTCTTGTTCATAATTGATTCTCGCAAACAGATGATAAGCCAACCGGATGCAAACCGTCATCCGGCGCGGTGAATGCCGGTCGCGCAGTCTTGTGATTGCCAGCAGTCTTGTGATTATTTGAAGCGGCAAAGTATCATCGCGGCGATCTTGAGTTTTCTCGGTAATCGAATTCGTCAATGCCGGTTTAAGTAAAAAACCATAAAGCCATAGTTGGCGGATCGAAAAGAAGTTTTGCTTGTTCGCGGAAAGAAAGGCGGGTTTATGAGCGATAGTCCATTGCAGCACGCGATGCTGGTTGAATTGGCGCAACGATTGACCGATTTGCAGCGACGCATTTTGCAATCATTCAAAGACAAAGGGCCGGGCTTGCTGTTGGAAGTAGCCGTGCGCGTGCTGAAATTTCCGGAAGATGTGGTTGCGCCGTTGCGCGAAATGCAATCTTACGAACTGGTCATGTCGCAAACCGTCAGCGGCAAATTCGGCGGAGAACTGTTTTCACTGACTTCGATGGGCGAAAGAATTTTACGTTTGCTGAATGATCCGTCCTTTCAAAACACTCAATCGAGTTTTTCCTCGCAACCTGCGCCGGCGGCTACTGCGCCCGTTGCGCCCTCTGATCCGCGATTGCGGGAAGCAGAACTGCTGAACAAGCTGGGCGATCTGGCCAAAGAAAAAGGCGAACTGGAAAAAGCCGTCGAATATTACCAACAGGCTCTGAGCATCGCGCGCTCGCTTTCCGCCGAAGGAGAATCGAAATGACCACACCGTTTTGGCTCAGCAATCCGACGCTCTGGTTGTGTTTGCTGGCCGGAGCGGTCGGCGCTGTCTGGGCGCTGGGTGAAATTGTCGGCAAATTCAACACCGAAACCGGGCGCGCTCTGCGCACGGCTGGAGGCTGGTTGTTGATTCTGGTCAATTTCGGCATGGCGACGCTGGTTTTTTTGCTGATAGCGACTTTGACTCCGACCGCGCGCAGTTGGCCAGTAGCTCTGTTGGTCGGATTGTCATGGCCGACGGTTTTTCGCAACCTTAGTCTGAAAATCGCCCAGCCAATAGATGAAAGCAAAGACAATCAAAGCGCCGCCATCCGCCTGGAAGAACTTTACGGCAGCATCCAGAAACTGGCTTTGCAATTGATCAACAGCCGTTTGACTCGCCAGCGCATGCAATTGCTGATGCGCACAACGCGATATGCGCTGGGCGACCTGGAAAAATACGCCCGTCAGATGAGCGCCGTTTCGCCTCAACATATCGCTCCCGATTACATTGATCAGGTGGTGCAGCGCAACGTTGATGACGATTACAAAAAAGCCCTGCTCGTCGCGCTGCTGATGGACAATTTCACCCGCGACGCGATTGACGATTTCATACGCGAAAACCGCAACCGTGAACTCAGGAGCTAACTGAAAAGCCATGACGGATTCAGCCAATATCTTGCTGCTGGTCAGCGACCCGCTGGACGCTGTTATCTCTATCTTACTCAACCTGAAAACGGAAGCGCTCATCATCCCCGTGAGCGAATTTCTGCAGGTCGAGTCGAAATTTAGTCTTGTGATAAACTTTATTGGAGGTATTGGAGGTAAATCATGCAGGACGACTCTGAAATGAACAACGAGGCATTGCGGAAACAAGATCAGCAGAAAAGTGGAGTTACGCTGAAGGCTGCTAAACTGCGCGAGTTTACTAAAAATCGCTTACAGGAAGCTATTAGCCTTGCAGAACGGATGTCTGAAAAGATAAAAGCGCGTGATGTAACGGGAAGTTTGTTAGACATTGACACAATAATAGTACTCCTTGGGGAAATTAAGCTGGCAGGAGGCAAAGATGAGATTGAAAATGGTTCTTGGTATAAAGGAATAAAAGCTTTGCGCGAAGCTCGTGCGATCTTTGCAGAAGTCGGTGATTGGCTAAAACAAGCTCAAGCTTCAGTTGAAATAGGAGATGCGCATCTGCAGATGGGAGATTATGAAGTTGCTCGGATGGCCTACCTCGACGCACAACGTTATTTGCGAAAGATTGGCGATGAAGCCGGGCTGGCAGTAGTAAAGCAGAAGCTGGGTACTTTGGCTTTGTATATGTACAAAGCTGATGAGGCTGAAAAGCAGCTAAAAGAAGCTTTGAATTTCTTCGAATCACATGGTGATGAAAGACGAGCGGAACTCAGTCGCCAATTGCTGCAACTCGCTCCTGAAGTTCGGCAGAAAATTCCCGCTTGATAGATAAACTTCGGACAGAGGATAAAAGATGAACGAAGTCGAAGCATTCCGTCGCGAAGCCTGGGGTATTGAGCGCGTGTTGTTTCGTATACGCCCGCCTGTTGATGAAGAGAGCCTGACGCAAGTGTTCACAGCACGCCAGCGCGAAATGGAACGCGCGTTGGTTACCATCGGAGATGCGCCAACCAATTTGCTGGTCAATGGTGTTTTCGGAGTTGGAAAAACAATTTTCATTCAGATGCTGCTGCATGAATTGAAGGAACAGCATGGCAATGACGTGGTGTGCGTGTCGGAATGCCTGGATAGCGAAGACGCGGATTTGGCGACGACTATTTTGAGAGGCATTTCGCAAGCCTTGAAAGACGAGGATTCCGAGGCAAAGGCGTTTGACGATCTTTTGGCCGGGATTGAACTATCGTCGCAAGTGACTGACAAAAGCGGTGGCGGGGCGAAGCTGAACTTAGGAATCCTTGAAGGCAGTGGTAGTGGCGAGACCAGCGCCACAGAATCACGACTCCGAAAGGTTGTTCCGAACGCGGCTTATCAGGTAAAGCAAATTCTGGAACGTGCGCACAAGCGTCAGCCATCGCGACGAATAGTTATAGCAATTGATGATCTGGACAAACGCGATCCAAATACAGTTCGGGCGAATCTGATGGCGGCGCGCTCGACTTTGCACAACCCACCTTGCTCTTTCATTTTCACCGGCCATCCACTTGGCATTCTTCGTGACGCTTATTCTTCATTGGGCGGTATTTTCGACGACCGCGTAGAGTTAGGCCCGATGTCGCCGGATTCTATGCGGCAGATGATGATCAAGTATCTGGAAGCCGGGCGTTCGCCCAATGCCACACCTGAACAAAGCGGCCTTCATCCTTTCACTGAACAATCGGCACAAATGATTATCGAACGGTCTTTCGGCTTGCCGCGTGTGCTTAATGTTATTTGCTTTCATATGCTGGCTGAAGCAGCTAGTTCTCGATTGACCAAGATTGCTCGCACAGAGCTTCAGCAGTGCTGGCGAGAAGCAGGAGACAGGTTGAAACAGGCAACCAGAACAGATGTCAGGGGATTATTGGAAGTCATCAGTGAGCAGACCGGAGGGCTTGACCCGTTAAATGCCCCAGACGATGTTGTTGACCGGTTAGGTCAGATATTTGGCGTTAATACACTTGAAGCAATAGTTCATAAGCTCAATGAGCTACTTCAATCGCCAGAAGGGGTTTTAGTAGGAGTTGAACGAGAAGGCCGAAGCCTGTTTCTGCCAAACCCATTGCTTCCATCTGCCTCCGTAGACCATACCGATATAGACGATTCCACAACTGAACAGAAACAATGAAACCACGCCTTGCCACCTTCTTCACTGGCGGAACAATTTCGATGCGGATTGATCCGGCGACGGGCGGAGCGATTCCGATGTTATCTGGCGAAGAGATCATCGAACAGGTTCCGGGACTCGGCGAGATAGCCGATTACGATTTGATCAATTTCGACCGTTTGCCGGGGCCGCATTGGACGCCCGGGCGAATGATGGAACTGGCGCGCGCGGTTGCTGAAAAACTGCTAGATGAAAACATCGCCGGCGCGGTGGTCACTCACGGGACGGACACGCTGGAAGAAACGGCTTACTTCCTTGATCTGGTTTTGGCCGCCGAAAAGCCAGTGGTGTTCATCGGCGCGATGCGCAACAGTTCCGAGCGTAGTTGGGACGGGCCGGAAAATTTATACGCTGCGGTGCGTGTGGCGGTTGACCCCCAATCGCGCGGTTTGGGCGTGGTTGTGGCGATGAATTCGCAGATCATCTCGGCGGCTGAAGCTACCAAAACCAACACCGAATCCACAGACACTTTTCAAAGCCGCGATTTCGGCTCGCTGGGATTCGTGGATAAGGACCGCGTCATCATCATGCGTCGTCCGTTTGAGCGCGAACACATTTTGACTGACCGAGTCGAAGACCGCGTGGACATCATCAAAATGTTTGCCGGAGCCGATGGCCGCTTTATTGATTTCGCCGTCAAAGAAGGAGCGCGCGGCGTGGTGATAGAAGCTTTGGGACGCGGCAACGTGACGGTTGCGGCTTTGCCCGCCATCCAGCGAGCGATTGACGCCGGATTGCCAGTGGTCATTACTTCGCGTTGTCCGCGCGGGCGAGTTCTGGACACTTACGCTTACCCTGGCGCGGGCAAACAGTTGAAACGAATGGGCGCGATTCTGGGTGGAATGCTGCCCAGCCACAAAGCGCGCATCAAATTGATGCTGGCTCTGGGCGCGGGTTGGGGCGTCGAACAAATTCGAGAATCGTTTGAGAAGTGAATTGAAAGCCTTGCCCGCAGATAACGCGAATTGACGCCTATGCCGAATTATTCGCGCCATTGGCGTGATACGCGGGAATTTGAGTTCGGATGAAGATTGGACACAGCCGACTGATAAAGCTTAGCTGTTTTGCCGCAATCGCTCTGGCCTGGCTGGCGGTTTATTACGACGTGTTGTGGCGGCTGGTGGACGATTGGCGAGTTGACGAAAATTACTCGCACGGATTTTTGATTCCGCTGGTCAGCGCTTACGCCGTCTGGTCGCAGAGGGAAGAACTTTCGACTCTTCCCATTCATCCGCGCTGGTTGATTGGCGCGGCGCTGATGCTGATTGCCGCGTTGATGCTTTTTGCCGGAGTGATGGGCGCGGAACTTTACATCACGCGATTGTCGCTGGTTCTGTCGCTGGTTGCGCTGACGGTTTATTTCGGCGGGTGGCGATGGCTGCGGCAGTTGATGTTTCCGATTGGTTTGCTGTTTTTCGCTCTGCCCGTTCCCAACATCATCTTCAATCAAATCGCTTTTCCGCTGCAACTGATCGCTTCTGATTACGCCACGCGGGCGATCAAGCTGTTCGGCATTCCGGCTTTGCGGGAAGGCAACGTCATCGAACTGGCTCAGATGAAACTGCAAGTCGTCGAAGCTTGCAGCGGCATTCGCTCGCTGGTTTCATTGACGGCGCTGGCGGTGGTTTACGTTTACTTCTTTGAATCGAAACGGTGGAAGCAAATCGCTTTGGTCATCGCCGTGATTCCGATTGCCGTCGCCGCCAATGCCGCGCGAGTCGCAGTCACTGGCGTGCTGGCTCATCATTACGGCATCAAAACCGCCGAAGGTTTTATGCACAGCTTTTCCGGGCTGGCGGTCTTTATGGTCGCCGTCGTCTTGTTGCTGGCGCTGGCTCAGGCGTTGAATTTTGCGGAGAAGATTTTTCTCCGCAAAAAGAATTTCCCATCCACGAAGCCACACGAAGAAAACACGAAGGAAGCAACAGACAGTTTGCCTGTACTTCGAGATGCTTCGCGTGGCTTCACGGGCAAAGGATTTTTCCGAAACTATCGTTACCTGGCAATGCTGGTGTCGTTATTGTTCGTGGCGGCTTTCACGCAGTACCTGGCTCAAGCCAGCGAGCGCGTCAGTCTGCCGAATCGCCAACCGCTGTCAGAACTGCCTCAGCAAATTGATTCGTGGCGGCAGATAGATTCGCAGACGCTGACCGGCGGAACTCTGCGCGAATTGGCCGCCGACGATTACCTGTCGCGAACTTACGTGAACGACGACGGGGCTTATGTTTACCTGTTCATCGCCTATCACACCGGACAACGACATCGTCAGACGTTTCATTCTCCGCAAAACTGCATGCCCGGAGCGGGCTGGACGATGAGCGATTACGATTTGCTGTTGTTGAACGATCGCGGTGAGGCGAACAAATACCTGATCGAAAAAGACGGCGCGCGGATGCTGGCGCTTTACTGGTATCAAGGACGCGGAAAGATGATTGCCGGTGAATATCGCGCTCGGCTGGATACGATCCGTGATGCGATGTTGAAACGAAGAACCGACGCGGCGCTGGTTCGCGTGATCGTTCCGATGGGCAATGGGTCGGGCGCAGAAGATTTCGCGCGCAAAGCCGCGACGGATTTCACGCGCTCGCTGTTGCCGATTTTGCCGCGCTACGTCCCTGACTGATCAAGCCGCATATTCCAAGCCTGCGAATTAACCATTAGCCATCATACATTAGCAATTAACAGACAGGCGAAAAGCTCTCCCTGTCCGTTAATGGGTAGTGGGGTAATGGTTGATGGCTATTCGGGTTTACCGGCAGAGTCCCGTTCAGAGGCGGTTAGGCGTATTTTCACAGACTCAGCCAATCGTGTTATCTTCGGGTTTCAAAGCCGCTTGCTAACGCGCGCGGTACGGATTCGGCGAAGCAGTCAAAAATCATCAGGGAGAAATAGAAATGTTGCTGGAAGGCAAAAACGGTTTGATCGTCGGCGTGGCCAACAAACACAGCATCGCCTGGGCGATTGCTCAATCGGTTGCTCGCGAAGGCGCGCGCCTGGCTTTCAATTATCAGAACGAACGTTTGAAGGACAACGTCGAAGAACTGGTCAAAACTTTGGACGGAGCGACGGCTTATCAGTGCGATGTCGGCAACGACGACGAAATAGCCGCGCTGATCAAAAGCGTCGAAGCCGATCTTGGGCAATTGGATTTTTTGGTGCATTCGGTGGCTTATGCTCCGCGCGAAGAATTGATCGGCGAATTCGTCAACACTTCGCGTCAGGGCTTTGCGACTGCGCTGGATGTCAGCGCTTATTCGCTGGTTGCGTTGTCGCGCGCGGCGTTGCCGTTGATGACCGACGGCGGTTCGATCATCACGCTCAGTTATCTTGGCGCTGAACGCGTCGTCCCGCATTACAACGTCATGGGCGTGGCCAAGGCCGCGCTGGAAGCTTCGGTGCGCTATCTGGCTTACGATCTGGGTCCGAAGGGAATCCGCGTCAACGCAATTTCCGCCGGGCCGATTCGTACGCTGGCCGCGCGCGGAGTTTCGGGCATCACCAAAATGGTGGATCGTCATCGCGAAATCGCTCCATTGCGCCGAGCCACCGAACAAGCAGAAGTCGGCGACACGGCGCTTTATCTGATCAGCCCGCTAAGTCGCGGAGTCACTGGCGAAGTGATTTACGTTGACGGCGGTTATCACATCATCGGCACTGTGCTGCCGGTGGATTGAATCAGCCATCAGAGAAGAGGTAGTTATGCCATTAGTCGGAGGCGTGGTCGTCACGCACGGAAAACTGGCGACTGAACTGGTCAGCGCCGCTGAAACCATCGTCGGCGACATTCATCACATCACGCAGGTTTCAATCGGCTGGCACGACGACGTGGATGCGGCGCGCGAATTGATCGGCAAGGCGATTGAGCGCGTCAATCAGGGCGCGGGCGTGTTGGTGTTGACCGACATGTTCGGAGGCACGCCGACCAATCTGGCCTGCACTTTTCTTGGCCGGGCGCAAATCGAAGTCGTCACCGGAGTCAATCTGCCTATGATTCTGCGTTTGGCCGATCAGCATCCTGACGACACATTGGGCGAAATCGCCCGGCAGGTTCGCGATCAGGGACAGAAAACCATTTATCTGGCCAGCGAAGTGCTTTCGCCGGGTAAAGCCTGACCGCTGGCGGATCGAAAAAACTTCAACCGGTGTCTATTAGTTTTCAACCTTTGCATGCAGCAACGCACTGTGATCATTACCAATCGTCTGGGACTTCATGCGCGAGCGGCGGCGAAGCTGGTCAAACTGGCTGCCGCTTTTGAAAGCGAGGTTTTGCTGGCGCGCGCCGAATCGCGACACAAGACGGTTGATGCAAAAAGCATTTTCAGCGTGTTGCTGCTGGCCGCGACCCAAAACACGACGATTGAAATCATCGTCGAAGGCACGGACGAAGATGCGGCGATGGAAGCATTATGCAAATTGATCTCGGACAAATTCGGCGAGCAATAACGACATCAGCGATCTGAAATTTGTAGTTGGATATGGAAGATTCGCATTGAGATTGGGATGATTCGATGCGTGGATTAACAAGGAAGCTTCCCGAAGAACGATTGGAAGGCATAGGCGTTTGCCAGGGCGTGGCCATCGGCAAAGCCTTTCTGGTTGACGATCCTCACGGTCGGATCGTGCGGGTCTTTCTGCCTAAAGAACAACTTGAAACCGAAGTGCTTCGTTTTCGCGATGCCGCCCGCGCAGCTCAGCAACAGGTCAAAGAAGACATCGAACGTTTGCGCGTCGCTCTCGGTTCGGACCACGCCTACATTTTGGAAGCTCACCTGCTGATGCTGGAAGACCGCAGCGTTGGCCGCCAGATCGAAAAATTCATTCGCGACAATCAGGCCAACGCCGAATGGGCAGTGCGTGACGTGACCGCGCATATGGTCGAAGCTTACAGCCAGATTGAAGACGATTACCTGCGTCAACGCGGCAGCGACGTTGCAGACGTTGGCCAACGGCTGATCAAAATTCTATCGGGAAAAGAAACTCGCAGCCTGAATGAACTGGCTGAAAAATCAATCATCGTCGCCGACGATCTGCTTCCGTCAGTGGCGGCTGATCTTGATCCGCGCCGCGTGCTCGGCTTTGTGACCAACGTCGGCGGATGGGCTTCGCACACGTCCATCATCGCCCGCAGCGTCAACATTCCGGCGGTGGTCGGCGTGCGCGGAATCACCGATCGCCTGCGTTCCGGCGAAACCATCATCATTGACGGCACTGCCGGAACGGTGATCCTGAATCCTTCGCCTGAAACGCTGCTCTTTTACACCGAAGAGCGCCAGCGCCAGCGTCAGCAGGAACAGCACGATCTGGAAGAGCGCGAACTGCCCGCCATCACTCACGACAATTGCAAAATCCACCTGCGCGCGAACATCGAACTGATCGAAGAGATTGACGCCTATCAGCGCTTCAATGCCGCAGGAGTTGGACTTTATCGTTCGGAGTTTCTTTACTCGCAGGCCGAATCCGGATTGCCGACTGAAGACGAGCAATTCGAAGCCTACAAATTTCTGGCCGGAATGGTCGGCAACGAAGGCGCCGTCATCCGCACCTTCGATCTGGGCGGAGACAAATTGCATCTGGAAGGTTTCAAACCCGAACGCAATCCGGCTTTGGGCTTGCGGGCGATCAGACTTTCGCTCAATGTCGAATCCATCTTCCGCACTCAGATCCGTGCCATTCTGCGCGCGGCGGTTTTCGGCAATCTGAAAATCCTGCTGCCGTTCGTTTCCAACGTTGACGAAGTCCGCCAGGCCAAAAGCATCATCGCCGATGTCGAACGCGAATTGAGAGCAGAACGCGTGCCGCACGAAGAAGACGTCGAAATCGGCGTCATGATCGAAGTTCCGGCGGCGGTCATGATGGCCGAAGCATTGGCCAAAGAAGCGGATTTTTTCAGCCTCGGCACCAACGACCTGATTCAAAGCCTGCTGGCTGTTGATCGCGGCAACGAAAACGTCAACTCGCTGTTTGACCCCATGCATCCGGCTGTCCTGCGCGCCGTCAAGATGGTCGCCGAAGCCGGGAACAAGATGCAGATTCCGGTCAACGTCTGCGGCGAAATGGCTTCCAACCCTGCGCAGGTGATTATGCTGCTCGGCCTGGGCTTGCGCGATCTGAGCATGAAGCCGAGCGCCATAACAGCCATCCGCCGACTGGTTCGCTCAATCAAACTTTCGGACGCCGAACGACTGGCCGCGCATTCCATGTCGCTGAACACTCCCGCCGAAGTCCGCAATTACGTGCAAACTCACCTCGCCGATCTAGGCTCTGAATTCCTGGCCGCCGCCCATTTCGGGTGAG
>CAYRQB010000227.1:0-3790 GCA_964426025.1 uncultured Heliomicrobium sp.
CCTTCGTCCCATTCCGTGTAACGCCAACGTTCGGTGCGGATGCTGTAACCCATGAAATTGTTTTCGGCGCCTCCGCGTCTGACCTGAGTGATGGCCGGTTTGTCCCATTTGGCTTTCGGATTTTGCAGCAATGGGCGAAGGCTGCGGCCAGCCAGATTCTTCGGCGCATCTGTCAGGCCGCAAACTTCTGCCAGCGTCGGGTAAATGTCCACGAACTCGACAGTGCGGGGCGAAGCTGCGGATTTGACAATGCCCGGCCCGGCAATGATCAGCGGATTGCGAGCCGAGCCTTCAAACAAGCTCATCTTCATCCACTGGCCGTGTTCGCCCAACAGATAACCGTGATCGCTCCAGAAAACCACTATTGTCTTGTCGGCCAGATTCAACCGGTCAAGCGCATCGAGCAATTTGCCGACGTTGGCGTCAAGAAAACTGATCGAAGCGTAATAAGCCTGGATCGCTTCGCGCTGTTGTCGCTCGTTCACGCCGAAATGAGGTTGTTTGATCCACAGAGCTGCTTCGGGAATGGTTTTCCATTCATCGGGTGAAAATTTCGGAGCGGCGATTTTTTCCAGCGGGTAAAGGTCGAAATACTTTTTCGGAGCAATGTAAGGACAATGCGGGCGATAAAAACCTGCGGCGATGAAGAAAGGACGATCCCGATTGGCTTCTATCAGTTTGATGGTTTCCTCGGCGACTTTGCCGTCGGTGTGTTGTTCGTCGGGCGCAGGCGAAGCGTAAAGCGAAAGCGAACTGCCAAGCCCGCGCGTCGGAGTGTGATTGGTCAGGACTGTTTCTTCGTCCTTGTCCACGCCGCGCGGGTTGACGACCATATTCCATGATTTCGGATCGTCCAGCCCGTCAGTCCCAATCTGGCCGGGGTTGCCGTAATGATAAATCTTGCCGACACGGGCGGAGACGTAACCGTTCGCCATAAACAGTTGAGGCAAAGTCACAACGTCAGGGATGACGGATCGAAAATGCTTTTGCAGGTCGTAAACCTGAGTCGTGTCCGGGCGCAGTCCGGTCATCAGACTGGTTCGGCTGGGGCTGCAAAGCGGAAACTGGTTGTAAGCGCGATCAAAACGAACTCCCCGCGCTGCCAGTCGGTCCAGGTTCGGCGATTTGACGTGCTGATGACCATAACAACCAAGATCGTTGTTCAGATCGTCGGCAGCAATGAACAGGACGTTATATTTTTGCTTCGTCTTCGATGAAGACCCGGACGATTGAGCCTGACCGGGAGCTTCGCGCAAAAACAGCAACGAACCGAACAGAAGAAGAACAAGAAATTCCTTCGATTTGAACATAGTTTTAACCAGTGGTTTGAAATGATGAAGTCGGCCAATTCTGTTTGAACTCAGGCATTCGCGCAAGCTGATTTCGCCGCCGGTGATTCTTGCCTGCCTATTGTCCATAAGGTATTCTCTGCCTCGATAAATACTCAAATTGCTTTCCATCAAAAACAAGGAATCATTGCAAATGAACGTCATACCGAGTGAAGGTTACAGCATCACTCTGCGTCTGAGGTTGGCGAACAAGCCCGGAGTTCTGGGTCACGTCACCACCGCCATCGGAAACGCCGGCGGCAACATCGGAGCCGTGGATATTGTCGAAGTCGGCGCTCATCATCTGATCCGCGACATCACCGTCGCCGCCGGAGACGACGACCACGCCGAAAACATTGCCAAAGCAGTCGGCGAGGTTGACGGCGTGACGGTCGTCAATGTTTCCGACAGAACTTTTCTGCGCCATCTTGGCGGCAAGATCGAAATCACAAACAAACGTCCGTTGCAAAACCGCTCAGACCTTTCCATTTCTTACACGCCCGGAGTCGCGCGCGTCTGTCTGGCGATTCATAAAGACATTGAAAAAGTTTACAACCTGACCATCAAACGCAATTGCATCGCCGTCGTCACAGACGGCACGGCTGTTCTTGGCTTGGGCGACATAGGCCCGGCGGCGGCTGTGCCCGTGATGGAAGGCAAGGCCATGTTGTTCAAGGAATTCGCAGGCATTGACGCTTTCCCGATCTGCCTGGACACCAAAGACGTTGACGAAATCGTTCGCACGGTCAAAGCCATCGCGCCGGTTTTCGGCGGAATCAATCTGGAAGACATTTCATCTCCGCGCTGTTTTGAAATCGAAGCCCGTTTGAAGCGCGAACTGGATATTCCGGTTTTTCACGACGACCAGCACGGGACGGCGGTCGTAGTTCTGGCTGCGTTGATCAACGCGTTAAAGATAGTCGGGAAGAAAATTGACGAGATCAAAGTCGTCGTTGTTGGCGTCGGCGCTGCGGGAACGGCCTGCACAAAGATTCTGCTCAGCGCCGGAGTTCGCAACGTCATCGGTTGCGACATTCACGGATCAGTTTATCGCGGACGCACCGAAGGCATGAACGATGCAACGAACTGGTACGCCGAAAACACCAACCCTGAAAATCTGAAAGGTTCGCTGGCCGATGTGATCGAAGGCGCCGATCTTTTTCTTGGAGTTTCAAGCGGAGGCGTGTTGAAAGTTGAAATGCTGCAAAAGATGAATCGCGATCCGATTGTTTTCGCTCTGGCCAATCCTACGCCGGAAATCATGCCCGAAGAAGCCTGGCCTTATGTGAAAGTGATGGCGACCGGACGTTCCGATTATCCAAACCAGATCAACAACGTGCTTTGTTTTCCGGGAATTTTTCGCGGCACGCTGGATTGCCGCGCATCCGACATCAACGAAGAAATGAAGAAGGCCGCCGCCGAAGCCATCGCTTCCGTTATTGCGCCGGAAGAATTGCATCCCGAATACATCATCCCATCGGTTTTCAATCGCCAGGTTGCGCCACTGGTCGCCAGAGCGGTTGAGGAAGCCGCGCGCGCAACCGGCGTGGCCAGGCGCGAAAGATCATCATCTCAAAATCAATTTTGATTCGCTGTTGAAAAGTTTCTGATAAAAACCCGCATGCAAAAACCACCCTTACTTTCTATCCTGATGCCTGTTTACAACGAAGCAGGCACGATTCACGAAATAGTATCGCGCGTAGAAGCTGTTGATCTGGGCGACGTCCGCAAAGAATTGATCATCGTTGACGACGGTTCAAAAGACGGGACGCGCGAAATCCTGAAAAAGTTGGCCGACAAATCTCCGCACAAGATTTACTTCCACGGACAGAACATGGGCAAAGGCGCCGCGTTGCGCACTGCGCTGACTTACGCCGAAGGCAACATCATTCTGATTCAGGACGCCGATCTGGAATACGACCCGGCGGAATACGCCGAACTGATCAAACCCATTCTGGAAGGTCGCGCCGATGTCGTTTACGGTTCGCGATTGTCCGGCGCCAAAGTCGCGCGCGCTTTCAATTTCTGGCATTACATCGGCAACAAAGTGCTGACCTTCATCACCAACGTGCTTTACAACTCCATCCTGTCGGACATGGAAACCTGTTACAAAGTCTTCCGCGCTGACGTGATCAAAAACTTCCAGATCAAATCGAACAAGTTCGACTTCGAGCCTGAAATCACCGCCAAAGTTCTGAAGCGCAAATACAAGCTTTATGAAATGCCGATTTCTTATTACGGACGCGATTTCGCCGAAGGCAAGAAAATCACCTGGCGCGACGGTTTTTCGGCGATCTGGGCGCTGATCAAATATCGCTTCGTGGATTGAAGCCAAAACGCCGCCCGCAGATAACGCGGATAAACGCTGATTGACCACTTCTAACAAGTGGCGAGCAATGCTCATCTGCCGCTTTTTTTTCTGTTTGATTTCCGATGACGAAACTTGACGACAGACAATCCGC
>CAYRQB010000227.1:3800-10028 GCA_964426025.1 uncultured Heliomicrobium sp.
GGTGAAGTCAGATTAGCCAAACCGCGATGACTGACAAATTCAAATCCGCACTTCGCACTCCTCAATCCGTAATTGCCATTGCGCTTCTCGTCATTCCCTTCATCTATTTCTTTCCGGTTTTAACTGGCCAGGTTTTTCTGGCTCCCGGCGATGGGTGGCAGCAAAATTTCGGCACGCGCGTTCTGCTTGGCCGAATGATCGCCGCCGGGCAATTGCCGTTGTGGAATCCGATGGTGTTCGCAGGCATGCCGCTGGCCGCCAGCGTTTATCCCGGAGCCTTTTATCCGCCGAACTGGTTGTTCGCCATTCTGTCGCCGCGGTTGGCGATGAATCTGGTCGTGATTACGACTTATCATTTGGCGCTGATCGGAACTTATCTTTACGCGCGGCGAGTTGGAATTACGCGGCTCGGAGCTTTGCTGGCGGGAGTGGCGTTCAGCTTCGGCGGATTTATGATCAACCACCTGAGCCACACTTCGCGCATAGCGGCGGCGGTGTGGTTGCCGTGGATATTGCTGGCGATTGAAAGTTGCAGCGCCAATCGCCACTTCAATGGGCAAGCCAAAGAGTTCAGTGAAAAACAGCTTTCGTCCACGAAGACACACGAAGAAGACACGAAGGCGGACAAAGACGAATCTTTTTTTCTTCGTGATGCTTCGTGTGACTTCGTGGAAGAGATTTCCCTTGAAAATCAGACTATTCCATCTGTTAAAAAGTTGTGGCTGTGGTCGTCGCTCGGAGCCGTCTTCATCGCCTTGCAGTTTTACGCGGGCGAACCGCAGGTTTCCATCTTCACGGCTTTGGTTGCGGCTTTGATGGCAATCGCTCTGTGGCTGAAATGCGAGGGCAGGGAAGCGAGATTGAAATTCTCTCTGGCGATTGCGGCGATGGTCGTCGTCGGCGCTTTGCTTTCGCTGATCCAATTGCTGCCTTCGATCGAGCTTTGGTCACAAAGCGAACGCGCCAACATCGGCCCGGAATTTTTCGACACTTACTCGTTGCCTCCCCGGCAATTGCCCGGATTGATCTTTCCGTATTTTTTCGGCGGAGCTTTGCTGCCGCCGTACAAGCTGCCGTATTGGGGAGCGGAAAGCTCTGCGGTGATGTCTGGCTATGTTGGAATGCTGGTCTGGCTGCTGGCGTTGACGGCTTTGATCGCGGGCAGAAAAAACTGGCGAATCTGGTTGTGGTTTGGCGTGGCGGTGATTTCAATCGTGCTGGCATTCGGCGGTTATTTGCCGTTCAAGCTGAATCACCTGCTTTACCGCGTGCCGGGTTATGGAACGTTTCGCGGCGTTTATCGCAATCAGTTTGAATTCACTTTTGCGATGGCGATGCTGGCCGGATTCGGCGCAAGTTATTTGACAGATTTGCAAAGCGACTTTGCTCGCAAAGCCCTGCGATTCAGCACGGCGACGATGACGGCGATTGTTGTCGTCGTTGCCATCCTCTACCGCTTCTTTGGCGATTCGCTGGCGGCGGTGAAACCGGCTCCGGCGGACGCGGCTTCGCTGGCCAATCCCGAATTCATTGTTCCTGTTGCCTTCTTCGTCATCAGCGTGGTTCTTATCTGGATGCTAATCCGCAATCCGCAATCATCAATTCGCAATCCGGCGCTAGTCGCCGTTCTGCTGCTTGATCTGGCTTCTTACGGTTACTTCTTTCATTGGCGGATTGCGCGGTATGACGTTGAAGCCAGGCTGGCTGATCCGCCCGCCGTTGCTTTCATCAAATCGCGCGAAAAGGATTTGAATTCGTTTCGCATCATGACTTATCCGCTGATGCCGGACGATTACGCCGCCGCCTGGCCTGAAGACCCAAACTTCGATTTGCTCAACCGGCCAAACAATTCCGCCGCGCGCGGATTGCAGAGCGTCAACGGTTACGACGTGCTGCGCCCGCGACGCTTCGGCGAATTGACCGGAACCGAGGGCTGGATTTTCAACAGCTTCGTTCAGGACGCGAAATCGTTCGGACTGAACGATCACGCTTTCGATCTGCTCAACGTCAAATATTTGCTGGTCGCTTACGGCGGAGCGACGAACAAGAAAACCGGTTACGAACGCGAAGGCGTCCATTTTTCGCAAAGCTATTTCGCGGCGGAGATGAAACCCGGCGTACATTTGACGACGACCGCGGGCAATGCTGCCGCGACTGAAATCGCCATCATTTCCAATCTCGCGAACTCGGCGCATTTGCCCGATGGCGCGCCGATTCTGAAGTTGAAGCTTCACGCGCGCGATGGCCGAGTGATCGAACGCGAGGTGCAGGCCGGTCGCGACAGTTCCGAATGGGCTTATGACCGCGCGGACGTCAAATCCGTCATCAAACACAGTCGCGCGACGGTTGCCGAAGATTTCGAGGCGGGCGATTTCAAATCGCACGCTTATCTTGGCCGGTTGAAATTCGACCGCGCGGAGATAGAAAAGATCGAATGGATTTACGTTCGCGAAGACGCTTCGCTGTTGCTGATTCGCGCTTCGCTGTTTGATGCGACGACCGGAAAGTCCGAACCGCTGGCGAATTTCCATCTGCCGACGGAACGCTGGCGGTTGCTTGATCGTTTCGACGAAATCGAAGTTTACGAAAACCTGCGAGCGATGCCGCGCGCGTGGTTTGTCGCTCAGGCGATGCCATCGCCGGGTGCAGAGTCGCTGAAGACAATCCGCAGCTATCTGACACCAGGCCTTGTGATGTTTGATCCAGAATCAGTCGCGTTGGTAGACGGCGATTTGCAATGGGAATCGCGCTATCCCATCAACGAAGCGGTGGCAGAGGTCAGACATTACGAATCGAACCGGATAGAGATTGAAACTCGCAATCCGCAGCAAGGCTTTCTGGTTTTGAGCGAAATGTATTACGACGGTTGGGAAGCGCGGGTTGACGGCCAGCCGACGAAGATTTATCGAACGAACTACGCCTTGCGCGGCATCGTCGTTCCGCCCGGCGATCATCGCGTCGAATTCGTTTATCGTCCGCGAAGCTTCAGGTTCGGTTTGATGGGATTTGTCGGCGGCATTGCTCTTCTGCTGATTGGCTTGATACGCGGCGTCTTTTGAGGATTTGGCAAAGAAAACTCGGAGCAGACGGAAATAACGAACAGGCGAAATTCAAATGGTTTGCCCGTTTCCGTTTGTTCCGTTCATTCAGATTGTTCCGCAATCTCCTTCAATCTCCTTCTATGCTCCCAACTACTAAAACAGATCGTTGGCCGAGAATCGTTGTTGCGGCGACGCTTTTCATTCTGCCGCTTGTTTATTTCTTTCCGGCGGTGTTGGGCAAAGTGACGCTGGCTCCGGGCGACGGCTGGACTCAGATTTTCGGCATTCGCATTTTGATCGGTCAGATGATCGTGCGCGGAGAATTGCCGTTGTGGAATCCGTTCATCTTCGCCGGAATGCCGTTGTTGGCCAGCATTCAACCCGGAGCGCTTTATCCGCCGACGTGGTTTTTTGCCGTGCTGTCGCCGCAAACGGCGATGAATCTGTTGGTGCTGACGACTTATCATCTGGCGCTGGTCGGAACTTATCTTTACCTGCGCCGCATCGAAGCCGGGCGCATCGGAGCATTGATTGCCGCCGTCACGTTCGCTTTCGGCGGATATATGATCGCGCATCTGGGTCACACGAACCGCGTCAACGCCGCCGCCTGGTTGCCGTGGATTTTGCTGGCGATTGAACAGCTTCATCGCCGCGCAAGCTGGCGTTGGGTGACGATGGGATCCGCGTTCATCGCCTTGCAGCTTTTCGCGGGCGATCCGCAAATGACACTTTACACGGTGATGGTGGCGGGAGCTTACGGACTTTTCACTCTGCTGTTTCGCGCGCCACAGGCCGGACGTTTGAAGTTTATGGCTGCCAGCGCGGCGATGTCTGTTTGCGGCGCGCTGCTTTCGATGATTCAACTGCTGCCCGAACGCGAGATGTTGAGATACGGCGAACGAGCCGGAATTGATTACGAATACTTCTCGCAATTTTCCTTTCCGCCGACGCAATTGTTCGGACTCTTCTTCCCGTATTTTTTCGGCGGCGCGGCGTTGGAACCTTATCGCGTCGAATACTGGGGCAGATGGAATCTGACCGAAACCTGCGGTTATGTCGGAATGGCGGCGTGGCTGTTGGCAATGGCGGCGATCTTTGCCAGCCGCTGGAATCGCAAAGATGACAACGACCGGTTGGTCTGGTTCTGGGCGATTTGCGCAGTTGTGGCTTTGTTGTTGTCGTTCGGCGTATTCCTGCCGTTCGGCATTCACAAATTCTTGTATCGAGTGCCGGTCTACAATCTGTTCCGCGCTTCGGGGCGGCATTTGATGGAATTCACCTTGGCGATTGGCGTGCTGGCCGGATTGGGCGCGACAGCGCTTTCGCGAATTGAACGATTGCAGGCTAAACGCTCGTTGGCGAAAAGCATCGCTTTGATGATGGTGATTGTCGCCGCCGCAGTCATCGTCTATCGCTTCTTTGACGAAAAGCTGGTGGCTGAAATTCCATTGCCGAAATTTGCTGGCGAGCTATCAAATCCTGATCTATTCGTGCCGCTAGTTTTCTTCGTTTTGAGTTTGGTCGCCCTGTTGATCTTCGCTCGGCGTTGGAGCTGGTTGTCGGGCGCGGCCATCGTTGCGATCCTGTTTCTGGACTTGATGGCTTTCGGGTTTTCCTACGAATGGCGGTTGATAAATGAAAACGATTACAACGTCGCTCAAAGATTGGCCGATCCGCCGACGATCAAATTGATCAAAGAGCGCGAAGCCGATCTGAATACTTTTCGCGTGCTCAGCCATTCCGAAAAGCCTTACGGCAAAAACAGCGATCTGATCAATTACCCAAACATTTCGATTGCGCGCGGATTGCAGAGCGTCAACGGTTACGATCCGGTCAGGTTGTGGCGAATGGCGGAGATGGCCGGAAACATGACGCTGGATGGATATGTAAGTGAGTCGAATACTTTTGCTTCGTCGCATCAGGGACTGAATTTGCTCAACGCAAAATACCTGCTTTCTGAAGGCCTGAATGCAGACAAATCCGGCAAAGTCGAAATCGCTGGCGTAGCCTTCGGCGAAACGCCGATCAATCTGCAACTCAGTCCCGGCGCTCACACGCAGATTCAAACAAAGGCTGCGGCATCGGAATTGGCGATCATTTCGGCGATGGGCAATTCAGACAATCTGGCCGACGGCACGCCGATACTGGCAATCAAGCTGAAGACAAGCGACGGTCGCGTGATCGAACGCGAAGTTATGGCCGGTCGCGACACTTCCGAATGGGCGCACGATCGCGAAGATGTCAAAGCTCGCATCAAACACAGCCGCGCGACGATTGTCGAAACCTGGGATGCCGCAGGTTTTCAGGGTCATCGTTATCTGGCTCGGCTCGGTTTCGACCGCGCGGAAATCGCCAGCGTCGAATTCAAATATCTGCCGACTGAAGCCGACATCACCATCGCTCGCGCTTCGCTGTTCGATATGGAAACTAAAACCTCTTATCCGCTGGAATCGCTGAATCTGCCCGCAGACCGTTGGCAAGAGATAGCGGAGTTCGGCGAAGTCAAAGTGTTTGAAAACCTGAAGGCGATGCCTCGCGCGTGGTTCGCCAATCGCGCCGCAATTCAAACCAGCGGCGAGGTTCTGCAAACGATCAAAACCGGGCGATTGATAGACGGCGCTACATTCAATCCTGCTGATACTGTTTTGCTGGAAAGGGAAATCTTCGGCGCGAGGCAACTGAAAACTCCGCTGTTGAATTCATCCGCCGCCGAAACGCCGAAAGCAGAAGTGAAGGTCACGCGGTATGCTCCGCACCGCATTGATTTGAGTGTGAGCAATCAGCAACCGGGCTTTCTGGTTTTGAGCGAAATGTATTATCGCGGCTGGGAAGCGACGGTTGACGGCCAGCGTGTCCCGGTTGAACGAGTCAATTACAATCTGCGCGGAATCGAATTGCCGCCCGGCAATCACAACGTCGAATTCACGTTCCGTGCTCCCAGCTTTCGCACGGGCGCGGCCTGGTCAGCGTTTGGAGTTCTGTTGCTGATCGTCGGCGGAGTTATCAGCAGGCGTCGCCGCTAACCTGCCATGCAGAGCTTCACGCAAAGCGGCGAAAGGCGCAAAGACAGTTATGGTTTTTGAGAATTAAATGCGCCTGTCTTTGCGGCTATGCCGCAGTGATGTGCGATAAGGCTACGCCTTATCGGGACAATGCTTTCTTTGACAGCAATTCTCAATTTGGCAGA
>CAYRQB010000228.1:0-10022 GCA_964426025.1 uncultured Heliomicrobium sp.
CCCTGACTGTCACGCACTGATCCAGTAATCTGGCCGGTGCTTCCCTGAGCCTGCGCAAATGCCTGACTGGCGCCAATCATCAGGCAAACAGCCACCAGCATCGCCGCGCACAGCAAACGATATGATTTTGATTTAAACATGATTCTCCCTCGCTTGAAGAAAAGGTTACGAGTGAACGAGCCGCGGTAAAGCATTTATTTGCTTCCGCGCTCTGCACGTGAAAACAAAACTGCAATTGAATTCATCCCTGCTGATTTAGCCCTTTTTCGATCTGATTACTTTTGATGGTAGCGGCGTCTTCTGTCGGACGCCTTTTTCCGTTGGCCAATTCGCTGGTTATGGGAAGCAGCGATCAACCGATGATTACTGAGTTGAAATTACGGAATCTCAGTCTTTGATGAAGTAGGCCAAAGGGTAAATCACGCGTTCTGACTGGTCAAGTTAAGAAGTCGTTAGCTTCAAATTCACATTAACTTTTCATTTGGACTGACAAAAATGCCGATTCGTGATTCTTCATTTTGGTCAGTCCAACGGTTTGTGAGCTTATTGAAAGATGGCGATTGAATGATTACTGCTTTGCAGCAACTGTCGCGCTTGGTGATGGTGATGGCGCGGCCATTGGCAGAGCTTTGCTTTCGCTGACGCCGCTGCCTTCTTTGACGACGTAAAGCTGGTTGGCGGACAAACCTGACAGCTTGTCTACTTTGCCGTTCGGCCATTCGATTTCGACGCGGTCAATTTTGTCGTTGCGGCCAAGCCCGAAAGTCAGCGGCAGTTCGCTCTGCGAACAGTAACTCGATCCGCTGTGAACCGTCTGCCATTGTTTGCTTCCGTCGGGCAGGAAGACTGTGATCTTCGCGCCGATGCCGCTGCGGTTGGCGGCGGCTCCGATGGTCTTGAATCGAGCGAAGCGCGCCTGATTGCCTCCGTCGTTGCGAAGCAGATAAGCCGGGCCGCCGTTCGTCACCATCAAAACATCCGGGTCGCCGTCGTTGTCGAAATCGGCGTAGGCTGCGCCTCTGCCAATAACCGGACGCGTGAATGGCTTGCCTGCTTTGCGCGAAACTTCGGCGAATTTCTTTTTGCCTTCGTTGTGGAAAAGCTGCGGCGGTTGGGCGTAAGTGATCTTGGGTTGAACCTTGTTGATGTCGTCGGCGACGTGACCATTGGCCAGAAAGATGTCCGGGCGTCCGTCCAGATCGTAATCGAAAAAGAAAAGTCCGAAAGTCAGCGTCAACAGCGTCGCCTGACCAATCGCTGTCGAAGGAGCTTCGTCAATAAACAAACCCGTTTTGCCTTCGTTGTGATAAACGCCAAGCGTTTCGTTGGAAAAGTTGCCGATGATCAAACTGGGGAAACCCGATCCGTCGTAATCGGCGAAATCCACGCCCATGCCTGCCCGCGCTTTGCCTTCTTCGCTGAAGGCCACGCCCGCGACGGTGGCGACTTCGTTGAATGTGCCGTTGCCATTGTTTTTATAAAGCTTGTTCGGTTGAGTGTCATTGGCGACGAAAATATCCGGCCATCCGTCCTTGTCGAAATCCGCTATGCCAACGCCGAGCGATTTGCTGGTCGGATCGGCGACGCCAGCTTTGGCGCTGACATCTTCGAACTTGCCGCCAAGATTGCGATACAGACGCGAGCTTTGTCCTTTGTAACTTTCCGGCGTGCAGTAACTCTTGTTCGTTCCGTCCAGCGTGCAATTCAAATCCTTGTCAATTGACCATTCGACGTAATTGCAAACGAACAAATCAAGCTTGCCGTCTTTGTCGTAATCGAACCACGCAGCGCTGGTGGAAAAATCCGTCGTCGCTCCGCCGACGCCCATCTTCGCGGTTACGTCCGTGAACTTGCCGTTGCCGGCATTGCGGAAGAGTTTGTTTTCGCCGAGCGCGGTGATGTAAATATCATCCCATCCATCGTTGTCGTAATCGCCAATGGCAGCGCCCATTCCGTACATCGGCCTGGCCAATCCGGCGGCGGCTGTCACGTCGGTGAAAGTTCCGTTCTGGTTGTTGTGATAAAGCGCCATGACCGATCTTCTCTTTTTCGGCGCGTCATCAAAATCCATAGAGTTAATCAGCAACACGTCCTGCCATCCGTCGTTGTCGTAATCCAGAAAAGCACATCCTGAGCCGGTGGTTTCCGGCAGATACTTTTTGCCGTATGCGCCGTTGTTATGACGGAACTTGATTCCGGCTTGAGCGGTGACGTCGGTGAATTGAACCGGCGCGAATTTTTCCGGCAACGGCGGCAACAACGAAGCCGTTGGCGACGGCGATGCGGCAGATTCCGGTGAAGTTGACGCAGCAACATCAGGCGTCGTGGAAGCTGTGTTGGTTTGTGCCGGTTTGGATTGTTGGCAGGCGGTGAAAATCAGTGCAGTCAATATCAAAAACGATAAGCCAAAACGCGAACAGATAACTTTCATCTTTTTTCTCGCAATCGAATAAGTTTGGTTTGGGTTTGAATTGTTTTCGATTGGGAGCCTACGAAATCTATTGGATGGATGCAAGCTGGCTGGTGGCAGGCTGTGTTGGCTATGGCTAAGCCGTTGGGGGCGATTCGACCAGGATCGCCCCACAACAAAAAAACCGCTTTATGCGAAACGACGACCGCGTGAACCGCGCGGGCTGAAAGAGCGAAAACTGCTCTTGTTTCCCATCTGATTGCGCATCGGAGCGCGTTTATCGGCGCTTGGCGTCACGCCTCCGAAACCCGGCACGACCACGCGTTCGACTTTCTGTCCGGTCAATCTTTCGATTGAACGCATGGAAAGTTCGTCAACCGGCGTCAGCAAAGTCAGCGCCTGGCCTTCGTTGCCTGCGCGTCCTGTGCGACCGATGCGGTGAATGTAATCATCCGCAGCATCCGGCACATCGAAATTGATGACGTGAGAAATCGAATCCACGTCAATGCCGCGAGCGGCGATGTCCGTCGCCACCAGCACGCGAAAACGCCCGTCGCGGAAACCGCGCAGAGCAGCTTCGCGTTGAGATTGCGAACGGTCGGCGTGAATACGATTGACCAGATGTTTGCGTGCAGACAACAAAGTCGCCAAACGCTCCGCTCCGCGTCGTGTGCGGGTGAAAACCAGCACGCGATCAAAACGTTCGCGTTCCAGCAAATGAAGCAGCAGATTGGTTTTCGATTCCAGCGCTACAGGGTAAGCCGTTTGTTTGACCGTGATCGCAGCTTTGCCGCGCGGATTGACATCAACGACGGCGGGCCTACGCATATATTTTCGCGCGATCTCTTCAACTTCAGGAGACATGGTTGCGGAAAACAGCAAGGTCTGCCGCTCTGCCGGAAGCAAACCAATGATGCGGCGAATGACAGGCAAAAATCCCATATCCAGCATGCGGTCGGCTTCATCCAGCACCAGCACTTCGACGTTAGACAGGTCAATCGCCTTGTTTTCGATGTGGTCGGTCAAACGTCCCGGCGTGGCGATGACCACATCCGAGCCTCTGCGCAAATCCAATCGCTGGCGATTGATGCTTGCGCCGCCGACGACCGTCACGGCATGAGTTTTTCTCTTTGCGTCCAGTTGGCGCAAATTGTCTGTAATTTGCGAAGCCAGTTCGCGCGTCGGCGAAAGAACCAGCATTCGCACGCTGTTTCGTCTGCCTCCGGTTGGTTTTTCCAGAAACAACTTGTTCAACATCGGCAACAGAAACGCCGCCGTTTTGCCCGTGCCTGTTGCGGCACAGCCAATCAAATCAGAGCCGTCGAGAATGACAGGTATCGCCTGTCTTTGGATTGGGGTTGGATTTTCAAACCCCAGAGACTGACATCGGTCAACCAATGACTGATGTAGTCCCAATTCAGCAAAATTCATTTCTTTCCTTTCGGCATCACGGATATCAAATCGCCGTGAGCCTTGTTGTTATCGTAAAAAAAAAAATCAGACAGGAAACCCGGGAGTGAACAGGTTTGGTAAAAATCGTATGACAGATTTCACCGACGAATCCTGATCAATCTCGTAAATCCTGTCTGATCTTTTTGTCTCAAAGTTAGGCAAGCTTAGTAGCGCGAGCGGCCTCCGCCGAATCCACCGCCGCCACGACCACCGCCGCCGCCGCGACCACCGCCAAATCCACCGCCGCCGCCGCGACCACCGCCACGACCGCCGCCGAATCCGCCGCCACGGCTTTCTTTCGGACGAGCTTCGTTGACGGTCAGGCTGCGCCCGTTGACTTCAACTCCGTTGAATTGCGAAATTGCAGCTTCACCTTCTTCTTTGCTCGCCATTTCGACGAAGCCAAAACCGCGTGAACGGCCTGTGTCACGGTCAGTGACCAACGAAGCCGATTCGACGTTGCCGGCTTGTGAGAACAGATTCAGCAACTCGTCTTCTGTCGTTTGGAACGACAGGTTGCCAACATAAAGTTTCATGGACATGTTATTTACCTTTCTCCCTGATGGGAGCAAAAAGAGAAGCTACGAATCAGAAAATCTTCGGTGAACGGTAGCAGCGAAGGTGTGATCGGATGTTCAAGTGAACAGCTTCTGCAAGTTAAAATCAGCCTGCTCTCGAACAATCCAAAACGCCGCCGTACAACTTTGAGGCATGTGGCGCATCACCGTTGATGCGCGAGAGAAGGAATGGACAGGCTGGATACTGCACTACTCCGGCTGGCTTTGCAAGTGGACAATCAAACAGTCAAATGGTTGAGAAGAATGGGTTCAATCCGCCTTCTCGAAAATCTTGATGAAGAACTGATCATCGCCAATTTGCGGGTTGTCGTTTTTCGTTTTTCCGCAAACTTTCACCAATCGGTAATTCGCTTCAATAAAGCTTCCAAGCTGTCGGTAAAAATCTCTGCCGAAAGCTTCCAGGCCGAATTCGCGCATCGGGCGATTGACGATCAAAACATAACGGACAGCGTCGCGTTGCAATTGATTGATGGCCGTTTGCTCGTCGCGCTCGCTCATCAAACCGGGAATCAGAATCTGGTGGCGAAGCGGCATGCGGCGGCCAATCAGAAAAGCCAGATCGCTGCCTTCTGGAAGAATGACTATGCTTTCATTCGGTTGAGTTGAACTGGAAATGAAATCAAGCGCTTGTTTGATTTCATTTCCAGTCACTCCGGGCGCAAACAAATGTCCTCGCTCGGCGACAATTTCATAGCTGAAGTTTTTCCGGTAACGAATTCCGAAGGTGATGGTTCCGGCCAGAATCGTCACAGCCAGCAAGCCTCTGGCAATCCGCCGCGCTCGATTGATTGAAGCTTCATCCATAGCCCATTTTCCAACCACCGCAGGCAACATTTGCCAGAAGACATAACAAAACAAAATCAGCGATGTCGGCAGAAAGAATCCGCCGAAGGCTCCGCCGCTGGGAACGCGCAAAGCCACGCGAGCGAGAATGGCAAAGCTGTAAATCGCAATGATGAACAGCGACTGATTGCACGCTGCGGATTCGTCTGCAAGTGGATTCTTACGCCATAACGCCACGACAATCAGAGCAACAAGCAGGAACGGCAACGCGCGCAAAGGGCTGCCATCCCATTGTTTGCCGGCAACGAGCCTTGTGATGGCGATGATCGCAAACGATCCGGCAAAGAGAATGAAAGACGCCTTCATAAACTTGCGCTTGCGATCACTGAGCATGACGACGAAGCTGAGCGCCGCCGTTGCCACCGCTGCTCCGCCAAACATTTGCGCCAGCGACAGCAGCGGGCGATCCAATCCGGTTCGCTGCGAATTGTAATAAACCAGCGATTGCGGCAGATGCGTATAAAACAGATGGCAATCTTCGACGATCGTTTGCCAGCCAATGGTCGCGATCAACCAACCGTAAACCGGAAAGGTTATCAATGCTGCTGGCAAAGCAACGAAGGCGAGTGTTGAAATCAGGGATTTGAAATTGGTTCGATAAAGATAGATAAGCGCCGCAGTGATCGTCGCCGCTACGGCTACGGCGAACTCCTGTTTGGTGACGGCGGCCAGTCCGATCAAAAAACCGGCTACGACAAGTTCGCGCTGACGACGATTTTCAGCAAACCGCAACGCCATCAGCAACGAGCCGAGCGCGAAGAGGCATGCATACAAAGCCGCGAAGGCGTATGGCTGAATCAGATTGCCCGCCGGTTTGAAGACGCAGAAGACGACAATGGCAATCGTGGCAATCGCAGATTCAAGCGGGTCGAGCAATCGCCGAGCGATTCGATAGCTAAGCGCGATGATCAAAATCGAGCAGGCGATTCCGGCGGCGTGTAGAACATCCAGATGCGCGCCGAACACGCGATAAAGCAGCGAGTTCAAATACGGCGCAAACGGCGGATAAATGTAATGAACGTCGCGATACAACCATTCGCCTTCCAGCAATCGCAAAGGCAAATCCATTTCTCGCCCGCTGTCGGCAATCGGCGAAGTCCATCGCCGCCACGAAACCGCCAGCATTCCGGCAAACGCCGCCAGGATTGCGAATTGCGGATTGCGGACTGCGGATTTGAAAATCTCAGATGGTTTCGGACGTATCGGGTTGTTCATCAAAAATATTCAGATGGCGTGGTTTGCCTGTAAGAGTCGAAAGTATGCTTATCAAATCTGCAATCCGCAACTTCCGGTTCGACAATCCCAAATTCGTGAGATAGCATAATCGCCTACTGAATCCGACACTCTCCCGAAAGAGCAAAAGCCATGAATAAAGTGTTAATTGCCAGCGACCATGCAGGTTTTCCGGGCAAGGAAATCATCAGGAAGACTTTGGATCAGATGGGCGTCGCCTACGAAGATTTAGGCGTTTATTCCGAAGAATCCGTGGATTACCCGGATTATGCCGAAAAAGTCGCTCGCCTTGTCGCCGCCGGTGAAGCGGATCGCGGCATACTGGCTTGCGGCAGCGGAATAGGAGTTTCAATCGCCGCCAACAAAATAAACGGCATTCGCGCTGCGCTGGCCTGGAACGAAGAGACGGCCAAACTTTCTCGTCAGCATAACGACGCCAATGTTCTGACAGTCGGCGCGCGAACGACCGAGCCTGAAATGATTGATCGAATCGTGCGGGCTTTTCTGACCACGAATTTCGATGGTGGTCGTCACGTGCAACGCATTGAGAAAATCGCCAGGCTGGAAGAACAATCGAATTCCTGACGCCGTCATCAAACCGCAATCTCTTTTCATCAAAACGCCGCCTGAAACGGCATTACAAACTTTCTTTCACGAGGATTGAAACCAACGATGTCATACAACCATTCCCGCCCGCTCGCCGAATCAGATCCGGAAATCTTTGCGGCAATTCAAAACGAAACTCGCCGCCAGCACGAAGGTCTGGAACTGATCGCTTCCGAAAACTTCGTCTCCGAAGCAGTGCTTCAGGCCGCCGGGTCGGTCTTCACCAACAAATACGCCGAAGGTTATCCGGGCAAGAGATATTACGGCGGATGCGAATTCACGGACGTTGTCGAAAGTCTGGCGATTGATCGAGCCAAACAGTTGTTCGGCGCTGATCACGTCAACGTCCAACCGCATTCAGGCAGTCAGGCGAACATGGCTGTTTACCTGACTGCCTGTCAGCACGGAGACACGATTCTTGGCATGGATTTGTCGCACGGTGGACATCTGACACATGGACATCCGCTCAATTTTTCCGGCAAAAGTTACAAGGTCGTCGCTTACGGCGTGAAGAAAGATGACGAGACGATTGATTACGATCAGATGGAAGCTCTGGCCAAAGAGCACAAACCGAAGTTGATTGTCTGCGGCGCTTCGGCCTATTCGCGCGTGATTGATTTCGAACGGATCGCGGCGATTGCTGGCGGCATCGGCGCATTGGTGATGGCCGACATCGCCCACATCGCCGGATTGGTTGCCACCGGTTTGCATCCGTCGCCGGTTCCGCATTGCGATTTCGTGACGACGACGACGCATAAAACTTTGCGTGGCCCGCGCGCCGGTTTGATCATGTGCAAGGAACAATTTGCCAAAGACGTTGATCGCAATGTCTTCCCGGGCATTCAGGGCGGCCCGCTGGTTCACATCATCGCGGCCAAAGCCGTCGCTTTCAAAGAAGCGCTGCAACCTGAATTCAAAGCCTACCAACAACAGATCGTGAAAAATGCCGGCGCATTGGCGACGGCGGTCGCCGACAATGGCTTCCGCATTGTTTCAGGCGGAACTGACAATCACGTTTTTCTGGTTGATGTTTTCTCGAAAGGAATTTTGGGCAGGGACGCCGAAAAGGCTCTGGAAGCGGCTCACATCACGGTCAACAAAAACACCATTCCATTCGACACCAATCCGCCGATGAAAGCCAGCGGCGTTCGATTGGGAACTCCGGCTGTAACCACGCGCGGGATGGGCGAAGCCGAAATGAAACTGATTGCTTCATTGATCGCCGAAGTGTTGGAAGCTCCACAGGATGAAACCGTTCACCAGAAAGTCATCGGCAAAGTCAAGGAGTTGACCGCTCAATTCCCGCTTTATGCCAACAGGCTTCAAGCCAGCAGCGCTCAATCAAGCCGCTGACACACTTGAATTGAATTAGCCATTAACCACCAGCCATCAGTTGCCGGTTAATAGAAATTTCCCTGACTGGCAGTGGTTAATGGCTAAATGGGTCATGGCTAAACCGAATTTCTCGTCCGACTATTACGAAAGCCAGATTTATGCCACCAGTCGCAGCCAATCCGCTCGCCGTTGTTTTTCCGCCGTCAGATTACCCGTACAGCTTCATCGAAGTGACCGCCTTTCGCGGCGATTTCGATCCGTCGCAGGGTTTCTCCAATCCGAAAGGCATTGCTTACCACAAAGCGCTCGACCGGTTGGTGGTTTCACTTGCCCCATCGGGTTTTGAAGCCGCTCGCAATCAGATTTTGAATCTGGTCGCTCGCGACGGAACGCGAACGCGTTTTGCGCCTGATTTCACGGCCTATCGCGGAATCGAATCGAAGATCGCCGTCGTTCCCGAAAGCGGCGCGCCGGTCGAAGCCGGTTTCACGCCGGGAGAAATTTTCTGCGGACGCGGACCGCAAACCGAAATCTCCAGGCTTTCGGCGAACGGCGACGTTCTGGCCGATGTCTTTGCAGATTTCGGACCCGGCGGCGGAATGTGGGGCGGACTGGTTTTCGATACCGAAGGCGATTTCGGCGGCAAACTGATCGCCGTCGAAGCTTACGGCAAAGTTTATCTGGTCAATCCGGATGGAACTTTTGAATTGCTGGCCGATCTGGATTTGCGATTGGAAGGCGTGGCCGTGGCTCCGGCGACTTTCGGACCGCTGGCCAAACAGATCATCACCGGTTGCGAAGGTAACGGCGACGAAGACCCCCACGGCGGAGAAATTTACGCCATCGGCAAAGACAGGCAAATCACCTTGCTGGCCAACATCGGCTTTGCCGCTGAAGACATTCAGTTCGTTCCGGCTTCAGGAGGAACCTTCTTTCAAAACCAGATTTGTTTTGATCGCGAGCGCGAAAATCGTCTGCTGTCGGTCAGCGCCAGCCAGTTCATCAACCGCCTGGGGCGAATGATCGTCAACAACGAAATGACCGGCGAGTTGTGGGAAATCACCTGGGACGGAACGAAGTACACTCAGCAATCGGTCGGTTATGTTCCGGGACGTTGGTCAAGTCAGGGCTTCGTCATTCAGGGCACGGAATTGGAAGCCGCATGCTTTGCCGTCAAAAAACCGCGCGTCCCGAATTGGACCGACTGGCAATTGGTTCCCGGCAGCATCTTGACTGATCGCGCGCCCGCCGCGGCCACCACGCTGGAAGGCGAAGTCGTCTTGTTCGGCAAAGCCAGAGACGACAGAGAAGTTTATTTGAACCGTCTGGGTCGCGGCAGGCAATCAGCTTTGCCTGATCCGGATGATGGTCGCGAACGCGAATGGCGGGGATGGCAACGCGATCCGTTTCGCATCGTCACACCGCACGCTCTTTCCTGCTCGCTCCACAACAGCCGTATGTATGCTTTCGCCGTCAAACCCGAAGGCGGAATTCTGCACAAGTATTACACCCCGAACGAATCGGAAGTGGCGATTCAACCCTGGCAGGAAGTGCCCGGCGGATTG
>CAYRQB010000229.1:0-10017 GCA_964426025.1 uncultured Heliomicrobium sp.
CATGCCAACTAATTCTGTGTACTGGCTTTAGCCACTAACTTTAGCTGCATGGACTGTGAAGTCCGCGCCACTACTACTTCTCAAAAACTTCACGGATCCGAACCGTCCGCTCCAGTTCATCCATCACTTCAGCCACTTTCAATTCCAGGTCTCGATCCAGTTTGTTCGTCTGCAAAAATTCACGAACTTCGTTCAACGCAGCTTTGTCTTTTTGACCGCCGATGAAAGCATTCAGCCAGGCCAGCACGAAGAAAATCTTTCGTTCGCGTTTGACTTGCGGCAATGCGGCAAGCGCCGGTTTCAAATAAGCGCGAGTCAGCGCCGATTGGTTGAGCGAGTTGAAAGCGCCCAAACTGCCTTCGATCCAGTCTTCGGCGACGGTTTTGTTTTTCGTGTAATCGTCAAAATAACGGCGTTTGGTATCGGCGTCGTCGCGAGCGGCTTCGGCAATGTAAGCCTGTTTGTTGGCGTCGTCGCTTTTATCACGCAGGCGTTCGGCTTCGAGCAAAGCAGAAGCTTCAGTGTCGCCATTCGACAGCAGGACGCGAATGATTTGCCAACGGTCGAGCGGTTTGATGTCCACACCGGGAATGACCAGCTTTCCTGACAGAACCGCTTTCAAATTCCGTCGAGCAGTTTCAGTCGTCGCCACATTGCGGAAAGCGCGGAAATACGTGATTCGCAAACCGAGTTCAGCCGCTTTGGTCATTCGGTCGAAGCACAAGGTTTCAAGCTGCGGCGCGATTGTCTTTTGCTGTTGAACCGACAGGTAACGCTGGAAACTCGTGCCGGTTCTGATCAGCAACGTCTGCGTCAATTCTTCGTCGGTTTCCGTTGGCAAAGTTTTCAAAACCAGCGCGATGTAATCGTTCGGGTCCATCTCGGCTTCGCGGACGGAATCCCACAACGCGCCCCAGAGCATGGTTTTCAGCAGCACGTCTTCGACTTTGCCGATGCGGGCGATGACGGCCTTGCGGCTTCGCGCGTCCAGCATAAACCGACCGTAACCGTAATCGCCGGAGTTGGCGAAAACATAAGCCGGACATTTTTTGCCAACGGCTTCGGCAACCGCTGTTCGCGCGGTGTTGAAGCTGACGGGAATTTTCAGCGGGGCTTGATCGTCATAAGCCAGCAGCAATTGCGAATTGATCGGCCAGACGCCCGCTTCGTTCAGAACGTCGCGTTGCGTCAGCTCCAGCCGTTCGATCTTTCCGGCTTGGCAATTCATCGTCACATCAATTTGCGGCATGCCTCGTTGTTTGATCCAGGCGTCAGCCCAAGCCGTCAGTTTTTGGCCCGAAGCTCGTTCGCAAGCGGCAATCAAATCGCTCCATTCGGCGTTGGCGTAAGCGTGTTCTTTCAAAAACAATCTGACGCCTTCGCGGAACTTTTCTTCGCCGATGACGAACGACAACGCGCGTAACAGGCTGGGAGCTTTCTGATAAACAATCGCGCCGTAAGCCGATTTGGCGTCTTTCAGATTTCGCACTTCCTGATAAATTGGCGTCGTGCCTTTGGTCGCGTCAATGCCGTAAGCCACAGGCTTATGCGATTGATAAAACCGCCGCCACATTTGCGCCGGATCGTAAATCGCAGCCATCGCGTGATAAGCCATCAGGTTGGCGAAACCTTCTTTCAACCATAGATCGTCAAACCAGCGCATCGTCACCAGATCGCCGAACCATTGATGAGCCAGTTCGTGCAGCACCAGCGAAGCTCGTCCGTACTTGTCGCTCTGTGTCGGCGTCGTGCGAAACAGGATCGCGTCTTCGCGCAGGAAAGTAGCTCCGGCGTGCTCCATCCCGCCGTAAGCAAAGCCCGGAATCAAAACCTGATCGTATTTGGTAAAGGGAAATTCGTGACCGAAATATTCGGCGAAATGTTTCATCCCTGCGCGGGTCAGCCGTTCAACTTCAGTCCATTCTTCCTCGGCGCGTTTGAGCTTCGATTGACGTACAAAAACGCGCATCGGAACTGAAGCGCCGCTTCCGGCAATCTGTTTGAAATGCCCGGCGGCAAAAGCGAACAGGTAAGCGCTGATTGGTTTGGTTTCTGAAAACTGCGTTCGGCGTTTGCCGTTCAGAGCTTCGGTTTTGGCGATGTCGCAGTTACCGATGACCGTCCAGCTTTCCGGCGCGGCAACATCCAGAGTGAATCGCGCTTTCAAATCCGGTTGATCGAAACAGGGAAAAGCCAGGCTGGCGTCCATTGGCACAAACAGTGTGTAAATGTATTCGCTGCCGTCTTCCTGATCCTTGTATCGAATAACCGGACGACCGGCGTTGGCGACGCCGGATTCAAAATCCAGCTTGATCGAATTTTCGCCGATCTTGAACAATTCGGCGGGCAAAATGATGTGGCCGTTCTTTTGGCTGAGGCCAGTCGCCGGTTTGCCATTGACGGTGACGTTGCGAATCGCGCCTTCGATGACTTTTCCAGCCGAATCCAGATCGCGGAAATCCAGAATGACCGGCGAATCAGCGCCGGCGAGTTTCAACGTAATCTCTTCGCTGCCTTTGAAGCGCGAGACGCCGGGCGCGAGTTCAATCGAAAGCCGATTCCGCACATCGGAAATGCGCGCCGCGCGATGGCGGGCGAGTTCGCGCGACACGCCCTCGGCAGTCAAAACGTCGTTGGTTTGAGCATTGGTCATCATGGAGAAAAGTTGAATCGTCGCCAGCAGCAACCAGAATTTGGAAAGCTTGAAGTTCAGCGTCATTGTACGAACCTCTTTCACCGCAGAGCCACAGAGAAACGCGGAGGCCTCGCAGAGTGTTTCTCTGCGCTATCTCTGCGTTCTCAGCGCCTCTGCGGTGAGGGAGATTGGAAATCAACTATTGAACGGTAATCGGCCAATCGCGATGAGCGACATTGCCGAAAAAATCCGTCGCCACGACGCGCAAAGTGTAATCGCCCGGCGTAAGTTTTGACGGATCGAAAAACGCTTCGCGGACTTTGCCGCGTTGCAGCACGTTGGTGGCAATGTAATTGAACACCGTCGGCCCTTCGTAACCGGACTGACTGCCTTCGGCATAAACCAGCGCGACGGTTTGCCAATCCGGCGGCAATTGATCGAATTCAATGTTGCTGCGCGTGTCATCGAAATTGGGCATCGGCCTTCCGGCGGCGTCCAGCACCTGATAACCGATTCGGTACAAGCCCAATCGTCTGTACTTCGCGTTGCCATCGGCCTGATCGTAAGCGCGAACGAAGATTCGCAGCCTGTCACTAAGCATCAAAGGCTTGGCTTCCTTCCGCTTCACTGTCGAATCGAAGATCACATTGTATTGCTCGTCGGCGATGGCGACGGCTTCGATGACCGGCGCGACATTGTCGGTCAAACCGGGCAAACGCAAAACGGTCAGAGCGTTGAATTCGCGGCCAGCCGCGCCTGCAATCAGATGAACATGGTTCAGACGATTGAGCGCGCCAATCGCATCGCCCGCTTTGAACAAGGTTCCGCGCCGGATTCTGACCCCGATGATTTGTCCTGCTTCGTTGCGCCGAACCGTGACTGAACCATTGGCGAAATTCGACAGCAACTGATCGTCTTTGTCGCGGCCAATTTTGACGTGCGTGTAACCGAACAACGGCAGACGTATTCGCTCGCGCGAAGTGCCTGCGCCTTCGATTGAAAGCGGACGCGTGACCGGTTCAGTGAAAACAGCCCGAGCCATTTCGCCGTAAGCTCCGGGCACGTCCAGGCCGTTGTGAAACCAGGCGTCGTGTTCGGGCAATCGTTCGCCGCGAATTTCGCCGAAGGTTCCGGCGATTTCTCGTCTGGTTTCGGGCGGATCGAACGGCCAGCGCGGTTGGACAAGCTGCCGCATTCTTTCGGGGGAAAGAGCGATTGCATCAGGATCAAAAGAAATCCCCAGTTTCGATTCGGCGGGAATCAACGCGCGAATCATGCCGGAAGCGCTTTCGGCAAAAGCCAATTCACCATCCGGCAAAACGGCCAGTCCGGTTGGCCTGTTCAATGACAGTTCGGGCAATTCGGTTTTGACGAAAGGTTTCTGTTCGTCATTTGCCTTCAATGAAACCAGGCGAATTGATCCTGCGGCGTCGGCGACGAAAAATGATTCCCTGTCGCGAACGATGACGGCTGTCGGTTCATTGAAAACGGATTCAATCAGCGGGCGTTCATTTTCATACGCGTTTGTCCCGGCCAGTGTCGTCACACGGCCATCCGGCGCGACGCGGCGAATACGATTGTTGCCAGTGTCTGCAACCAGCAGAGAACCATCATTCATCACGGCTATTCCGCACGGAGTATCGAACTCGGCTTCGCGTCCGCCCGCCACAGTTTTCACCTGACCATCCGGCGTTATTAAGCGAATGCGGTCGTTGTAAGTGTCGGCGACGAAGATCGAACCGTCTTTGCTGACCGCCACGCCGACCGGCGCATTGAATCGCGATTGACCGGCGATTCCATCGGCGTCGCCGCTCGCGTTTGTTTGCCCGGCAATGACGGTGACAACTTTGGTTTCGGGATCAACCCGGACAATCGTGTGCGCTCCGGTGTTGGCGACGATCAGATTGCCGTCATCGTCAATCGCGATTGCCGATGGCGTCGCCAAATTTTCCGCAACGACCGAAACCTGCAAAGACGAACTGTTTTCATAACTGCCGGCAGCGATTCGAAAGATTCGACCGGTGATGCTTTCGCTGAAGTAAATGTTTCCGTCATCGTCCGCTGCTATGCCAAACGGTTCGTAAGAATGATTGGCAGGCGATTCGACGTAACCGAGCGTGGCGATTCTGGCAAATGGCGGAGGCGGTTGCATCCAACGCCAGACGAACCAGATTACAAGCGCCAGCGCGATCACCGATGCGGCGAAGATATTTTGACGATTGAAGATTTTGTGCAGCCAGCGGCGTTCTGTTCTCAGGTTCACGCGGCGCAGTTTAGCCGAAGCCAAGCGCCAACAAAAAACTTTTTGGAAAACGGTTGTGTCACCTTGCCGGACTCGCGCTTCTCAGCTTGGCGTTGCTTGTGACAACGCGCGGCTCTACACTGTGTCCTGTGCAAATTAACAATCGAGCTAATTTGTCTGCTGAGGTATTTGCCGTCTTGAAGCAGCAGTTGCCGGAGTTCGGCACTTTGCAGCAATTTGTAGTTTGGGGCGGAAAACAACAGCCGCCGGTTTTGTTGATTCAAACCGTTGCGCTGGATGAATACTCGCACGAAGTTATTTCCGCCTGGCGAAACAATCTGTTTATCGTTTTCGGTTCGACGTGAAACGGCACGATCACGGCGGTCGCCGTCTGGGATCATCATCCGAGCGCTGAAGAGTTGTTGCAGGCGAGATTGAACGAAGGCTGGCGGCCAACGCCATCGCCGCTTCGCCAGGGCGATAGAATTTTGGGTCACGCGGCCTGCCTGCTCAATGAGTGAATTTATGGCCAGAGGTTGGGAAAGCAAATCAGTCGAAGATCAACAGGAAGAGAGCGAGCGCGCCAAACGCGAAGCCGCTCGTCCGCGGTCAACTGAAAGTCCTGAAACACGACACAAACGCGAATCTCTGCAATTGATGCGAAGCCGGTTGATCGAACAAATCGAATCAGCGCGCTCTGACGCTCACCGGCAAATGCTGGAACAGTCGCTGCTGGCCGTCGAAACGGAACTCTCCGGTTTGTAATTTGAAACCTTCACTGAAACCAGAATGGAAACAACTCCGATCAATAACAACACAACGACATCTGTCAATCAGTCCCCGGCTACACAGAAGATGGGGCGAGGCATTGGCTTTTACATTCGCGGCAGTTGGCTTTTTTTCAAAAAGATGTGGCCGACGATTTACGAACTGACTTCGACTGAAACTTACGTCAACGCGTCGGCCATCGCTTTCAACATCATGCTGTCGTTCTTTTCATTCGTCGTGTTGATCGGCAGTTTTCTGCTCAACATAGTTCATTCACAGCGCGGATATGAAACACTTTTCAGATTGATGCGCTCGCTGATGCCGAAGGAATCCGGAATGCTGTTGAACAGTCTGGATCAAGTGACGCGCGGTCCCGGCGGCAAAGCGACAATAATCTCTTTTGGTCTGTTGATCTTTTCCGCTTCCGGAGTTTTCCAGCCGCTGGAAGCCGCGCTGAATCGCGCCTGGAAGTTCAACGAGCGCGGCATCATCAAACAGTATCTGGTTTACATTTTGCTGGTCGTAGTTTGCGCTTTGATCATGTTGTGCCCGGTGGCGCTGGGCAGCGTTTACGATTTCATGCTGGAAACGATTTTCGGGCAATCGCCCGTGCGCGAATGGTTTTTCAAAATCGTCGGACCGATCATGTCGCTGCCGTTTTTGATACTGTTGTTTTTCGTCATCTACTACATAGTTCCAAACGGCAAGGTGCAACTAAATCAGGTGGTCTTCACTTCGGTGGCGATTGCCGTGTTGTGGTTGCTGGCGACTTTCGGTTTCTGGCTGGCGTTGCCGCTGTTTGATTTCAGCGAAAGTTATCAGCAATTGTCATCGCTGATGGCGCTGGTGACGTGGGTGTTCATCTCGTCCTTTATTTTGATTATGGGCGCTGATTTATCGGCGCGGCAGATCATCCCGCAATCGTGGACTGGCTGGATGCCGCTGAAAGCCACGAAGAAGCTTGAGGCGTCACCGCAAGTTTGAAACGGCCAGTCGTTCTGCTGGCACACCCGCTACGTTTACCCCTTTACGCAGCGCAACTCGGAGGTAGTAATGAGAAGCAGGAAGTTTGCGCGCAAATTTGTCGTGTTGCTGTGTTCGATTGTAATGACAGCGACAATGATTCTTCCGTCTGCGGCTCAATCAGGCCGCAAACCTCAACAGCCGACAACCAGAGGTAAATACGAAACCAAAGAGCCGAACAATTCCGGCAGGAGCGACAACAATTCGGAAAGCAAATCGAACGCTCCGCTGGCCGACAGCACGCCGATTCTGGTTGGCGAAGACGGAACCATCAAAATGGACACGGCGATGGTCACCATTCCGACCAGCGTCATTGATCGTAATGGAAAGTTCGTGCCCTTTATGAAGAAACACGATTTTGAGATTTACGAAGACGGCATCCGTCAGGAAATCGAGTTTCTGGAATCGGTGGAAACGCCGTTTCACGTCGTCTTGATGATAGACACGTCGAACAGCACGGCTTTTCGTCACGAAGATATTCAGCAGGCGGCGCTGGAATTTGTCGAACAGTTGCGGCGCGACGACAAAGTCATGGTCGTCTCATTCGATTCTCAAATCGAGGTCTGGTGCGATTTCACAGATTCGCGGTCGGAAATTCGCCAGGCGATCTATCGCATGAATCGCGGCGGCGGAACGAAGTTTTACGACGCCGTTGATCTGGTGGTCAACGACGCGTTGAACAAAATTCAGGGTCGAAAGGCGATTGTGGTTTTCAGCGACGGCGTTGATTTCAACAGCCGTTTCAGCAGCGCTCGCCGGAGTCTGGAAGCGGTCGAAGAATCCGGAGCTTTGGCTTACTCGATTTATTACGACACCGAAGGGCAATACTCAAACGGCCCGGTTATCAATGGAGGCCCCGGCGGATTGCCTCCGATTATGACTCCGCGCTGGCCGCAACCTCGCCGCCCGCGCACACGCCGACCGTTTGATGGATTCATTACCTTCCAATTCCCCCAGCAATGGCCGCAGGGACGCATTCCGCGTGGTGGCAACCGCGATGACGCTATGCGCGGCAGACAGTACATGCAGGATTTGGCCGACCGCAGCGGCGGACGGTTGTACCAGGCGGATTCGCTGACAAACCTTTCCAGAGCCTTTTCACAGATTGCCGAAGAACTGCGGCATCAATACGCCATCAGCTATTACCCAACGAACATCACTCGCGATGGTTCTTACCGCCGAATCAAAGTTCGCCTGAACCCGAACGGCAACGCCGGACTGATTGTCAGAGCGCGCGACGGTTATCGCGCTGCTTCGGATACGCCTACAAACGAAGACGTAGAGGACGGTCGTAAACGGCCTGCCCTGAAGCGTCGGGATTTCGCGCCGGTAACTTTATCCCGGAAGTAGCCGAGGAAGTGTACAAGCCTGCTCACCTGTTTTGGAGGATGTAAGCTTTAAGAAAAGAGGTCTCACGCGAAGCCGCAAAACCGCCAAGCGGAAAAGAAAGAAGAGCAGAATAGTAATTCGCCTGCTTTAGTTCTTTGCGACTTCGCGACTTTGCGTGAACCTGAAGTCCATGCTCAAAAAAAAAGCCCGCCAGATCAGACGATCCGGCGGGCTTGAGTTTTGCCTTGAGAGAGGCAAATGGAACTTAGAATTGGTAGCGCAGAGCGAACTGCAATTCACGCTGGCTGTTTTTGCCGGTGATCTTGCCGAACGAACTGCTGGTCAGATTCACTTTGCCGTCCGATCCAACCACGATGTTGTTCGGGTTGGTGTCCGGACCGTTCCAGTTTGGATGGTTCGGCCAATTGAAGGCTTCAGCGCGGAAGGTGATGACGTGACCTTCCTTGATGGTGAAGTCTTTGAACAGGCCGAGGTTGTGATTCTGGAAGCCGGGCGCGTAAATCAGGTTACGAACGCGAGCCGTCACAATCGTTCCGTTGGCCGGACGAGTGAAGACAGGCGTTCCATCCGGATTGGTGACGTTGAACCAGAAGTTCGTGTCAGTCCGATTGTTGGCATATTGCTGCGACAGTTTCGGAGTGCTGCCGTTCAGATTCCAGAACTGAGCGCCGCTGCCAGTGCCGACTCCGGCGAAATCATCGCCAGTGCCGATGCTGAAAGGCGTGCCAGTCTGCATCTGCGAAACCGCGCTGAGCGTCCATCCGCCAAGCAATTTGCCTGTCAGTTTGGAACGATCCCTGAAGATCGGCAGTTCATAAATGCCGTTGATCACCAGCACGTGACGGCGGTCGTAGCTGGCCGCTCCCCACAGGTTGCGGGCGTCGTAGGCATTCGGAATGACGTCGCGCTGAGCCGATCCGCTGTCGAAGGTCTTGGAGTAGGTGTAAGCCGCGCCCAGGCCAAAGCCTTTGGTGAAGCGACGGTTCACATTCAACTGCAAGCCGTTGTAAAGCGAATTGGCTTCGTTGCCGGTGGTACGGATGACGGCAAAGCCCTTGTACGGACGAAGCGTGTCAACGTTGATGCCGGCGTTCTGCGGCAGAAAACGCGTGCCAACAGGCAATTGGTTGATGTTCCGTTCGCGTTGACCAAACAGGCCGCGGCGACCCACATAACCGACTTCGACTGTCGTATCCCATCCGAGTTCGCGCTCGAAGGTCAGGTTCCACGTCCAGGATTCAGGCGCGCGGAAGTTTCTGTCTTGCGTGGTGATCGTCAGCGGGAAGGCCACACCGGCGGCTCCGCCAGGACTATCCACGCTGCCAAAGCTGACAGCCGCGGACGGCTGGAACGGCGGATTGCCGCCAAGGAAGACTGAATCGCTGACGCCGAGTCGGGTCAGGAAACGGCCAACGCCGCCGCGCACAACGCTCTTGTCGTTAAACGAATAGGCGAATCCGATTCGAGGTTGGAAGGTTTTGCCAACGTGAATGGTCGAATATTCCTTCGACTCACCGCGGAACAGGAATCCGAAATTCGGATCGCCTGCCAGCGGGAAACGACCCGCCGCGGCAGGTGTGAAGCTGTCACCAGGAATCACCAGCCCGTTGTAACGAGCCTGCAAATTGCCTCCAGTGATCAGTCCGTTTGCCGGATTCTGAACTACGACGTTGTTCGGGTTGTAATACTTGGCATCGAAAACCAGCATGTTGCGCCACAAGCTGTAATAGGGCTGGATGATGCTGTGACGGACTCCGAATTCCAGACGCAACTGCGAAGTCGCTTTCCAGGAATCCTGCAAGAACCATTCAAACATATGACCGCGATACGGCGTGAAAGCGCGCGAACCGAGTTCGGCGTAAGTGTCGAACAAACCGATGGCCGCGTTGGCAATGGCTACGCCAGTGCCGCCGGGAGTCGAATTGGTAAACACAAAACGTCCGTTCTGGTTGTTGGTTCCGCCGGGAACGCCGGCGACGTTGATCTGGTCGAAATCGTT